>CAYQAJ010000041.1:0-13194 GCA_964415245.1 uncultured Pirellulaceae bacterium | reverse complement strand
GAGGCGGCGGGCGGCCCGGAGGCGGCGGGCGGCCCGGAGGCGGCGGGCGGCCCGGAGGCGGCGGGCGGGGATTCGCAATCGGCGGCCGCTCCGTCCGTTTCGGCGGCCGAACAGTCCGAGTCGGCGTCCACCGATGCACATTCAGACTCGACCCAATCGGATTCGGCAACCAGGCCGGCGAGGTCGGCATCCCCCCGGACCGGCGCGAAGTCCGGGAAATCGAAATCGGCCTCGCCGCAGAGCGGTTCCACGACCAAGCAGACAAAATCGGCGCCAGCGAAAGAACCCGACCCATCCAACGGCTCGGCCGATACGGTTGTCGACTCGGTCGAAGCGAACTGAACCGTGCCCAGACGGAGCCGTGCCCAGACGGAGCCGTGCCCAGACGGAGCCGCTTCGGGAATGATCCGAAAGCGACCGCAGGGGAGGGCGCCCGGTTGCTCGGCCCTCCGTCGCTCCGCACGCTAATCGCGACGGCCCGCGGCACCCAGGACGCGTCTCGTTTGAGGACGCTGCGGAAGCATCTCAAACGGGCACGCTGCGCCGTCTCTCGCAAGGCAGCGCGCCGGTCCGAATCAGCGCTGATTGCCGCCAGTAGTGGCCTCCCTCCAACGTCCGATAATGTTTCTTATGTTCGGTTGGGATCGGCCGTTTTCCCGGGGAATCTGCCGTTTTAGCCCCGCTGCCCTGGGCAAGAGCGACGTTCGCAAGCAACGCGGTTCGGGGTGGAGGCATTTCGCCGCTGCGGAAGCGCCGCGACGGCGTGTTGCTGCGGTTAACCGGAGCGCGTCGCCGCGCGCCCACGAACGACCACTCCCCCCCTTCCCCGAGCATTCTGATTGATCGACGGCGCCCTTCGAACATCCCGCCAACTGGGCATGATTCGAGCGACCGATTCGAGGCGTCCGCTACCGGGCGTACGGGCGCATGTCAGCGGGTCGAGGAGGCGTCGCCGCTGACATCTTCCAGTCGCTTGGCCCATCGCAGCAGGTCGCCCCAGAAGCCGGCCAAGTCGCCGTCGTCATCGGTCGGATTGTTTCCCTCGGGGGGATTGTCGGCCGCGTGCTCATTATCGGGGTCGTGAGGGTTGTCGGCCGCGGTGCCCGTGTGATGCTCCTCGGCTTCCGTGTGGAGTTCGTGGGCCGCGGTTCCACCTGCCGGATCGCCGATCGCGTCGAGGTCGTTTTCGCCGTGATCGTGGTCGCTGTGATCGTGCAGATTCTCGTCCAGCTCGTGAATGTACGGGTGCAACACGTCATGCACCTCGGAGGGCATGATGCCATGGGCCTGGTCGAGCAGCAAGGCGATATAGTAGCCCGACCGCGAATCGACGATAACCTGTTGCTGATCCTTGCTGAGTAAGGTAATGGCGAACAAGGTGACGAGAACGCACAACAGCACGCCCTTGCCGGCGCCCAGCAAAGCGCCGGCATGGCGATCAAATTCCTTGAGCTTTAACTTGTCGATAAAGCCCTTGACCAGTCGAAACACGAGCCAGATCACCAGCGACGTTCCCAGGTAGAGAATCAACATCGACACGAATACGTTCCACGGCGAAGGCGCGTCGATTCGCGCCGCCAGCACGTGTCGATATTGATACGCCACGAAGTAGCTGACGAAGATGGCCGACAGCGAGGCCAATTGCCAGGCGAGTCCCTTCCAGGCGCCAAACGCGATCGCGCCGGCCAGCACCAAGAGCATGATGACGTCGTAGATTTGCATGCGGATTCCTTTCCGTCGCACACAGCGGCGCACGCGCGCGTTCCCGTGGCGCAGCGAACGCCGCGTTAACCTCGCAGCGATCGCGCCCCCCGCTTTTTCCTCCGAGCGGGGAGGGGAGTATAGCGACCGCTGCCCCGGCGGCGAAGAGCAATCGCGCAAGCTGGGCAATTCACGTTCGCGCGTCAAAGCCACGTCGCCTGCTGGCCACAATGATCTTGGTGATTGCGCTCGCGGCCGCTACATTTCGCCGGCAATCCGCCGCTGGACAAAAATCCCCCGACATCGCTCGCCGATAGGAATCGTGCGCATGGCCGGCTTCAAGATGCACATCGGCACCAGCACCGTGCTGGGAATCGGTTACGGAACGTGCGCCCATTTCCTGTGGGAAATGCCGATACCTGCTTGCGTGCTGTCGGCCGGGTTGTGCGGCGCCTCGGGCATGCTGCCCGATATCGACAGCGATACCGGCGTTCCGCGTCGCGAAAGCATGGCGTTCGCCGCGGCGGCGGTGCCCATGCTGATGATCGACCGCTTTCACCAAATGGGGCTGTCGTTCGAGACGATCGCCCTGGCCGGCATGGGCATCTACCTGGGGATTCGCTTCGGCGTCGCCGCGCTCATCGGGCGGCTGACCGTGCACCGCGGCATGTGGCACAGCCTGCCGGCGGCGGCGATCGCGGGGCTGATTGCGTTTGTCGTTTGCGCGAGCCAGCAAATGGACCTGCGGCTGCTCAAGGCGGGAGCCGTGGTGCTCGGCTATATGTCGCACCTGTTGCTCGATGAGATTTACAGCATCGATTTGCGGCGCGGGCTGCCGCGCTTGAAGAAATCATTCGGCACAGCTATGAAGCTGTGGAGCCCCAGCCCCTTTCTCAACATCGCCACCTACGGACAATTGACCGCGCTGGTGGCGCTTTCGTTCGGCGATCCCGTGCTGATGGAGCGATTCCCGGACACCAGCGCCGAAACACAGCAAACCGCCACCGACACGACGCAAGAGCCCGAGCAAGACGCAACCCCGCGCGAAGCCGGCCAACCTTCGGCCACGTTGTTCCGTTAACGTGAAAAGTCGGCGCGCCGTAGGTCCTGCTTGCCGAGCAGGACCTACGTTTTCCTTCCGGCAGACGGGTCCTACGACTTCGTATCGAGCAGCAGCGTTACCGGGCCGTCGTTCACCAGCGATACCTTCATCATGGCGCGAAAGCGGCCCGTCGCCACGTTCACGCCGCGCGCTCTGACTGCTGTGACGAACGATTCGTAGAGCTGCTCGCCTTTCTCCGGCGGCGCCGCGTGGGTGAAGCTGGGGCGACGCCCCTTGCGGCAGTCGGCCAGCAGCGTGAACTGGCTGACGACGAGCATCGATCCGCGGGTCTCGTCGAGCGAACGGTTCATCTTGCCCTGCTCGTCCTCGAAGATGCGTAAATCGACGATCTTCTCGGCGAGTTGCCGCGAGTCGCTCTCCTCGTCATCGGCCGCCACACCCAACAGCACGACGAGACCCGAGCCGATCCGCCCCACGACCTCGCCGTCGACGGAGACACTGGCCTCGGTTACTCGCTGCAGGCAGGCGCGCATCATTCGGCTCGTTGAGATGTCGGTGCGGCAACATCGCCAGGCATGTCATCGCGCAGCTCGCCGTCGAGGCCCTTGGCCGCTCGCACGTCCGCCACCTTCTTCTGAACCTCTCCGATGAGGGTCTGCTGTGCGACGATGCGACCCCACTGCACCAGAAACGACCACGCCACCAGCGTCGTTCCCACCATGGCGACGGCGAGGTGGACCGTGACCCATTCGGCCGATCGTTGCAAGTTGGCGCTGGGATCGCAGGCGGCACCGGTGGTGACGATGCCCAACAGCACCAGCACTCCTCCGAGCGCCCAGGGGAACGCCGTCCTTTTCAGCCGCGTGCTCTGCGACGCCAGGTGGCCGTCGAAGCTGTATGCATCGCTCACCTCGCGGCACCAGCGAGTCGTGCCGATGAAATAGGTGATCGATACGCTGTTGACCAGCACCGCCATCAGCACGGCCGCCACGCCGAACAGGAAGTGGAACATCTTGCGGCCCTTCACTTTGTCGAGCCGGTCGGAGACGGATGCGGCGCGGTCGATGTGAGCCTGCCTCTCCCGGCGCGATGCTCCCCCCTTCCCCTCCAACGCGCGGAGCGCGGCCTGCGCCTGGCGGTGGTTGCGTGCGGCACCGTTGAAGTCGCCGATCCGCAGCCCCAGCGCGGCGTTGGCCAAGAGCATCGCGAAGGCGAGCAACGACATGGTTAGGAAGATGCGGGGCATGCGGCCACAGTTTTCAGTTGTCAGTTGTCCTTGGTCAGTTGTTACAGGGATTCCGCGTGCCACTGACAACTGACCACGGACCACGGACAAAGTTGAATTTGATACACGGAACTTGGAGACCAAAACAATTGCTACAATGAAGGCATGGAACGACCGCTGCTTGCTGTAACAATGGGCGATCCCGCCGGCGTCGGCCCCGAGACGATCGTGGGCGCGTGGTCCGACGCGTCGATTCACGCCGCTTGCCGCGCGGTGGTCATGGGACATCCCGGCGTGCTGCGCCGCGCCGCCGCGCTCGTTGGCACTCAGGTGAAGGTAGTCGAAATCGCCTCGCCCGACGAGGTCCCCTCCGACCGGTCGACAATCCCCTGTCTGGCCTGCTGCGCGCATGAAGCCGAACAGGTGCCGCCTTGCACGATCGACGCCCGCGGCGGTCAGGCGGCGTTCGACGCGCTGCGTGCGGCGGCCGATTGGGTGCGCTCGCGGCAGGCCGATGCCGTGGTGACCGGCCCCCTTCACAAAGGAGCACTGTGGGCGGCCGGTCATCGCTACCCGGGCCACACCGAGTTATTGGCCGAGTGGTTTGGCGCCGACGAAGTGGCGATGATGCTCTACCTGGCGTCGGGGGGCGGAGTCGCGGGCCGCGTGGGGTTGGGCGTCGTACACGCCACGCTGCACATGCCGCTACGGGAAGTGTTCGGACGGCTCACCAGCGAGCGGATCGCAGCATGCTGCCGGCTCGCCGAAGGCGCGGTGCGGTCGCTGCTTGCATGTCGCGAGCCAGCCGAGTCGCATCGCGGCGCTGCTTTGAATGATGCCCCTCAACACCATGAGCCGCCGCGCATCGGCGTATGCGCGCTGAACCCGCACGCGGGCGAAGGAGGCTTGTTCGGCGACGAGGAAGAGCGGCTCATCGCGCCGGCCGTCGCGCTTGGGAAAAGCGAGGGCATTTCGATCGAAGGTCCCCTGCCCGCCGATACGCTGCTCATGCGTGCCGCGGGCGGTGAGTTCGACGCCGTGGTGGCTATGTACCACGATCAGGGACACATTGCGCTGAAGCTGTTGGGCATGCACCACGCGGTGAACGTCACGCTCGGCTTGCCGGTCGTGCGGACCAGCGTGGCACACGGCACCGCGTTCGACCTCGCATGGCAAGGACGCGCCGAGACCGGCGGTATGCGGCAGGCGATGCTATTGGCGGCGCGACTCGCGACGAGCGGCGCGGCGCATCAGCGCGGCGGCACAGGCAGCCCGAGCCGCTCGAGCAACTCCGCCGTGCGGTCTTCGATTTCCTGATCGCCCGGCTCATAGCGGAAGTGGAGCTGGTCGAGGTCGTCGCGACGTCGCACCGAGTAGAACTCAATCGTAACGATATTCTCGGTCGATGACCTCTCCCCTGCCCCGCCCTTGGTCAGCCCACGGGAAGCGGTCGAGCGAAACTCCACACGATACGGAAAGAGGGGGAACGTGTCGTCGCGCCCCAGCGTGAGCACGACGTCGTGCGGCACGTGCGGCGGCAGCAGAGCCAACAGCGACGTCACCGCATCGCTTGCGGTTTCGCCGTTTGCGCTGTCGCCAGTCACCAAGTCTCCGGACGAAACCTTATCGCTCGACTCGCTCCGCTGCGTCATCGCGGCGAGTCGATTCGGCTTCCACGTTCCGTGCAACACCCAAACGGGAAGCTCGTCGAGCTGGTCGGCTCGCGGCTCGTCGAATTGAAAGCACCGGTCGAGCGAGGCAAGAAGCTGCGGTAGGCCGCCGAAGTAGAGCGGCGCCTCGCGGTCCGAGCTCAGGTCCGGCGCATCGTCCAGCGCTCTTGCCATGCGGCGCAAGTCAACGCGAACCAGGCTCTTCTTCTCGGCCGCGTGACGTCGCACCCATAGAAAGCGCCCGTCGCACACCTGCTGAAAGCTGGTAACGCGCCCCTCCACTCCCACCTTCATATCGAGGCGGGACATATCGGTGGCGTGCCCCAAATGTAAATAGGTTCCGGGACCGTTCATCGACTGGCCCAGCAGGTTGATCTGCACAACCAACCGCGCGTCGAGCGGTGGGGACTCGTGCATAGTGCGCGCGGCCGTCGCCACCAGGACCTGGCCGCTGGCCGGAGTGCCGCGTGCGTCGTGGGTGGCATTCGAACCCGGCACACCCGTCGACTCTGTCCTGTTATCGACCCGCTGGGCGAACAACGCGATGCCGCCGCTGCTTCGCACCCACAGCGCGGCACCGATGGCCAGGGCACATACAAACCCCGATGAGAGGATGGGCAAGCTGTACTTCATCGCGCGGTTTTGGCGGTTTTTCCAAAGAATCGTGTCGTAGCACGCCGAACATAAACCCACGGAGCCCCAATCCGCCGGCCCACTGTGCGCGGAAGACGCCCCGCCCCTAACGGGCATGGCATCGCGACCTATGTGCCGGCACGACCCAGTCGGAAAGGCCCCGAAGCAGCCGTCGATCCGCCAACACGAAAGGCAGGCGATGGCAAGGGCTTACCGGCCCGGTGTGAAGCGTCTGTCTGCGCGAGAAGCCACGGACGTCGATGCCGGCGGGGGGAGAGATTGTAGGTACCGGCTGAGCGACGGTCCATGCCAGTTCCCCGCTCGCCGGAGAGACCATAACAGGAAGCTGACTTCCGAGCAGGGTGCATCCGACACCGCCCGGGAGAAGCACGTCTGCAAACCAAGGAAGCATTGCCCGGTCCCGTGCGAGCCATTGTGGAGGCACGCCTTGGGCCGGAGTGCTGCGTAGGGGGGAAGATCATGTCTCGACGCTTTCCGCTCGTTACGATGCTCGTTGGCGCCGCAGTCGCCATGTTCGGCTGCGCCATGCCATACGGCCACAATCTGCCCCCCGCCGAGCGGCTGATGGAGCCGGGACCCGGCGTCGGGGGACCTGGACCGGGCGTCATGCCGCCCATGTTTCCGTCGGGCGCCATGCCTGCTCCGATGCCGGCCGTGCAAATCATGTTCGTGCAGCCCGAGGCGATGCATGTTCAGTGGGACGTGAGCGCGCCGGGCATGTTCGATTCCTCGCCGATGGTGGTCCCGGGTCGGCAGAACTTTACGCAGGGAGGCATCTACCGCCTCAAGCTGACGAACATCCCGGGACGCGTGGGCGACGAGCGATATCCGACACTGGAGATTGGTCCGACCACTCCACGCACTGCCGCTTACCTGGCACATAACGCCATTCCCATCCATTTCACCGAAGAAGACTTCGACCAGGTGGCCAGCGGCAACTTCGTCACGAAGGTCGTCTATCTGCCCGATCCCGGCTACCAGGAGTTGGCACTGGCCGGCGTCGAAACGCTGGTGAGCACGCGGCTCGACCCGGGCATCGATCCGATCACCGAAGCCGACCGCCGCGGTGCAATCCTGGCCGTCGTCCGCATGGGCAACAAGGACCTGGAGGTCCCCGGCGACTTCATGGAAGCCGGACCAGGCTTTGCCATGGATGGCGGCGCCATGCCCGCCGCGGGAATGGCCGCCATGGCCGCCGGCGGCGGCGCCATGCCCGCCAACTACGTGTCGGGCGTAACCGCGCCGGTGTACGGTATGCCCACGACGGGCACGCCGCTTGGGTTGCCGGGACCGCCACACATTCCGCTGGGAGTGCCGGCGGGACTACAACAACACGTCATGCGGAACTACACTCACGTCAATATGCCGCCGCCGACGGAGAAGTTGTCCGTGCACGTCCGCCAGCAGCCTGGCTTGAGCTATCCCAAGCCGCCCGACCAAATCTACGTGCGCGAGAAAATGCACGGGCCGGTGTTTAACCCGGACCAACCCCACGGCGACATGTATCAGAACGTGAGCGGTCAGTACGGCGCAGAGGATTGCTATCCCTATTAACTCGTCCTCGCGGTAACGAGCACGAGAGCGTCTGGCTGCCAGGCCGGCACCTCGGCGATCGCCCGCAGCAGCAGTGCGATGGCGCGCCGTGCGAAACAGGCGGTGGTGGTACGGACGGGCACGAGACTCGCGAGCCCGCGTTGCGAGCGACGGATCGAACGCACGGGACCGCCATCGCCGGATGCAGCTTGCACAGGGAGCCCAGCGCGACCGCGCGCCGCGCGCAGAGAAGCGACATGACCTTGGCCCGAACCACGCCACGCGATTCGCGACGCCCGCTGCTCGGGTACAAGGCCAGCGCCGTGCGATGGGCACGCACGGCACTGGATGCGCTCGGTTCGCGCGTGGCGATCATGGCGCTCATCGCGCCTGTCGCCCTCGGCATGTTGCTCGCTCTTTGGTGTGCCGCGCCGGCCTGGGCACAACGGGCCGAGGGATCCCACTTCTATAACTCGAACATGCCCCCCGGCATGATCGGCCGCGAGCGGCTCGCGCTCGATGCCGCCTTGCGCGGCTACTTTCAGCCCGTGATGGTGACGGCCCCACGGGGCACGCGGGTGTCGCTGGCAGAGAACGGTCAGTTTGAAACCGCTCAGCCGGCGCCGCGGTTGGCGGGTCTTTTGGTGGGCTATGTGTATCGACTCAAGGTGACCAACATCCCCTTGAACGAGGGGCTGGAGGTCTATCCCACCATCGAGCTGATCGATCGCCTGTATCCCCCACACGGCGAGATCGAGCGATTTCCCATTCCCGTCGACTTGACGCGGCAAGAGCTGGAAATGGCACTCAGCGGACGCTACGTGATGCGCGTGATCTACCTGGAGGATCCGCAAACTGCGCTCCCGCTAGCCGAGCCCAAAACCGAGCAGCGCCACTTCGAAGTCGACGCGGGCGAGGATCCGCTCGAAACGGCAGAGCGGCTCGGGCGCCCGGTTGCCATTCTGCGGATGGGCTCGCGGCTGCCCGATGCAAGGGACCGCGACGCGTTTTTCTTCGGCTCGCCCCCCGTGCGCAAATACGGGGCCGACGCCCTCAAGAAGCTGCTGAATCCCGAAAACGCGCCCGAGGCGGTGCCTGAACCGCGCGGGGATGCAGACGCGGCACCCAATTCCGCGCAAACCGCGCCGAAAGGGCCGCAGTCGGGAGTGGCCGCGCCCAGATCGCCGCAGAGCGGGCCGCAATCCAATCCGTATGCGCAGCCGCGATCCGAGCCAAAAGCCACGCCGTATGCCAGGCGGGACGCCGCGCCGCGGTCATCGCCAAAGACCGCGACTTCCGACTCGGTGCAACAATTCGAGTCGCAGTTCTCAAGCAAGCCCAACGAGCAGCGTGAATCGCTGTCGTTTCCCGGCCGCATCTTCCGCCTGGCCACGCCGCCCAGCGAAAGTCGAGGAACCCGGCGATGACGCGAGCGCTCGGCCACTGCGAAGGCAGAGCCACAAGGATCGCCGCCACGTGGCTCCTTGCCGCGCTGGTGTTGCTCCTGTGCTCGTGCCGAACGATGTCGGGAGGCATGCGGGGAACCCTGGCAAATCGGACGCGGGGCACCGATGGCGCTGTTGCCGCGGCTCGCGAGTCGGCATCGCCCGCCAAGCCGCAGAGCCTGACGCTATCCGACCAGCGACCGGCGCAAGATACCGCGCGCTCCGCCGATTCGAATCAAAGTCGGCGGGGCGATTCAGATGAAGCCTCGGCTTCTGTCTCCGATACCTCCGGCACGCCGGCGACGTCGGCCGAAACGAACGGACCCTCCACTCCCGCGCAGCAAACGTCCACGGCGGCGCGGGACTCGCTGGCCGACAAACCGGGGGGGCGAAACTCCCGCGGCGCGAAACACGGCGCCGGGTCGGACTACTTGCCCCTGGCAGCCGCACCGTCTGTTTCGATCCTGCAACCGACACGGTACCCTCTCGACCAGCGGTTTCCGCTTCCCGAAGACGAGCACCTGTTCGACGGCGGCGACAAGAACGCGACCGCCGCGGTGGCGGCCGACTGGAGCGTCCACGGCCTCGATGTCGAAGACACCATCGGCCACTTCGACACCATCGACGGGCGCACGGTCGTCGTGCCGAGCAATCGCGTGGCCCTCTACGCGCCGCGCTTCGCCGCCGTGCGCAAGGTGACCGGAGCGGCGATGCACGAGCGGCACTTGCGCGTCGCCGCGTACGAGCGCGAAATCGGTCCGCAGCGCGTCGACGACACCCGCCTGCCGGAATCGGTCACCCAGCAGCTTCAGCCCGTGGGGCAGATCGGCAGCCGTCCGGCCGCGGTGCTGGAAGAGTCGCTGCGCGGTTTCGAGCTGGCCAACGACGAGGGCCTGCTCTCCTTCCGCAACGACTTCCGGCCCTACGAGGACTTGCAGATCGTGCGTCGCGGCGTGTTCGAGCAGTCGGAAAAGGCCCGACTCACCGAGAGCATCGAAGCGGCGATTGCCTGGAGCGGCGACCAAATGGCCCAGGCCGTCGTCGACGGGAAGAACGTGGCCATTACGGCCACCACCGAGCGCGCCGAGTCGGTCTACAAGAACGAGCGTCCGCCCGGCGTGCCGCAGATGCGCGTCATCAAGCTCGCCTCGCGCAAAACCGCCCGGCCCGGCGAAACGGTCGAGTTCACCATTCGCTTCGATAACATGGGCGACGAGCTGATCGGCAACGTGACGATCGTCGACAGCCTCACGCCGCGGCTGGAATTTGTCGAGGGAAGCGCCGAGTGCAACCTCAAGCACGAATTCTTCACGCAAGAGAACGAAGGCGAATCGCTGGTGCTGCGGTGGGAAATCACCGACCCGCTCCCCGTGGGCGAAGGCGGCATCATCCGCTTCCAATGCCGCGTGCGGTAGACGCCGCTCGTTCTCTCTCGGCAACAGGGCCCCACACTCTCTCGGCTTCGGGGCCCCACCCACTCGTAGCGCAAGGCCCGCGCTGAATCCCTGTTGTCATTCCCGCGCAGGCGGGAATCCAGCGTCCATTTCGTCCATCTCGTCCAGATCGTCCATTGCTGCGCTCGCGCCAAAAATAGCGGAGACATTTGCGTTCGCCCATACCACCGGATACGCTAATTACTGGCAGTTTCCAAACCGTCGGGGACTGGCTCATTTTGCCGAGTCTCGGTCCGTTGTCGGTGGTCAGTTGTCAGTTGTACGCTGGTCATCTTTGCACCGACTGAAAACTGAAAACTGAACACTGAAAACTCGGCGTATGCCTGTCCCCTTCTCCGCAGACGGTTTGAAAACACCCTCGTATACCCGCGGCTCCCCACCCCCCCGAGGTGCAATCATGCGTTTCACGACGGCGCTCATTTTGTTGAGTTTTCTCCTCGTGGGCGCGGGAACTGCCAATCGCGCCTTCGCCCAAGCCGCCAACGAGCCCGCTCCCCGCGATACCAGCCGCGGCGATCGCATGATCGCCGAGTATTTTCGAATCGAAACCGCGCGCCTCCGCGACGCTTGCCTGGCCGACATCGACACGCTCGACCAGTGGGAAGCCCGCCGCCCCGAGCTCCGCCGCCAGCTTCTCGACATGCTCGGCCTCGATCCCCTGCCCGAGCGCACCGATCTGAAAGCCGTCGTCACGGGCCGCGTCGAGAAAGACGACTTCGTCGTCGAGAAGGTGCAGTTCCAGTCGCGCCCCGGCTTGTACGTTACGGGCGATCTCTACCTGCCGCGCAAGGTCAACGCCGAGAACGCCGATCCCACCGAGCCCATCGAAAAACTCCCCGCCATTCTCTACCTCTGCGGCCACGGCGGCGTGAAGAAGGACGGCATCAGCTTCGGCAACAAGGTGCACTACCAGCATCACGGCGCGTGGTTCGCCCGCAACGGCTACGTCTGCCTCACGATCGACTCGCTGCAGCTTGGCGAAATCGAGGCCACCCACCACGGCACGTACTCGTTCAATATGTGGTGGTGGCTCGACCGCGGCTACACGCCGGCCGGCGTCGAGGCGTGGAACTGCATCCGCGCCCTCGACTATCTGCAGTCGCGCCCCGAGGTCGATCCCGAGCGGATCGGCGCCACAGGGCGCAGCGGCGGCGGGGCGTATAGTTGGTGGATCGCCGCCATCGACGACCGCATCAAGGTCGCCGTGCCGGTGGCCGGTATCACCGATCTGGAAAACCACGTGGTCGACGGCACCGTCGAGGGCCACTGCGACTGCATGTTCATGCTCAACACCTACCGCTGGGACTACCCGCTCGTCGCGGCCCTCGTCGCCCCCCGCCCGCTGCTCATCAGCAACAGCGACCGCGACGGCATCTTCCCGCTCGAAGGGGTCGTCCGCACGCACGCCCTGGCCCGCAAGGTGTACCGACTCTACGGCGCCGACGACAAGCTGGCCCTCAACATCACCGCCGGCCCGCACGAAGACACACAGGAGCTGCGCGTTCACGCCTTCCGCTGGTTCAACCACTCCCTGAAGGGCGACGACTCGCTGATCGAAAAGACGGCCGTCCCCTTCTTCGAGCCCGAGGAACTCCGCGTGTTCGAGTTCTCGCCCGAGAACCACGACCAAGGATTGCCGGCCGACCAGATCAACACCGAGATTCACGAAACGTTCGTGCCCGCCGCCAGCCCCCCTGCCCTGCCCCGCGATACCGACGAGTGGAACGCCACGCGCGAATCCTGGATGAAAAACTTGCGCGAGTACTCCTTCCGCGGCTGGCCCGCCGAAGGCGAGCCGCTCGACGTGCAAGAAGCGTTTGCCGCCGAATCCGAGGGCATCCGCCTGCGCGCGTTCGATTTCACCAGCCAGGATTCGATTCGCCTCCGCCTCTACCTCGTCGAGCGCGCGGCGAGTGCGGCGCGCGGAGGCGCGGAGAGCAAGGGCGCTCAGAACCGTCGGGGACTGGCTCAATTTGTGCAGTCCGCGGAACAAATTGTGCCTGTCCCCCTCTCCGAGGACGGTTCTCAAAGCAAGCAAGCGAACCGTCGGGGACTGGCTCAATTTGTGCAGTCCGCGGAACAAATTGTGCCTGTCCCCTTCTCTGCAGACGGTTCTCAAAGCAAGCAAGCGAACCGTCGGGGACTGGCTCAATTTGTGGAGTCTGCGGAACAAATTGTGCCTGTCCCCTTCTCTGAGGACGGTTCGGAAGGCGAGCAGGCAGACGGCGAGTCCGCAGATGATGCGGACGCCGCTGGTCACGCTCCGCCCGAGCTCGTCGTCCTCAATGTGCTCGACGAGGCCGGCTGGCAACAGATGCTTGCCACGTTGCGGCCCGGGTTCGAAGAGCAACTCAAGGGCGCCGGCGAATCATTCGCCCCGGGCGACGACGCATCGCTTGCCGCCCTCGCCGCGTTCAATCATGTGACGGCCGACCTCACGGCACATGAA
>CAYQAJ010000040.1:0-26060 GCA_964415245.1 uncultured Pirellulaceae bacterium | reverse complement strand
TCGCTCGCCGATTCGACGGCGTCCGCGGCATCGAGGGCCGCTTGCCGCTCGACTGCCTCGCGGCGGATGTGCCCGTCGTCGCTCACGTCGTCGAACATGACGGAGACGCGCTTCGACACGCCCGACTCCTGCATCGTCACCCCGTAGAGCGTGGTAGCGGCAGTCATGGTCTTCTTGGAGTGGGTGACCAGCACGAACTTGGTCCAGCCGAGGAAGCCGCCGAGCACGTCGATGAAGCGGCCGATGTTGGCCTCGTCGAAGGGGGCGTCCACCTCGTCCAACAGGCAAAACGGACTGGGCCGGTACTGAAAAATGGCCAAGAGCAGGGCCACGGCCGTCAGAGCGCGTTCGCCGCCGCTGAGCAGCGAATTGCTGAACTGCGGCTTGCCGGGAGGCGTGGCGACAATCTCGATTCCCGCCTCCAGGGGATCGGCCCCTTCTTCCACCACCAGGTCGGCGCGCCCGCCGCCAAACGCCTTGCGGTACAGGGTCTGGAAGTTGGCCCGCACGGCCTCGAGCGTTTGCTGGAACAGGCGGCGGCTGTCGGCGTTGATCTTGGTGATGATCCGCTGCAGGGCATCGCGGGCCTGGCAAAGGTCCTGATACTGAGCGGACAGATGTGCGTGGCGAGCTTCGAGGTCCTCGACCTCGGCCAGCGCCTCGAGGTTCACGGCGCCGATGCTGTTGATTTTGCGACGCAGCGTGGCGATCTCCTCCTCGATCTGGTCGCGCTCTCGGTGGTCCTGGTGCGTGGCGTCTTCTTCCAGCTCGCCGATCTCGATGCCGTAGTCGTCGCGGAGCCGCTCGACCAGCGTGCTGCGCTGATGCCGGACTTCTCCCGCCGCCAGCTCGTCGTTGTGCTGGCGCTGCTGCAAGTGCCGCAGCGTATGTTGCCGCTGCTGCACCTCTTCGAGCAGGCCGACGCGCTCCTGCGCGAGCGCGGCGCGCTGCGTGCGGCACCGCTCGACGTCGCACTCCATGCGTTCCTTGGCCAGGTAGAGCTCGGCCAGCTCGGCCGTAGCGCGGAGGACGGTTGCGTCGGCCTCCTCGCGGCGATGCAGCGTCTTGTCAATCTGGGCGCGCAGGTCGCGCAGTCGGCGGGCTCGCTCCTCGCGGGCCTCGTCATGCTGGGCCACCTGCTGGCGGAGGGTTTCCAGCCGCTCCTCGCTCTTGGCGAGACGCACGCGGGCGAGGGTCGCCTGGCGGGTGAGCTGCTGTCGCTCGTTCTCCCACTCGGCTGCGCGATCGTCCATGCCGGCCACGTCGGCCTCGATTTCGGCCAGGCGCGTCTGCCCAACGTTGAGTCGCTGTTGGAAGGCCGCCAAGTCTCGCTCGGCAGCTTCGACCTGGGTCTGAGCAGCCCTCCATTCGGCCGCAATCGCCCCATACTGCGACTCCAACAGCGCGCACCGTTCGGCCACCGCCTGCGTGCGAACCCGTGCATCGGCCGCCGCCGTGGCCCCGCGCTGATGGTCCTCGGCCAGTCGAACGACCTGTGCGTCGAGGCGCTGCATCTGGTGCTTCAGACTTTCGGCACGCGCCTCGGAGTCAGCTTTTTTCCGGCTAAGCTCCTGGATCTCTTCGTCGAGCGCCCGCAGTTGGCTCCGCCGTGAGATGATCCCGGCCGAGACGTTGCGAGGGCCGACGACCAGCGTGCCGCGTTCGTCGAGCAACTCGCCTTCGAGGGTGACGAATCGCAGGGGTCGGCCGCACTCGGCGCTTAGGGCCAGGGCGTGCGCGAGCGACTCGACGAACCACGTGTCGCCCAGCAGGTGCTGAAAGAGCGGCGCGTAGTAAGGCTCGCACTCGATGAGCGAATCGGCGCGGCCGATAACGCCCGGCCGACCACCGAGGTCGACGTCGTCGCCAAGCTGCGACGCTTCTACCTTCGCCCCGCGTGACGGCTCTTGCGCGTCGTCCTCGCGTGGAGACCTTCCTGCCGCACGGGCCACGTCATCGTCCGAGATCGAGGCGTCGAACCGCAACACGCCCAGGCGCCCCGTCGGCTTGAACTCGCGCTTTGCCAGAGCGTGGATCAGCCGGTCGCCCGAGACGACCACGCACCGCGCGGTTTCCCCCAAAGCCACGTCGACCAGCGGTGCCAGCTTCACGCTGACCCGCAATAAATCGGCGACGAGCCCGACCACGTCGGCGAAGGGCCCGTCCCCTGATGTCGCCCGAGCCATCACCTCGCGCACGCCGCTGCTGATCCCCTCGGACCGGCTTTCCAGCTCCCGGAGGACGGCGGCCCGTTCGGTCGCGGCGCTGAGCCGGCTGGCGGTGGCGGCTAGTTCCTCCTGAAGGCGTGCAAGCTGCTTTCGGCTATCTGCCAATTCGCCCTGCGCTTCGCTGAGCGCCGAAGCTGCCCGCTCTGCCTGTCGGGCCGACTCGCGCTGCTCGCCTTCGAGGACAGTCAGGGATTTCTGCTGCTCCTGTCGGTCGCGCTCGAGTTCCTCCAGCCGCGACTTTCGCCTAGCGCAAGTGGCCTGTGCGGCCGACTGCTGCGACTCGCACGAGGCGACCTGGTTGCCCAACGCGGCCACCAGTCGCACCTGTTCGAAGTACTCGTGTCGCCGCGACTGGCTATGGTCGACCAGGTCCTTAAGCCGCGCGCTCAAGTCGGCCATCGCCTGTTCCTGCTCAGCCACCTCGATGCTTAGCTCGGCATGCTCGCTTCGCGCCTGATCGAGGGCCGCAACCGCTTCCTCCCGACGCTGCTCGAGCTCGTCCGTCCGCGCGGTGGCGGCAGCAAGCTGGCGGCGAAGCGGAGCCGTTTCGTCGTCCAGCTCGCGGCATCGGGCACGCTGATGCTCGACCTGCGACTGCGTGGCGGCGATGCGTTCCCGATCGCGGGCGATGCACGTTTCGTCGCGATGGATGGCCTCGTCGACGCGGCCGATCTCCGATTCGAGCTGGGCGGCCCGCTGCTGGGCTTCGTCGGCTTGCCGCGTCTCGTTTTCCGCCTCGCGTCGGAGCTGGTCAAGCTGGTTTTCGAGCTGCTCGAACCGGGCCGTGAGATGGCGCCAGTCGGTGAGCGCAACGTGGGTGCGGAGCTGCTGCAGGCGATCGGCATATTGCTTATAGCGACGGGCCTTGGCCGCCTGGGCACGCACGCTTCGCAATCGGCTCTCGACTTCCTCGACGATGTCCGACAAACGGATCAGGTTCTGCTCGACGCGTTCCAGCCGCCGTTGGGTCTCGACCTTTTTGGCCTTGAAGCGGCTGATTCCGGCGGCTTCTTCGAACAAGGCGCGCCGGTCGCGGGGCGAAGCCTGCAGCATGCTGTCGACCTTGCCCTGCTCGATCAGGCTGTAGGCGTCGGCGCCGACCCCCGTGCCCCGGAACAAGTCCTTGATGTCCTTCAAGCGGCACGGCTGCGCGTTGATGAGGTATTCCCCCTCCCCGCTGCGATACACGCGGCGGGTAACACGCACCTCCTGGGAGTCGATGGCCAGCCGGCCGTCGGAGTTGTCGAAGAAAATGGTCGCCTCGGCCGTGTTCATGGCCTTGCGACCCCCCGGGCCGGCCCCCTTAAAGATGACGTCGGCCATGTCCTTGCCGCGCAGGCTCTTGGCACTTTGTTCGCCAAGCACCCACTTGATGGCGTCGACGATGTTCGACTTGCCCGAGCCGTTGGGGCCGACAATCACGGTGATCCCGGGCGGAAACTCGAGCCGTGTCTTGTCGGCGAAGCTCTTGAAGCCAATCAGTTCCAGGGCGTTGAGCATGAGCGCACGGGACACACGAATTGGGGGGCACCACCCTCCCCGACCGGGTGGCTGAGGCCTGATGGCAATGCCGGCCGCCGCGCATGATCGCTACGGCGCCCTTAGCGGAATAGCCACCGTGTCATTCTACCAAGGAGCCCCCCTTCGGGTGCCGTGTCGCCGTCGGAGTCGGAAAATTCGTCCCGGATAGCATGTCCGTCCGCAAGGGATTCTCCACCGTCGGAATGGGAGGAGCGGCCGGAGGATTCCTGCCCGTCCGGCACGGCAAAGAGGTCGGGGAGCGGGTTGGCGACCGGTAGCCATCCCTTTGACTCGCCGCTCGGCGAGTCCTGCCGGTGCTCGTCGTCGCGCCGATAGGTGCGGGCGCGAGAGGGCAGAGCGTCGACCACGAGCCGACACGACAGGCGACGTTCCTGGCTGGCCTGTTGTAGCGCGGCGAACACTTCCGTATATCCTCCGCCGACCTCGACAATGGCGCGGATGACGTCGCTAATGCGGCTGGAACAACTTGCGTGACGGTCCTTCGCACCGGGGGTGAATCGGCTCACCTTGACATTCCCTTCGTCGATGCCGCGGACCATGATCTCTGGACCGGCAAACAGAACGCAAGGCGTCAGCAGGTGCTCGTCGGTTCCAAAAAGGGCCGCCTCCCGCCGGCGGAGCCGGCAGAAGTGCACCATGCCTTCGCCGGTTGTGGGAATCACATGGAAGTGAAATCCGTCGCCCAGGATTTCGCCCATGAGCATGGGGTCGTCGGGACTTCGGGCCCGCATGGCCCGAAACGCCCCGTACCGCGTTTCGGCGCTGGTCACGTGTAACAGGTCGGAGAGCGCCTCGCTGGCCTCGACGTGGCTCATGGCCGAAAGGGCCGTCAGGGCGTGCCAGCGGAAAGCCGGCTCGTTGCGTGCCGCGTCGGCCAGCGGCTTGACGGCCGCCAGATCGTCGAGGTAGGCAAGCGCCTCGGCCGAGTAGAGCCGTACTTCGGCGTCGTTCGACTGCGCGCCGGCCCGCAGGATTCGCACCGCATCATCGCCGACTGCTTCCAGTCGTAAGGCCGCCAGCGCCGCCGACGTGGGCTCGGCCAGTTGTCGCTCGAGCAGTGCGAGCCAGGCCACGTGCTGAGCCGGCGTCGACTCCATGGGAATGTTGCGCACCACCGCCATGTACCGCACCAGATTGTGGCGATAGCGCGGGTGCGCGGCCAATTCGATGTAGGTATCGTTCTTGGGGTCGGCCACCCCCTTTTTCGTTCCGCGCTGGAATACGTGAAACCGGTTGTTGATCGCCGAGCTGATCAAGGTCGCAGTCATCACCGAGCGGCTGTCGCGGCGAACGGTCAGCCCCAGCGGTCGGGAATCTCGGGCAATTCCCCCGGCCAGCACGCGCCCGCGAAGCTCGTCGGCAGGCTCGGCATCGGACTTAAAGACGGCATCGACCAGCACGGGGCCTCCGGCCAACGCGATGACGTGACCCGTCAGCGCGGTGCCTCCCAGTATCTCGACGCGTCGCATTCTGCTCTGCATGAGCCAGCCGTAGCGCAGGCTGGTCGTCTCGGATCGGTGGGGGAGCAGGATCTCGACGTCGAACGTGTCCCCCTTTTGCACGCCCGGCGGCAAGTAACCCCGCACCAGCGCCATGCTCGTGGCAGGCGAGGCCAGGACCGCATTGGGGCCTTCCGTCTCGTGCGACTCCATTTCATCCATCAGCCGTTGGCGGAGCGACGATGGAGGCGGATCGCTTCCCGTACCGTGCAGGCCCGTCACCAGGCCGACGCTCTCGACCTTCATGTAGTTCAGGCCCTGCGCTCCGGCCAGTTGGCCCACCAGCGGCACGCCCTGCGCCTCGCCGTCGCCAAGCAGTTCGTCGATCTCCGGGCTTTGCGATCGAATGAGGGGCGACGCGCAACCGCCCAACAATGCCAGCCCCAATGCCAGAACTTGACGGCGGCCGAGCTGCACGCCGGCAGACGACGGCGAATCCGGAAACGAAAGCAGCTCCGGCGACAAACGCACGTCAGGCGAAGACTTCCTTCTTACGCCTGGACAAGAACTGATGCGTGGCTTCATGCCGTTACGCGCTCCGTGCTGTTGGGCGCCAGAACCGGCGCACCGTAGACCGGCTAATCGGACCGGGCCCGGATTGGGCGGCGGTGTCGAACCAAATGTGCGAATGCTGCGCGGAAGTGTTGATGCGAACCCGCGCCGGGACAGGGATTTGCGGGGCGAACGATACCCCCGGCCCCCTCCTCGGTCAAGAGCGATACGAGGGGCACGCAGCTTCGCAGCCTTCGCACGCTTTGCACTGTGGCAAGAACGGCCCGCAGGACCGGATGCATAAGTTCGGCAGCACGCCAGGAAGCACATGCGACGCTAGCAATTCGTCAGTTGGAAACTGGGCTAGAGGCGGGTGCATCGGGGCCGGTACAAGTCGTTTCGCCTGTGAGCGCCGCACCGCCCCACAAAAGGCACCACGAAGCCGTGACTTCACAAGAAACCGCGTCCGCCCCCCTCTTGATTTCCGCAGCGGTATGCACGTTCAATCGGTACGAAACGCTGGGGGACACGATCGGCTCGTTGCTGGCGCAAAGTCTGTCGACCGGGGCATATCAGATTCTGGTCGTCGATAACTCGCCGGATGCGGATCGGGCACGGGAATTCGCGAAATCCTATGGCGAGCACGGGAACGTGCGTTTCGTCCACTTGAACGAATCAGGTTTATCGAACGCCCGAAACGTCGCCATTCGCGAGGCCCCATCCGCCTACGTGGCGTTCATCGACGACGACGCGGTCGCCGCGCCGGATTGGCTCGCCAAGATCGTCGAATTGTTCGAGCGCGAGTCGGGCGACGTGGCCGGAGTCGGCGGACCCGCCGATCCGCTTTGGGAAACTTCGCGCCCACCCTGGTTGCACGACCATCTGCTGGGATACGTGGGTGTACTGAACTGGGGCACAGAGCTGATCGAAGCGGATGAGCAACATTGGTTGATCGGCACCAACGTCGCGTATCGACGCAATCTGGTGGAGCGAGTCGGCGGATTTCGCACCGACTTGGGACGTCGCGGTTCGCTGCTGTTGAGCAACGAGGAAACCGAGCTCGGCAATCGATTGCGCCAAGCCGGCTATCGCCTGCTGTACTCGCCCGATATCCGCGTGAAACACCGCGTACCGAAGCAGCGATTAACCCGCGAGTGGATTCGCCGTCGGGTTTTCTGGCAAGCAGTTTCGGACATGATCGCCGCGGAAAACGATCCAATCGCCAGCGAGCCGAGCGCTGCGCGCTGGCCCTGGGAAACCAGTGACCCGCGGAAATTCAGCAAGCAGTGCAACCGAATCGTCGGTCTGATGAAGCAGTTGAACTCCGGTCGCCGAGCCGCATAGGAACGGGAGACGTTCGAGTTCGCCCATGCTTAGGGCTTATCCAAAAACCGTCGGGGACTGGCTCATTTTGCGCACTTGCGCGGAGCACAATGTGCCTGTCCCCTTCTCTGAGACGGCTTTTGGATAAGCTCAGGCTGCCCGCGCTTTACGCGTCACGATCGACTCGCGCGAATCGCCGGCACCAAGCAAGTGCGCGATCGTGCTCGTCACCGTGATTGCCTCCTGCCAGCCCAGGTCCTGCGGCGGAATCTGCGGACCGACCGCGTAGAGGAATCCACGATCGGTGTGTCCGCCGGTGCGGCGAAACGGCATCGGTCCGATCACGCCGAATCGCGGATGCTCCAACGCGTCGACCGCCAGATTCCAGTTAATCACCAAATCGGCGTCCGGTCCGTGGGAGTCCATGGGGTCGCTGGCGCGAAGCCGCTGGATGTCCGCCAACACCGGTCGGCCATCGCGAGGGTTCCGACAATCGCGCAGCAACTGTTCCACCTCGTCGCACGCGGCGCGATATTCGCCAGGTTCGACGATTCCCCGACTTTCGCGGCCGCGGAGATTGATCCGCACGCGACCGTCATAAAATACGGGCAAAGCGAACGCTCGCATCCGTGGCCACTCGCTACGATACCAACAGGTGGTTTGCCAGTTCAGGGGCCAGCGCGGCTCGGCGATCTCCTCCGGCGGTACGTCCGATTCCGGCGGGATGGGCACGTTGAATTCTTCAATACGGCGCGACTTTCCTCGCGCCGCACGCCAGAGACGCTTCAGAAGGGCCTTCGCGCGCTTCCCACGGCCGGAGTCAAACCAGAGCTTGACGTACTCGTTCCACGTTTGATCCGCCCCCGGTACCACGGGCGGGCATCCCCTTTGCCGCCAACTCCGCGACGCGGGACCGCCGAGTCGAACTTTCCCGGTGTACGCGCGTGACAACAATTCTGGCAGCAGCGTCATCGAGGGGATGTCGTAGTCGTTGGCCTCCATGCCGTGAACCGAACAGACGACAATCGTCGTGTCGCGAGGCATCAATTCAATCAATCGGCCCACCGCGCGATCGATTTCGCGATAGACGTCGAGCAGACGACGCCGTGCCAGTGGCGCGGTTTTTGCCAGTGAAATCGGATGCCCCTCCGCCATCCCATGCCAAAGAATCTCTCCCGCCGAGTGCGCTTCGGACAGCACCGTCATGAACAGGTTCCAATCCGGAACCCTTTGCATTAACCACTCGATTACGTCGACGCGCCGCCGCGAGCCGGCGATCAGCGAATCGGCTAGCGCGTTGATGGAGGGCTTGTGATACCACGCGCGGTTGAAATCGTTATGAAAGGCCGGATGGACGCCGAACCTCGCATCGATCTCGCGCACGAGTCCGGCGGGTCGCGATGCACGGGGATAACCAGCGTCGTGGCCGCCCCAGATCACCTGGGCGCCCGGCGTGTCGTACCACAACGACATGTAGGGCACGTCGATCGCCAGCAGTTTCAAATCGGGAATGCGGGCGTAGAACGGTTCTTTACGCCGCGACCCGAGCTGCG
This sequence comes from uncultured Pirellulaceae bacterium, assembly GCA_964415245.1. Lineage (GTDB taxonomy): Bacteria > Planctomycetota > Planctomycetia > Pirellulales > Pirellulaceae > CAYQAJ01. Next base: position 17,423 of record CAYQAJ010000040.1, on the reverse strand, counting down.
TGGTTTCGTACGTCGCCGGGTCGAAAACGGCCGCGCTGGGAAAGTCGGCCTGACCCGTCAAAAACGTCTCCCAAACGCGCCCCGATCGCCACGTCGATTCGCTGTGCAGGCGGCAACGGGCCCCGCTCGCTTGCAGCCGCGCCAACGTGGGCAGTTCGCCCCCGGCGATCATTTGATCGACGAGATGCGGTTCGACGGCGTCCAGTCCGATTACGGCGACGCGGTTCATTGGGGGGATTCCTTCGATGCCATCGGAAAACCGCTCCGCAAAAGGGGACAGACACTTAAGCCGCCAAAGGCTTCCTTCTTGGTACGCCCCACCAGTTATCGAGCAATTCGCTCACTTCACGATAAACGCGCTGCTGGTTGAACTCCCGCCGCACCAGGTCGACGGCGGCGGCCTCGAATTGTCGGCGATCGCGAGCGTCGCGGATGAGCCGCACAACCGGGGCGACAAAGTCGCCGGGGTGGTCCACTTGTTCAAAGGCGATACCGGCGGCACGTTCGAGGCCTTGCGCCGCAATCGGCGTGGCTACGATGGCCTTGCCGTGTGCCAGCGCTTCCACCAGTTTGATCTTCAGCCCACTGCCGATCCAAATGGGACACAGGACCACGGCGGGTCCGGCGTACATTTCCTGGGTCTTGGTCACCGTGCCGCGGAGGACGATGCGACGGTCGTTCGCCGCCGCTGCCGCCACAGCGCGACACGCGCACACCCCGCCCATCACCAGGAGTCTCGTCGTGGGGCACTGATCCCGAATCGCCGGCCAACCGGCTTGGAGGAACGCCAACAGGTTTCGTTCGTTGACCTTGTATTGGCTGCCGACGAAACAAATGTCGGCGCCGGTGCATGGTTGCGGATCAGCCTCCATGGCGTGGGCCAGCGTTACGACCGTTGTGCCGGGGAGCATCTCTTGGAAGACGCGCCGTTCCTGATTCTGAATCGCCAACACCACATCGAACGCTTCTAACAGCCGGCGTTCCTGTTCGCGGCTGACGCCGTTCTCCGGCTGCCAACCCGCGCTGGTGAATGTTTCGTCGCGAAGATGCATCACATCGTGCGTATCGATGACTCGCAATACGTCATCGCGATCGGGAAGCAGCTTCACCAGCGGCGCCAAGTACGAATGATTCACCCACACGATATCGGCGCGAGTGCGGGCGATGAGCTCTGCGATTTGTCTCTGGACGGGGAATCGAAGATGCCGCGCCCGCAGCCAAAGGCGCTGCGCCACAAACGACCGCTCGCGCGTCATGTCGTCCCACAGCGCCGTCGTATCCCCTTCCACGCGACAGCCGGCCATGCTGAGTTGCGTGCGAAACGCCGAGTGGACGAACGGCGCGCAGGAATTCCTCAACTTGCGGGTAAGCTTGACCACGTGTACGCGAACGCCGAGGTCGGAAAACCACCGCAGAAGGCGCGCCAAGCGAGTGGTGCTGCCGAATACGCGGTCTTCCGGGTAGTAGTTCGAGAACAGAAGAATCGATTTCGCGGGAGTGCCTCGCCGAAGCATGGATCAATTCTCTTGTTTGCGCAGAGGGGTACAGGCACGGGCTGCTAGCAAGAGGGACGGTCCCGCTTGAGTCCCCCGTACAAAAAGTGGGCCCCCCTTTCCTCCCGCAGTCCCAGGCGGACAGTAGCAAATCGGCCAATAACCCCCAATAGAAACCTCAACGCTTGACAAGTGAGGGTGGCCGGCGGGTCCGCGCAGAATTCAAGCAACAAGTCCGCCCGTTGCCGAGCGGCGGACTGGGAGCGGTCCACTCCACCAGTGGAAACTGTGGGATACTACCAGGTGGGGAAGCCGGGGGGACGCGACGGTCCCTCCACCGAACTTTGGCTACGGTGGGTCATATCCGCCGGGATGAAAGGGGTGGCAACGGCATATCCGCAGAATACCCCGAATCGCCCCTCTTACCGCGCCGTACTTCTTTACCGCCCCGATGAAGTACGCGCTGCAGCTCGGCGTAAAGCGGCAGTTTCGCCCCAAAAAGGGGCTCAGCACGACTTGGTAGACCCGCACCATGGCGATCAAGAGCATCGCGGGCAAACCGACGATGATCGACAAGGCGCGTTTCATGGCCGCGACCGCAGTTAGTGACGGACTCTCGCTCGCGCTGGGCGACGTCTCACGATTCGCAGTCACGTTGGCAAGTCCCCGTCAGCAATTGTATCCGTCGTGGGCTTGCCGCCGCGGCCAGGTGGAGGATTCAAGTCCAGTCGCGCCGCCATCCGCTTCGCCAGCCGGTAGAGCGAGCGGCCGAGTTGATCGAGCGCGATGTCGGACTTGGCCCCACGCCGCGGACGCGCCACCAGATCCATTCCCGCTGGCAACTCGCGGTGCATCGCTCGAAAAGCTTCTCGCATCCGCCGTTTCCACAGATTGCGCTCGACCGCCCCCCCGTAACTCCGCGGCACCGCCAGTCCCAACCGCGCATACGCCAGTCCGTTCTCGCAGCCGTTCAGCACCAGCACCTCGTCGGCGGCATGCGCGCGACGGCTGTAAACGCGATGGAAATCGCCTCGAGTGCGCACGCGCAGGCGCTTCGGGAACCCATTTTCGTTCATTCTGATGCCACAGCGGCGGAGGTGAAACTGCGGTTCGCAGGCAACGAGGCTCATGGGTCGTCGTCCGGCTTATCGTCCTCGTCGGGAAGCGGCCGATCGGCCCAGTCGTCCTGGCGGCGTGACCATCCAATCGACGGAAGCGACAGCCCTCCGCCGTCCATGTATCGCCGTGCAAGATGGCCTCCCAACCATACGAGCAGAAGGAGTGCAAAGAGGAGAATCGCCAAGCCGGCCAGTGCCGTGATCATGGCCGTCCCGGCTTCCTCGATCGATCGCTTGGGCAGCTTTTGCTTGGCCTGTATCAGAATTGCCAGAAAAACGGGCATCGCTCCCCACGTCAACGCGGTCGCCGAAGTTTCGAGCCAGCCCACGGCCCGCGCCGGCCGGCGTTGTAAATGAGCCCTGACTCGCTGAAAAGCTGCGGTTATCAGGATCGAGTGATTCACCATGTCATCTCGCCGCGGGGATTGGTCGGCTGTTCTTCTCGCATTTGTTTCGCCAGGTTGGTCAGACGCTCGTCGATCTTCTTGGGGAGCACAACTTGGATTTCCGCGTACAAGTCGCCCGCTTCGCCCGCGCGGCTCGGCACGCCGCACCCTTTCACGCGAAGACGCTGCCCGCTCGAAGAACCGGGCGGAACGGTGAGCGTAATCGTACCGCGAGGCGAGGGGACGTCGACCTTGGCCCCCAACACCGCCTCGGCGAGCGTAATGGGCACCTTCACCTCCAGGTTTTTCCCGCGTCGCTGGAACCAGGGGTGGGGCGCGACGTGCACCGTGAGCAACAGGTCGCCGGCCGGTCCACCGCTGGGCCCCGGCTCCCCCTGCCCGCGAAGCCGGATTTTCTTGCCCTCATCGACGCCGGATGGAATTTTCACGTCGATGGTTTCCATCGTGCCGTCGGGGCGGCGGACTTTCAAACGCGCCTCGCCGCCGGTGACGGCCGTCTTGAGCGGTATTTCGATCCCGTGCTCGACGTCGGCCCCGCGCGAGGGACGACGTCGGTTCGACCGCCGCGCTTCGCCCCCCGGCCGAAACGACCGCGCGAAGTCGGGAAAGGGTGCCTCGCCGCCGAAGTGCCCGCCGAAGAGCTGTTCCAGGTCCAAATCGGAAAACGAGGGTCCCGCGCCGCTGGTATACGTGCGCCACGTTCCGCCGCCGGGTCCACCGCCTGGTCCTCCCGCTTCCATCGACTCGAACGAGCTGCCGTAGCGGTCGTACATCTCGCGCTTGTCGGGATCGTTCAGCACCGAGTACGCCGACTGAACCTTTTGGAACTTCTCCTTGGCCGACTCATCGTCGGGATTCATATCGGGATGGTACTTGCGGGCCAGGTCGCGATACGCCTTCTGAATGTCCGCGCGCGAAGCACTGCGGGGAACTCCCAGCGTTTTGTAATAGTCGTTGTTGTCCATCTGTGCGGCAAACGGCGGGCCGGGCGTGATGCCGGCTCGCTGGTCGGTGCGACACGCAACGAAGCAGTGCGGTTCGGCTCGCTCGTTTCCGCCGCATCGCCCGCTCGCTACCGTAATGTTACGCCCGGCGGGGCACGCGCTTCAAGGCGAGCAGTTCGCCGCCGCGCATGGTACACTTGATGGCGCCGCCGCGCCGCCCAGCGACCAGCTTGAATTCGCAGAGGCTTCCCATGTTTGCACCCGTCCGCACTCTCCTGACAGCATCCACCGCCGCTTGCGGTTTCGCGCTCCTGTGCGCTTCGTTCGCCGCATCCGCCCTCGCCGCCACCGGACAGCTCGAAATCCGCGCCGTCGACAAGGACACCGGCGAGCCGGTCGCCGTGCGCATGCACCTGACGGACGCCAAAGGCAAAGCCGTCAAACCGCCCAAGCTCCCCTTTTGGCACGACCACTTCGTTTTCGACGGAAAGGTCGTGCTCGATTTGCCCGTGGGCAACTACCAGTTCGAAATGGAGCGTGGACCCGAGTACCGCACTCAGTCGGGCTACTTCACCATCGAGCGCAACGCCACCGACAACAAGGAAGTGGTGATGGAGCGGTTCATCGACATGAAAAAGCAGGGTTGGTGGTCAGGCGAGCTACACGTTCACCGGCCGCTGGAAGACATCGAGCTCTTGATGCTGGCCGACGATCTGCACGTGGCGCCGGTGATTACCTGGTGGAACGACCGCAATCTGTGGAGCGGAAAAAAACTGCCCGACGAGCCGCTGGTTCGCTTCGCCACGAACCGCTACTACCACAAGCTGGCGGGAGAAGACGAGCGCGAAGGGGGCGCCCTGATGTATTTCAATCTGCCGGAGCCGCTTCCGCTGGCCGGTTCCTCGCGCGAATACCCGTCGCCCGTCGAGTTCCTGAAGCAGGCCAAGAACTTCCCCGGCGTTCATGTCGACATCGAAAAGCCCTTCTGGTGGGACGTGCCGATCTGGGTATCCACCGGCATGGTCGACTCGATCGGGCTGGCCCACAATCACATGCACCGCGGCGGCGTATTGCCCAACGAGGCTTGGGGCCGCCCCCGCGACAAGAACCGCTACCCCGACCCCGACGGAAACGGCCGCTGGACCACCGACATCTATTACCACCTGCTCAACTGTGGGCTGCGAATTCCGCCATCGGCCGGCAGCGCCTCGGGCGTGCTGCCCAACCCGGTGGGGTACAACCGCGTGTACGTGTACTGCGGCGAAGAGCTGACCTACGAGAAGTGGTTCGAAGGACTGCGGGCCGGGAAGGTGATGGTGACCAACGGGCCGCTGATCCGACCCCGGGTCAATGGCGAATTGCCCGGTTACGTGTTTCACGCAGGCGAGGGCGAGAAAGTGGAACTGTCGCCGGCGCTATCTCTTTCGACCCGCGACCCGATCGACTACCTGGAGGTGGTGCAGGACGGAAAGGTCGTGCACGAGGTGCGGCTCGACGAATACGCTCAGCGCAAGGGCACGCTCCCGTCCGTTGTGTTCGAGCGAAGCGGCTGGATGCTGGTTCGGGCCGTGGTCACAAGCGACAAAACGTATCGCTTCGCATCGACCGGGCCGTACTACGTCCAAATCGGCAACGAGCCGCGGATCAGCCGCACCTCGGCCCAGTTCTTTCTCGATTGGGTCGACGAGCGAGCTAAGCGCGTGCGAGTTGACGACGAACAGCAGCGGCGCGAAGTGCTGGCCTATCACGAAGCGGCCCGCAAGTTCTGGCAGGACCTGGTCGACCGGGCGAACGCGGAGTAATCTGCACGCCCCGCCTAGGGTAACCTGTCGAACCTGGGAATGACCAATAACCAAATCCAAATGACCAATCCGGAGGTCCCTCGAAACCACGGTGCCTTGGATTGGTGATTCGGATTTGCGATTTGGTGCTTGCCCGCGGCAGCGGGCCCATTGGTCATTTGGATTTGGTCATTGGTCATTGATTCGTCGCCGCCATGCCTGCTGCCGACACCGACTGGCGCCCGCTTTACCCATTCACGTCGCACGAGCTGCGCTTGGGCGGCTTGCGGTATCACTATGTCGACGAGGGGAGCGGTCGGCCGCTGCTGTTCGTTCACGGCAATCCCACGTGGTCGTTCCATTGGCGGCGGCTGATCGAAGCGCTCCGCGGCGGATTCCGCGCCGTCGCCCCCGACCACATTGGCTGCGGCATGAGCGACAAGCCGCAAGAGTATCCCTACACGCTGGCCCGGCACATTGAGAATCTGGTGCAATTGGTCGAGCACCTCGATCTGGCCGATGTCACGCTTGTGGCGCAAGACTGGGGCGGACCGATCGGCCTGGGGGCGGCGCTTGCCCGCCCGGAGCGGTTTTCGCGGATCGTGCTGTTTAACACAGGCGCATTTCCGCCGCCTTATGTGCCGCTACGCATCCGCATCTGTCGCACGCCCCTGTTGGGCACGCCGGCTTTACGTGGGCTCAACTTATTTCTGCGGGCCGCGCTCGTGATGACGGTCGAAGATCGCCGCTGCCTCACGCCCGCGGTGCAGGCCGGGATTCTGGCCCCCTACGACTCGTGGGCCAACCGCGTGGCCATCGACGGCTTCGTGCGCGACATCCCGCTCACGCGGCGGCATCCCACCTGGCAAACGCTCGCGAGAATCGAAGCCGGGCTCCCCTCGCTGGCCGATCGGCCCGCCCTCTTCATCTGGGGCATGCGCGACTGGTGCTTCCGCCCGCTGTGTCTGGAGCGGCTGATCGAAAGTTTTCCCAACGCCGAAGTACACCGCCTGGAAGATGTCGGCCACTGGATTGTGGAAGAAGCCCACGACCGCATCCTGCCGCTGTTGGAAGGGTTTCTCCCTCGTTAACAGGATGGTTCCCAGAGACCCTGATACTCTGGCAAGTCAATTGAGCCAACGGGATCACACCAGCCAAGGATTGGCGATGCCCAGAACGATCATAAGATGATCTCGGACGGCACGATCGGTGCATCGCCCCAGTCTGCGAAAGAAATCTGGCAGTTGGCTTGCGTAAAACGTAGCGACGATCGGACGAGGATTGACGCCGTGCGCGATCTGATGGCGAAGCGTCATAGCATCCGCCAATCGCTGCACCGCCTGGGCCGACGTGCAGATCTGCCAGGCCCAGGAAGCTTGGATATCCTGCAGCCCGACCGAATCGGAGATAAGCATGCGAACGTTTTCCATATTGGGGTTGTGGAACCTGCCTAACTGACCGCGAACGCTGGCATTGTGTGCGGGCCATAACCCCAGTGGTGCCGCCGGTGGCCTCAAAACATCTATTGATTCGCGCACGAGCTCCTCAATATAGGCTTCCCAGGCGGACGCGCACGTTACGACAACAGCTCGATTCAAGACAGCGACGCGGAGCGGGCGCCCGGGAATCCCAACGGGGAGCTGACCGGCCGCATCGTACAAGTGGTCAGCGTCGCGAAGAAGCGGGAGAAGGTGCTCGCTAAAGGCGTTCGATGGCACGGATGGTGCTCCACCATCAACGAAATGCTGCTACCGCTTTCGCACCCTGACTCTCTTGAGTGGCAGTTTGTCAACGTCGATGCCGTGCTTGCGAAGCTCTTCCAAGCCATCGACCAGGTAGTCGGCCAGCGGCGCCTTGTCGATCATTTGCGATGCCGCGTGTTCCGGATGGACGAACGTGCGCTTGAGGTCGTCGTAGCACGCCGCAAGTTCGTCCACGGTGAAATCCCCCCGGCCGAGATACATAATGAGCGCGAGCTGATACACGGTTTCGTCCAAGAGTCCCGCGAGGAACTGGCGCAGCTCCGTTTCCTCGGGGGGAGGGGGCGCACTCTCCTCGTCGGCGCCAACCAGCGGGTAATTCGGGTGCCGCTTGGGAAGTTCCGCGGCGTAGTACTCGCGGATTTTGCGCGCCAGATCGATCACCTTGCCCACTGCCTCGGAAAGTTTCATCTCACCCTCCATTCAATCAAGTGGGCCCGACCCGACAGGCGATAGGTCCGCGGAGGAGCCCTGACCTGCCCGATGAGCGCTTGCCGCTTCATGTCGATGACGGAACGAACGGTTCTCTGGTGACGGCCTTTCCCGCAAGCGACTTTTCCGCCAGTTCGCGGTTGGCTTCCAGGATCATGGCCACCGCTTCCTTGAGGTTTTCCTTCGCCTCTTCGAGCGTCGCTCCTTGCGTATTGGCGCCCGGAAGCTCCTCGACGAAAGCAATATACCCCTCGGGTACCTGCATGTAGACTGCGGTGAATTGCATGGTGGGCCCTGTGGCCTTTCTAAGGCACGTAGGTAGACTGAGATCGACCGCCCTCATTCTACTCGGCGCCAAACATTGCGGCCACATCGTTCTCCCCACGCGAAAGCGCGAGTGATGAACAGCAACGGACAACTCGATTCCGCCACAGCGAGCGGCTCGGAATGCGCAGACATGAGCGGCGCGCACGCGGACAGCGCGCTCGACGTCGGCCGCTGTGCCGAGCTGGCGTGTGTACTGGAAGCGGCAGCGGCGAAACCAGGCAACGTGCATCCGGGAGCGCGGTTCGACGACGTGACGTTCGACGACTTCGTCGCCAGCGCGGCAGCCATTGCGCCGGCCATGCGCGAGGCGCGGCGAATCGGAGTCGGAGCCACCGTGCTGCGGGCGATTCTAGCCACGCGCTCTGCCGTTGGCACGAACACCAATCTCGGCACGGTGCTGCTATTGGCGCCGCTGGCCGCGGCTCCACCGGAATTGCCGCTGGCGGAAGGAGTGGCTGATGTTTTGGCCCGGCTCACGCCCGACGATGCACGCGACGTGTATCGGGCGATTCGTTTGGCACAGGCCGCCGGTTTGGGCAACATCGGCGAGATGGACGTCGCCGGCACGCCGCCTCCCGATTTGATTGCCGCCATGCGATTGGCTTCGGAGCGCGATCTGGTTGCGCGACAATACGCGGAGAACTACTTTCACGTCTTCACGTGGCTGGTGCCGTGGCTCGAACAGGCGTGCCGCAGCGGTTGGCCGCTCGATCGGTCAATCGTTGGGGCGCACGTGCGGCTGATGAGCCGGATTCCCGACAGCCTGATTGCTCGCAAGTGCGGGCCTGAGATAGCGCGCGAGTCGTCCGATCGGGCTGCCCGCGTGCTGGAGGCCGAAGAGCCAGGCGAGACAGCTTGGGATTCCGCCGTCTCGGAATTCGACGCCTGGCTGCGGGCCGACGCACACCAGCGCAATCCGGGCACGACGGCCGACCTGATCGCCGCCGCGCTGTTCGTCGCGCTCCGCGAAGGAATGATCGCGCTGCCCGTGCGTTGGAGCGAGACGGCGCCGCTGCCCAACTTGGTAAAGGGAATTGTCCTGCGAGATTAGAAGGGGACAGGCACACTTTGCTCCGCAGTCTTGAGCTGATGGAAAGCTGACGAAAATGGCGGGCGTTCAACATTCGCCGGCGGAGCAAAGTGAGCCAGTCCCCTTGAGAGGCGAAGCATCATGACCGAGAGCTTTCACGTCCGCGTGGCCAAGCGCGACATGGTCTTCAGCGCCGCCCACTTTATCACCTACGGCAGCAAAACTTGCGAACGGCTGCACGGGCACAATTGGCGCGTGGCGGCCGAAGTGTTCGGCCCACTGGACAAAAACCATTACGTGGTCGACTTTATCGCGGTGCGCGACGCGCTGCGCAGAATCGTCGACGAGCTCGATCACCACATGCTGCTGCCGACCGACCACGGGTCGATCCGCGTCGTGGCCGATGATCGCGAAGTCGTCGTCACGTTCGAAGACCGCCGCTGGGTGTTTCCCCGCGGCGACTGCGTGCTGCTGCCGGTGGCCAACACCACGGCCGAGTTGATCGCGCGCTACATCGGCCGTCGGCTACTCGACGATCTTGGGAACCGCACGGGCGTGCGCCCCGAGCGACTGCGGGTCGCCGTCGACGAGAACAACGGCCAGTGGGGAGTATGGGAGAGTGCGCTTACAGAGACGGAACGACCAAGGGCCAGCTAAATCCCAAATCCCAAGCACCAAATTACAAACAAATCCCAATCACCAATCTCCAAAGACCAAACGGGACCTCCCTCATTGGTCATTTGGATTTGGTGATTGGTCATTTCGGCCTCCGGGCCTTTCTCTCAACTTCCGCTCACGATTCGGTCGATGATTGCCGGAGAAGCGCCGCTTCGCGCGCCCGGTGTGCCGTGGACGGTACATCGCGGATAAAGCGGCAGTGCCGGGAGGCTTGCGTTCGGTGAGCAATACCTCAGGTCTACGCAAGGCGGCCGTCCTGCTGACGAGCCTTCCCCAGGGCGAGGCGGCCGAGATACTCGGCAAGCTCGAACCCAAGCAGGTCGAGCAGGTGTCGATCGAGATCGCCAAGCTGGGGCGCATTCTCAGCGATGAACAGGAATTGGTGATCCACGAGTTCGCCGACGCCAATCCGGCGTCGATGGGGGGCGCGGGCGGCGGTCTCGACCTGGCCAAATCGTTGGTCGAGCTGGCTCTGGGCAAAGGCGCCTCCTCCACGCTCGAAAACGTTCGCCAATCGATCGAGGCGCTCCCCTTCGGTTTCCTCAAGCGCGTCGATCCGCAGAACCTGCTCACCTTTATCATCGACGAGCATCCCCAGACCATCGCGCTGATCCTCTCGCACCTGCCGCCGTCGTACGGCGCCGAGATCATCGCCGGCCTGCCCACCGAGCGGCAGCTTGCCGTTATCCGCCGCGTCGCCAACATGGGGCAGACGAACCCGGAGGTCATCAAGGAAGTGGAGCGGGGGCTGGAAAGCCGCATGGCCAGCGTCATGAGCCAGTCGTTCGAGAACGCCGGCGGCGTCGACAGCGTGGCGGAAATCCTCAACGTTACTGACCGCGCCACCGAACGCGCCTTGTTGGAAAACCTGGCCCAGGAGGACCCCGACCTGGTCGAGGAAATTCGCCGACTGATGTTCGTGTTCGAGGACATCTCGAAACTGTCCGACAAGGACGTCCAGGCGGTGCTCAAGAACGTGGAAACCAACCAGTGGGCCATGGCCCTCAAAGGCGCCAGCGAAGACCTCAAGAAGAAGGTGCTGGGCAATATGTCGCAGCGGGCCGCCCAACTGCTATCCGAGGAAATGGAGTACCTCGGTCCGGTGCGGCTGTCGGAAGTCGAGGGCGTGCAACAGCAGATCGTCGACATCGTCCGCCGCCTGGAAGACTCCGGCGAAATCACCACCCACGGCGGCGACGACAACGAAGCCTACATTCAGTAACCGTTGCCGCTGGGCGCTGCAGCGCGTTTTCGCTGAATGATGAATGTCTAAGCCCGAATGACGAAGGAATGACGCAATGACCAAGCCCCAATGACCAATAAGGCCGGAGTCGCCTTTCCCGTTTGGTGCTTGGCCATTGAGATTTGTTTGGGATTTTGGATTTGCGATTTCGCCCTTCTCCCGTCACCCTACTCCCGCGCCGCCGCTTCGCTTGCTACCATGCGCGGCATGACCGCCACGCCCTCGACCGCAAGCACGCGCGGCACCTCCGCCTCGCCCATGATGCAGCAGTACCACGACGCCAAATCGGCGTGTGGCGATGCTCTCTTGTTGTTTCGCATGGGCGATTTCTACGAGCTGTTTTTTGACGACGCGCAAACCGCCTCGCGCGTGCTTGGTTTGACCCTGACTAGCCGCGAAAAGGGGGAAAACGCCACTCCCATGGCGGGCTTTCCGCACCACCAGCTTGAGAATTACCTGGCCAAGCTGATTGCCGCAGGTTATCGGGCTGCCGTGTGCGATCAGGTCGAGGACCCGCGGCATGCCAAGGGAATCGTGAAGCGCGAGGTAACTCGCGTCGTGACGGCCGGCACGCTCACCGACGACGCGCTGCTCGACCCGCGACACAGCAACTACCTGGCGGCCGTGGCGTTTGAATCGCGCCGACATGGCAAGAAAAGGGGACAGGCACACTTTGCCTCGTCGACTTTGGACGGCGAATCCGCGTCAACGGCTCGGCAAAGTGTATCAGTCCCCGTTGCGCGACCACTCCCCAATGAGCGCGTGGGCATCGCCTGGGCCGAGCTTTCGACCGGGCGGTTCTGCGCCGCGGTGTTTCCGATGGTCGAACTGGCCGATCAACTGGCCCGAATCGGTCCAGCCGAGTGCCTGGTGAGCGAATCGGCACCGCCGATTCCACAACCGCCGAGCGAGAAGATTTCCGTTACGCAGCGACCGCCCTGGTGCTTCGGCCACAACACTGCTGCCGAGGCGCTGTCGCGGCAGTTCGGCGTGTCGAGCCTCGAAGGCTACGGCTTCGGCGACGACGACGATCCGGCCGTTTGCGCCGCCGGCGCCATCCTGGAATACCTGCGCGAGACGCAAAAGTCTTCGCTCGACCACATCGACCGGCTCACGCCGTTTCAGCCCGGTGGCGTCGTCGAGATCGACCAGTCGACGCGCCGCAATCTCGAATTGACGATGGCGCTGCGCGACGGTCGGCGCGACGGGACACTGCTGGCGGTGATTGACCGCACGGTCACGCCGATGGGCTCGCGCCTGCTGGCGGAGTGGCTTTCCGCCCCGCTGGCGACAATGGCCCCGCTCGTGGCCCGCCACGACGCGGTTGCCGAACTGGTGGGCGACGTGCCGCTGGTGCGCGAAGTGCGCGAGTTGCTCGACGAAGTGCACGACCTCGAACGGCTGTTGGCCCGCGTCGCCACCGAGCGGGCCAGCCCCCGCGATTTGAAGTCCATCGCCGGCACGCTGGGACTGCTCCCCAAGCTGAAGGCCAAGCTCACGGCCCGTAAGAGCAACCTCCTAGCAGAGTGCGAAGGCCAGATCGACCTCTGCCCCGAGCTGCGGAGCCGACTCGACGCCGCGCTCGGCGACACGTGCCCTCTTTCGGCCCGCGACGGCGGATTCATCCGCGATGGATACAGCGCCGATCTCGACTCCTTGCGCGAGCTGGCCGCCGGTGGCAAACAGTGGATTGCCAACTACCAGGCCGAGGAAAGCGCCCGATCGGGCATTTCCAACTTGCGCGTCGGCTACAACAAAGTATTCGGCTACTACATCGAGCTGACCAACGCCCAGCGACAAAAGGCGCCCGCCCACTACATCCGCAAGCAGACCCTCAAGAACGCCGAACGGTACGTCACGCCCGAGCTGAAGGAGTACGAAGAAAAGATCCTCTCGGCCGACGAGCGGGCCAAGGAACTGGAGTACGACCTGTTCGTCGAGCTGCGCAAGCTCGTGCAGCAATCGGCCGCACGGCTCATGTCGACCGCCGCAGCGGTGGCGCGGATCGACGTGCTCTCCGCACTGGCCGACCTGGCGCGACAGCGCGGCTACACGCGACCCGAATTGGTTGAGGAGTCCGTGCTACGAATCGAAGACGGCCGCCACCCGGTTCTCGACGCGCTCGCGACTCCCGGCACGTTCGTGCCCAACGACACGCGACTCGGCGGCGACGAGGGGAACATCCTACTCATCACCGGCCCCAACATGGCGGGCAAGAGCACGTACATCCGCCAAGTCGCGCTGCTGACCCTTATGGCGCAGATCGGCAGTTTTGTCCCCGCGCGATCGGCCACCATCGGCATCGCCGATCGCATATTCGCCCGCGTCGGAGCCAGCGACGAGCTGGCACGCGGGCAAAGCACGTTCATGGTGGAGATGATCGAAGCGGCCCGCATTCTCAACACAGCCACGCCGCGAAGCCTGGTGATTCTCGACGAGCTGGGGCGCGGCACGAGCACGTACGACGGCATCTCGCTGGCCTGGGCGATTGTCGAGCATTTGCACGATTCGGTCTCTTGCCGCACGCTGTTTGCCACCCATTACCACGAGCTGACCGACCTGGAGAGCTCGCTCTCGGGCGTACGCAACCTGAACGTGTCGGTGCGGGAATGGGACGACCAGGTGGTGTTCCTGCACAAGATCGTTGCCGGAGCGGCCGACAAGAGCTACGGAATTCACGTGGCGCGCCTGGCGGGCGTGCCGCGCCAAGTGAACGAGCGGGCCAAGCAGATTCTGGCGCACCTGGAGTCGGAGCACTTGGACGAAGAGGGCCGCCCCCGCCTCGCATCGGCGGGGCGGCGACGTCGGCGCGGCGACTTGCAGTTGACGCTGCTGGCTCCCTCCGAACATCCTTTGCTGGATGAGATTCGCGCCGTCGACATTGAATCGATGACGCCGTTGGATGCGCTGCGGTCAGTCGACCAGTGGCGCCGTCAGCTCAACGAACGTCAGTGAGCCAAGCCCCTCCGTCGATTTTGTGCCCGGCGCCGGCGAAACGACAGCCAAGCGCAAGCCCCTTCAGATACAGAAGTTACGAGTTCCGCTGGGTGGCGACGCCTTGGCAAGATCGCTAATGCGTGCGTGGGACGGGAATGTGGTTCCCAACGTCGAGCGCTTATCCAGGCCGCCGAGAGAACGCAGCGGCGTCGGCGTCGGCGGCAAAAAGTGCGAATCGGAATAAGTCCGGTGAAAACAGTTGCCGCCCGAGTTCGACTGCCTTATCCTGACGGCGCTCGCAAAATGAATCGGTTGCGGGGACGCGGTCAGCCCTCGTAGCGGTGGCACTTCCCCTTTGAGCCCGGCCGTTGCAAACGACCGTGGAATCACATCTCACTTCTCTCCGATGGAAGGGATCATCCATGTCGTTTCTCGACGGGATTATTGAGCCGATTACTCTCTTTCTTCTGTTAATTGCCTTGGGGTCGGCCCTGGTGCTGGTGTTGATGTGGCAAAACCAGCGAAAGGGCAAGGAGATTTCGATCTGGCTCTTTTCGCTGTTGTTAGGAGTGTTTTTCGGAGGCTCGGCCATGCTCGCCGGGCTGATGGCGGCTGGGTATCACTTTGAACGATATCCCGATGGTCCGAATGTGGCCACGAATGCGTCGGCCACTTCGTCCGGGCCATCGAGCGGTGGGGGTGGAGCGCCAGGAAGCAGCGGCCGACCAGGCGGAGGAGGCGTCGGTGGTGGAGGCTCGGGCGGCGGCTTCGGTGGTGGACGCCCTGGTAGGGGCTTCGGTGGTGGAGGCCCAGGCGGCGACGGTGGCTCTCAAGGTCGTCGCGATCTGGTCAACCTGGTGCGAAAGCTCGATCTATTGACCGGCGATATCAAGATCTCGCTAACTCCCGAACAATCGGACGCCCTTCGCCAGGCGCTCGCCGGCGTGGAAGACGCCAAAACACTGTCGAATGAAGACGCCCAGGCAAAGTACGACGAGTTGGCGAAATTGCTCACCTCGGAACAGATGGAAACGCAGAAGCTGGTCGAGTTGCCGCGTCTGCCGCGCGACTCGCGGCTGGGAAGCCCCACCGGACCAAGTCCTGACGTCCCGCCCGACGTCAATCCGTTCGGTCAAACCGAGGTCCAGGACACGCTCAAGGCGCTTCGGCTCAAGCTCGGTGGCGAACCGGGCGGCACGACAACCGATACCGGCGAGGCCGGTGACCCGGGCGATAAGTCGAGCGCGGACAGCGGCGACGAAGCTGCACCAACCGACAAGTCGGGTGACGAAACGGCGGAGACGAACGACGCCTCATCCGACTCAGGCGACAAAGGTGCGACGGACGTAGCCAGCGAAGAAGCCGACGCCGCCGAAAAGAGTCCCGAGTGATTTGACGTAGGGACGGTACCAACCCGCAAGCGTCCACCAACCAAAACCAGCGAGAAAGTCCCTCGCTTGCGGTTTCGCCGCCTTGCGTTCGTCAGCGGAGCAGACGGGGACGAGCCCCCCAGCCATGCGCGGTCGCGCCGCCCCTACTCCGTGGCGTCTTCCAGCACTTCCTCGGCCACGTAGATCGGCAGCGGCGGGTCGCAGGTCACCGCCACGGCAATCGCGTCCGAGGGCCGCGAGTCGATCTCCACCAGTTCGCCGTTCTGCTTCACTCGCAAGCGGGCGTAGTACGTGTGCTCGCGCAGCTCGCTGATGACCACGCTGTCGAGCTCCGCCCCCAGCGATTCGACGGTGCTGACTACAAGATCGTGCGTCAGGGGACGCGGCGAGGGATGCCGCTTCACCTTGCGGTCGATCATCGTCGCCTCGAAGATGCCGATGAGGATGGGAAACTGCCGCTCGCCGTCGACCTCCTTCAGGTAGATCACCTGCTGATCGTTGATCTCGCTGATGATGATCCGCGACAACTTCATCTGCACGGGCATGGCGGGACCTGTGGTGAGACAACCGGCCGAAGCCGCGAGTCAGCGAACGCGAAAACGGAACGCGGCTTGGTATTCCAAGTTTTCAGTGTTCAGTCGGAGGACGTTTGTTGTCGGTAGTTTGTGGTCGGTTGCAATCGAGCGGAACGCCTGCGGGGACAACCAACAACGAACAACCGACAACACACAACGAACGCGCCATCCATTCCGATTCGGCAGCGCGCTTCCTCCGCCCGATTATACTCGCGAGTCGCTCCCAGCGGCTAGCGGCTGCTGAGTCGCGCCAGCGCCGCCTCGACCGAAGCCAACTGTTCCTGCGCCTGCCGCAGGTTGGCCCGTTCGCGCTCGACCACTTGCGCCGGCGCCCGGCCCACGAATCGCTCGTCGGCCAATTGTTTTTCCTTGCCGCGGATCAGCGCCAATAGCTTGTCCGCCTGCGCCTTGTTGCGGGCGATCTCGGCCGGCACGTCGATGTGCTGTTCCAGATCGACCAGTACCTCGATGCCCGGCAGCGTGCCGCTGGCGTGCATGGGCGGAGGCGTGACATCGGGTCCCCACGCGGTCGCGGTGGCATTGGCCAACGACTGGAAATACGCGGCCATCGGCGAAAGCAGCTCGGCCGCGGGCGCGTCGCACCGCACGGCGAACTCGATCGCCTTCTTGGGAGGTATGTTCTGCCGGCTACGGACTTCGTTGACCGCCGTCAGCGTCGATCGCAGCGCGGCAAAGCTTTCTTCTAGCGATTCGTCGCGGCGCGCCGCTTCGACCTGGGGCCAAGGGGCCACCATGATGCTCTCGCTGGCCGGCTCGGGGCTGGAAAGTCCCCGACGCGGCGCCACCTGATTCAAAAGTTGCCACACTTCCTCGGTCAAGAACGGAACGATCGGGTGCAGGAGGCGCAAGAGATTGTCGAGCACGAACGCTAGTACGCGCTGCGCCGTGGGTCGGGCCGCATCGTCCTGGAAACGCCCCTTGAGCACTTCGAGATAGAAACTGCAAAAGTCGTCCCAGGCGAATGCGTACATGCTGCGGGCCGCATCGGCAAAGCGGTAGCCGGCCAGCGCATCGGTCACTGTCTCGGTTGCCCAGGCGAGGCGGCTCAGAATCCAGCGATCCTCGGCGGCCAGATCGTCGTCGCTCACCGCCGCCGCTTCGTAGTCGCCCAGCTTCAACAGCGCGAATCGCGATGCGTTCCACAGCTTGTTGCAAAAGTTGCGGGCCAGCTCGAACCGCTCGCTCACCACGGCGCCGCGGGGCAGGGAATCGTCGCGGGCCCACTGAGTGGCAAACTCCTTGCGGCACTTGGGGCATTTGACGCGTGGCAGCTCGCGGTTCTCGCG
>CAYQAJ010000039.1:5087-26153 GCA_964415245.1 uncultured Pirellulaceae bacterium | reverse complement strand
ACGCACACCGCCGATCGCCGCAGCGACGTTTACAGCCTGGGCTGCACGCTGTGTTTCCTGTTGACGGGCTTCCCGCCGTACCAGGGGGACACGGCCGTCAAAAAGATACTGGCCCATCGCGAGCTTCCCATTCCGTCGCTTCGCGGCCGCCGTGGCGACGTGCCCGAGGCGGTGGAAAGGGTCTTTGCTCGCATGGTCGCCAAAGATCCGGCCGATCGGTACCAATCGATGGAGGAAACGATCGCGGCCCTGGAGACGGCGGTTGCAACCGTGGCGGCCGGGGCAACGACGGTCGGCTCGCAGCAGGCGACGAGCGACGTCGGCGAACAGACCGGCCGGTTCCTGGAGTTTCTCGACGCCCACGGGGATCAGCGCCGTGGCGCGATTCTCGACGAAACGCAAAGCCAGCACGCCGTGCAGGAGACGGTGGGGGAACCGCCTGCCGTTCGCACGGTGGCTGTGACGTCAGCTCATCCGCGCGCGGGGGCGCGTTCCCGGCGTTCGCTTCCCGTGCTCTATGTCGTTGCTGGCGCGCTGGGAGTGTTGTTGGTCGTTCTCGCGCTGGGTGTGACAGTGCAACTCTGGAAAAGGGCGAATCGGACCGGGCGAGATCAGGCCAAAACGGCAGGCGGCGACAAGAAAGGCAAGACGACCCGTGTTACCGACCCGCAAGCGGAAGCGTCCCCGCTGGCCAACGTTTGGCCGCCGCCGGCCACTGGCAGCGACGCTGACCAGAATCGCGATCCACGTGAAATTCATATCGGCTACCACACGGGCACCGACGTGGACGACATCCGCATCGGCGGCAGCACGTTGAGCGAGACTTTCGATCGCGACGGTGAGCGCGCGCCAACCGTTTATCTCGTGCGTTTCGACGCACCCATTGCGAGGCGGCGGTATCTTGTGGAGTCGGTGAGCGTGGGCCTGCGCGGTCCGCGCGTGGAGTCCGATTCCGGAGCGCGGACGGCAAGCGGGCGGTATGACCCGTATTTGCCGGGTACCGAATACGTGATTCGTATCTACGACCGCGATCTCAAGCCGCTGTACGAGTCCCCACCCAGAGACCTGTCGGGCAAGCCAGCCGGGTCGGTGTTATATACCTCGCCGCCCGATTTGAACGTTCCCGTGAGCGACGTGTTCTATGCGGGGATCGAACCGCGCGGGCCCGACGATCAGATTCACATGCTGTTCGATTCGCCGCGGGGAAGCCAATTCAACCGTTCCTACTTCTTCAACGCATCGACCCACGAGCTCGAAAGAAGCGACCAGGACTATGTCATCTCCGTGCGCGTGATTCCGCTGGCGGTGGGAAACGGCGGAAGCAGTGATTGAAGCCGATGCAGTATTGCCTGTATTCGCAGCCGAAGCTGACAGCTTCGGCGTCGATTAGCACGACGGATGGGAAGCTGGCAGCTTCTCCCACGAAGGTTCTGGCCGGCTGCTCGCGAAGGTCAACGACCGCTCCCAGCAACCATTGTTCGTACCGCCATGCCCAAGATCCTCATGCCCATCGGCGATGCCACCGAGGCGCTCGACACGTTTTACGCCTACTTCCGTCTACCCGAGGACGGCTTTGAGGTGGTCGTGGCCGGCCCCGAGGCGCGGCTCTATCACACCGTGCTGCACGAGATTCCCCCCGATTCGCAGGTGCCCTGGGACATCACGCAGGAACGGCCCGGTTATTTCCTTGGCGCCTCGATCAGCTTTCGCGATGCCCGGGCCGACGACTATGCGGGGATGTTCCTCTCCGGAGGACGAGCGCCCGAGTATCTTCGCTACGACGAGCACCTGCTCGATCTGGTGCGGGCCATCTTCGCGGCCGGCAAGCCCGTGGCCTCGATTTGCCACGGCATCGAGATCCTTGCGGCGGCCGGCGTGCTGCGCGGCCACACGGTTACGACCGTCGCCAAGTGCGCATTGGATGCCACGCAGGGCGGGGCGCAATACGTCGATCGGCCGGTTGTGGTCGACGGCAACCTCGTGACCGCGCGCACCTGGCACGATAATACGGCGCTGTTGCGCGAGTTTGTCGCGATGCTTCAGGCGTCAGGCTCAAGGCTTTAGGCTATAGGCTGTAGGCTTTAGGTTCGTGGAACTGACTCGCATCGAGTGCGTCCAAGCACGGGGCGGCGATTTGCCAAGCGGGTCGGCCGTCGGCTAGAATTGAGTTTTGAGCGCAGTCGCCTCGCATCGGCCCCATCGTGTTGTGTCGCGTTGCGGTCGCGGCGGTTGTGTCGCGGTCTCCCGACCGCGATACGTTCCTGAGGGAAGCTTGAGAACGGCACGGTCGGGAGACCGTGCCACAACTGAGGTTCGCCATGGAAGTCGCATCGAGCACTCTCTCCGCCACGGGCATTCCCAGCGCCAAGGTTCGGACCGTGCCCACAGCGCGCGTCGCAAGTCGTGCGATCGACCGAAAGCGGAAGTCGCGCGATCCCGCCGAAGCGATGCGCCGCGGCGAGCGCGACGCGCTGGCTGCGCTGGTCCGGCAGCACCAGGGGGCCGTGTACGGATACTTGCGGGCCCGACTGGTCGAAGCCGCGGATGCCGAGGACCTGACGCAAGAGGCATTTCTTCGTTGCTATCTGGTTCGCGATCGCTTCCCCGGAACGGCCGCCGCTCGCTGCTGGCTGTTGGGCATTGCGAAGAATCTGCTGCGCGAGCATGTCCGCCGCGTGGCCCGACGCCGCGAGACCCCCTGGACCGAGCTGTGCCTGGAAGTCGACGCGCTGGCCGAAGCGCGCGGCGAAACCGAAAACGAGGCACTCGCGCTGCTGC
Organism: uncultured Pirellulaceae bacterium; assembly: GCA_964415245.1. Taxonomy (GTDB): domain Bacteria; phylum Planctomycetota; class Planctomycetia; order Pirellulales; family Pirellulaceae; genus CAYQAJ01. The sequence goes on along the minus strand of CAYQAJ010000039.1, from coordinate 23,375 downwards.
CCGGGTGCGTTCAGTCTCTGGGCGAAAGCGCCCGGCAGGCGCTGAAACTGCGGTACCGCGATCGCCTGTCGCTGGCGGCCGTCGGCGGCATGCTGCGGCGCAGCGAGGGGGCCGCCCGGCTGCTCATGTACCGCGCCCGAAACGCCTTGAAACACTGTATCGACCGCAAGCTGCGTACGGGCCAGCGATGAACGACCAGCAGCTCATTCGCCTGGTGCAGGAGAAACTGCCCGAGGAGCTCTCGCCCAGCGAGGTCGCCTTGCTGCGGGCTCGCATCCCCCGGTCGGCCGAGCTCCGCGAAGCGCTGCGAGAACTGCTGCAGACCGAATCGGCGCTGGCCGAGGTATTGGGCGGAGCCAACGTGTCGGTCGACGACGTGCTGGCCGGCCAATCCAGCGACACGGCCAGCGAACGCGCGTTGCCGCTGTTAGGTATCGTCGGCTGCGTCGTATTGCTGGGATTGGTGGCAGCCGTATTCCTTAGCGCGATTCGCTCGTCGGTTCTCACGTCCGGCGACCGAGCTGCTTCCCTCGATACTCCCAAGCATGGCGCGGGCGACAAGGGCAAGGCGACTACCGGCGACGCACTTGGCAAACGCGCCGGCACCGCTGGCGGCGAAACCGGCTCGACGGACGGCGAAGAAAGCGGCGCCGGCGAAGGGAATGGAACGGGAGCCAATGGCGCCGCGCACGTCGACTCGCCCGATGGCGAAGATGCCGGCGCCAGCGGCGGCGATACCGAAAACGGATCGCAGTCTCCGCCGGGCGCGGCGACCGTCGATGCTCCGGCGAGCTTGCCATTGACGGTACAAGCCGAGGAGTTTGCCCGCGGCAACGTTGAGATCGACAACTCCATGTGGGGCAATGCGGAGATTGTCGTCGTCCGCAGCGACGTCTCGCCGAGCTTTGCGGAATATGAGTTCACCCTCGCGCAGGCGGCCAGCTTGCGATTGAAGATTCGCTATGCCTCGTTCGACAGCCGCCCCCTGCGCCTTTCGATCAATGGCAAGGAGGTGGGGACCGTCGCCGGTGAGCAAACCGGGAGCCACCTGCCCGATGGGCAGCAGTGGTTCACCGTAGGGCAGTACGATTTCGCCCAAGGCAAGAACACGGTGCGGCTGGAGACGACCGGTAACTTTCCGCACCTCGACCAGTTCGTGATTGCCGACCCCGCCGCGGACGAGGTCGCATCGGCGGATCCGCACTCGGGCGATCCGGCCACGGGCGATCCGCCCATCGGCGAGGGGGGCGAACCGGTCCCGCAGCTCCCCTGGCACGATGCGCTTACAGTCGAGGGCGACCCTCCCCCCTTTGCCGAAGTCGGCTTCGGGACGTTCCCCACCGACAAGTTCCTGCCGCAGCAGGACGACCTGCACAAATGGGTGGCCCCAGTCGACGGTTTCCCCTACGTCGTCAACAACGTCAACACGCAGCTTGGACAGTGCGCCGCATTCAACGGCCTGGTGCGGCTTAAGGCCCCGTGGACCGACCAGACCGCGCTGCGGCTCCAGCTCGAAAACTACAATCTCCTTCGCCTGCACTTCTTCAGCGGCACTCGTGGGCTCACGCTTGTCTATTACGAAGGAGACAGTTTCCGCTGGGCCGCCTACGCCACCACTCGCATAGCCGGCGAGCCTCGACCCGAGACGTACGCGCTAACCGCCACTGATGATGGTCGCGCCTCCCGCGCCGAGGTCCGCTTCGGCGGCCCGCTGGAGCTACGCTACCGCGCCGGCGAAGTGATTCTCAGCCGCGGCGACATCGTGCTGTTGCGCGGACCGCTGCCTGATGCCCCGACCGCGGTTTATCTGGACGGGCAGGCTACGTTTCAGGGCATCGCCATGGTGCGAAGCGGCGGCGAGCCGGCTGCTCCCGCGATGCGGCCCGTGGTCGCCGACGTCGAGCGGCCGGCCGACATGGAGTGGATCGAGCAGCTTGGCGAAGGGATGGCGGTGGAGAAGCTGCCCGACGGCGCGATCCGCCTGATGGCGGACAAAGCCAAGGGACGCGGCTGGATCGCTGCTCCGCTTCCTCGCCGCGGACTACAAGAGGTGATCTTCGAGGTTGAAGACGCCACGCCCGGGTCGGGCGTGTATTTGGGACGCGAACAGGGAAAACCGCTGGAAGTCATTCGGTTCAATCGCAACCACCGCAACGGCAACTCCTGCCTGGCGCTGCGCGGCGACGACGATTTGTATCAGGACGACTACGCCGACGTGCCCGAGCGGCTCGTGCCCGCGACCGCATCGCGGCAGTGGATTCGGCTTCTGTTCGGCTGCGGCACCCTGCGATGGTGGATGAGCAGCGACGGCGTACACTGGGCCGAACCGCAAATGCCGGTCACCAACCTCTCGGGCGGCATTACGCACGTCGGCTTACACTGCGTGGGGGGTGCCGAGCAATGCCGCATCACGCTTCGTCGCGTAACGCTGCGCGAGTTGAGCGCGCTTACGTCGCTGGCCGACGCAGAGCTGCGCGATGCTGCGCCCGATTCCTCCGACGCTCCCAACGTCGGACGGTGGCTCGTGTCGGTCGCCGAGTCGCAACCCGAGGGCGCCGAGAGCGGCGCGTGGCGACGCGCTTGTGCCGTTCGCGCATTGGAGATCGGCTGCTCGAATCGGCTCAGTCAGCCGTTGGTCGAGATGCTTTTGGACGACGCGGCGGCCCGCGAGTTTCCGCTGGACCAGCAGCTTGCGCTAGGGGAGGAAGCGGCGCTCTTGCTCGACGTGCGCGACGACTTGTCGCGCGTGAATGAAACGGTGGGGCGCTACTACGCGGTGGGGCTCGACGAGCTGGCCCGACACGGCGGCCGCCCCTTTTCCTCCATCCGCTCGGCCGTGATGACCGCACCGCTGGCCACGCGGCAGCCGCTCCGCATTGTGGGCGAAGAGCCGATTCGCGCCGAGCTGATCCAACTCCTGTACGAGGGCCAGTGGGAGGAGGTGCTTTCGTTCTGCCAGCGATTGCGCTACTTCCAGCAGCATCGGCAGCAACCGCTGGTCGAGTGGGCGGAGCTGATCGCCGCGCGACGATTGGGAACCGCCGGCGGCAGCCTGACCTTGTCGCGAGTCCGGCCCGAGTGGCAGCACCCGCTGGTCGAGGAGCTGCACAAGGACACCTACAACGTGCTGGCCGAGCTGCAGGCGATCCTGGAAAGCGACGCCTACGACGACGCCGCCCAAATGATCGCCACCATGGAGGGCCAGCACCTGCCGGGCGTGGCTCCCAGCACGGGCGATCGGCAGTTGCTCGTATCGCTTCCGGCGGCGATCCGCCTGGCCTGGGAAGAGCACCCCGGGCTGGGGGACGTGATGAACGCACAATACGGGCCGGTAGCGCAGCTTCGGGTCAAGCAGGCGATTGCCGCGGGGAACGTGAAAGCGCTGGAACTCATCACGGTGCAGTTCGGCGCCACCGAGGCGGCCGCCGATGCCTACTGCTGGTTGGGCGACCGCGCGCTGACAGCCGGCCTGTTTGACCGTGCCCTGTCGTATTACCGCCGGGCGCAAGAATCGGCGCGCGCCGCCCTGGGACCCGAACTGGCGGCGCGGCAGCGCCTGGCCAGCGCGATGCTCGGCCGCGACCACGGCAGTGCGCCCACTGGCGCGGTGCGCGTGGGCGACGTCGTGTTGTCGGTGCAAGAGTTTGAGTCGCTGGTGGCCGACGCGCGCCGGCGAGGCGAGACTTCGACCGTCGCCGAAGCGCAAGACCAGCGACTGGCCCCCGCTCCGCCCCCTACCGCATACGAAGTGCAGGTTCGCGGCCGCCTCGACAATCTCGTGGGCGAAGACCCCAACGGCGAGGTAACGCGCCACGTGCGGCGATTCGACGTCGATTGGGTCGGCCGGCAGATCGCCGCCGTCGTGCAGGGGAACATGCTGTACACCAGCAACCGCTTCCACGTGGCCGCCTACGATCTGGCGAATGGACAACGCCGCTGGCAGAGCCCCCGACCATCGGGCCAGATGCTCCGCGCCCAGGAGTGGTCGATGATTCCCATGGCGCCATTGGTGACCGAACGGCGGATCTTTGTACGGCTGCTTTATAACCAGGGACTTACGCTGGCCGCCATCGATACCGCCTCGGGCCAATTCGTCTGGACCGCGCAGGCGCAGGACAACGAAAGCATCGTCTCCGATCCCTTCCTCTTGCAGGGGCAACTGCTGGCATTCACTCTCACGCGCGGGGAACAGGAAGAGAGCGTACTGCGGCTCGTGCGGTTCCGGCCCGAGACCGGCGACCGGCTCCACCAGACCGACGTAATGCGCCTCCGCAACACGTGGTGGGCGCGGCGGTGCTGCCAGATCGCCGTGGCCGACGAAAGTGTGATCGCGGCCATCAGCGGCGTCGTGCTGAGCTGCGACGTCGATGGGACTCTTCTCTGGGTGCGGGAGCAAGTCATCACCCCAACCGAGGAAGACCCGTCCTGGGTAACGCAGCACTTTCAACCGCCGATCATCGTCGGACAACGCATCTACGTCGCGCAGCCTGGCGTACGCACCATCGAGTGCTTGTCGCTGGAAACGGGCCGCCGGCAATGGCAGGTGGTGCTCCCCGGCGTGCAGCGGATTTCGGGCATCGCGGGCCAGCACCTCGTCGTGCAGACCGACACGGGGTTTGCCGCGTTCGACGCAGAGGCGGGCAACCTGCGCTGGCAGCACAAGACCGACGGCCTGCTCGAGGGGCAGCTTTGCGGCGGCGAGGCCGGCCTGTTGTACGCGCGGCGCGCGTCGCTGCGCCGCATGCGCGGGCCCACCGACGTGCAGCTCGTGTGGCTCGACACCAAGACGGGCGAGCGCGTCGCCACGGCTCCCCTGACGCCGCTGGAAGACGACAGCCCACGGCTGGGGCCGCTCGTGCCTCATGGCGACCGGCTGTGGGCATTCTTCGGCCGCGGCACGAACGAGCCCAACCGCGATTTTGTAGAGTTGATCCCCAACGGGCCGCCCGGCCGCATTCCCGCATTGCGGCCGCAAGACGAAGTGTGGCTGGGCCACTTGCGCGGGCCGCTCCGATCGGCCGCTGCCGAAGCGTTCCCCACGTGGGTCATGCTGTCGAGTGGAGCGTCCCGCGAGAACCCCGTTACCGATGAAGCGCTGGGCGAGCACGACGTGCTCACGGTGCGCTGCGACCCACAAGCGCCGGTTGTGTGGGGGCGCGAGGTATCGTTTCCCCCAGGGAGCGCGGCGCGGCTGCGATTCAAAGCGGCTGTCGAGCCGAATCGGCAGTGGCGTTTGGACGTGCGATTCGCGGGCGAGAGTCTCTGGTCGCAGGACATCGACGCCGGGGGAAGTCCCTGGATGGAACAGGAGATCGACCTGACGGGCGTGGCGGGCAAGAGCGGCTGGCTGACAGTGCATGCGAGTCCGGTCAACGGCGACACCCTCACGTACTGGAAGACGCTCGAACTGGTGGAGTAATGGCCGCTTGCCGGTAGCGCGTAGCTGAACTCGCAAGAGCTCAGGCAAGTAGCCGAACTCGCAAAAGTTCAGTCGATACGGCCAACCCCCCCGGCTGAATCCTTGCGAATTCGGCTACGTTCCTTCGAATTCAGCTACGCTGGCTGTGATGCCGCAGACGCGCCACATAAATGTGGCGGCTATCGGAGATTTCCGGCCAATTCTCGGGCAAATGCGCGTAACGATTCGACATTTCAGGTCATATGTCCTATAAGTGATGTCTTATGCAAGGTCGCACCCGTGGCGATCTTGTGGCAAACTGGGCAATTCCCCGCATCGCCAGTGAAGCTCTCGCGAAACCAGCCGCACTCTCCCCCGCGACCGGCAAGCAGCCGCCCAACATGACCCGCTACTTCGCTACGGCGCCCGCCTGGGCCCTTCTCGCCGTTCTCCTCACGCCGCTCCTGGCTCGGGCTGAGGGGGACTGGGAAACCACCGCCGCGAGCGAACGCGCCCTCGATCTGGGTCTCGAATGGCTGGCCCGCAACCAGGGACGCGAGGGGAATTGGGAATCCAACGACCTGGGACTGGTGGGCATGGGGGCCCTGGCCTTCATGGCCGCCGGCGAAGCGCCCGGCCGAGGACGATACGGCACGCCGCTACAGCGATCGCTCGACTACGTCATCGATAACGCCAAGCCCTCGGGCCTGTTGAACATCTCGCACGCCCAGCGCGACATGTACAACCACGGCCTGGCGACGTTTGTGTTGGGACAGGCGCACGGCATGACCACCAGCCGCGACCACCGCCTCAACGCCGTGCTCGATCGGTCGCTCAAGCTCATCTCCGCCACGCAGTGCGACGACGGCGGCTGGGACTACCAGGCCCGACGCCAGCAGAACGGGCACGACTTGAGTCTGGCGGTGATGCAGGCCAAGGCGCTGCGCAGCGCCGTCGACAGTGGGCTCGACGTGCCGCCCGAGGTGATCGATTTGGCTATCAAAAGCGTGCGCGAGCACTACTGCCCGGAAAACGGACGTCGCGACCTGCCGGAATCGGAGCAGCAGAAGCTGCCGGGCCAGTTCACCTACGGCAAAGGGGGCGGCGGCGGAACGATCGCCATGGCGGCCGCGGGGGTCGTGTGCCTGCAGGAGTTTGGCCAGTACGACGACTGGCGCATCCGCAAGAACATGGAAGTGATCACGGCGGCCGTGAAGCAATTGCCGCAGGCCCGGCGGCGCGACGGCAGCATGCCCTTCGACTCGTACACGTTCTACTACGTGGGCCAGGCGATGTATCAGGTGGGGGGCACGTACTGGGAAGAGTGCTACCCGATCCTGCGCGATTATTTGGTCGAGTCGCAGATGATCGACGGCAACAACGCCCGCGTAAACGGACAATGGCGCGACCAAGGGGCCCAAGGGGGCGGGCGCGTCGGAGGCATGCCCGGCGACATGTATGGAACCGCGGTGGCCTGCTTCGTGCTGGCGATTCCCAACCGGTATCTGCCCATTCTCCAGGAGGGGAAGATCGAGAGCTTACGCTCCCGATACGGCTCGCAGTGAAGTTCGCGGACAAGGAGACGGGCACATTTTGCTTCGCAGAAGGGTGCAAAATGAGCCAGTCCCCGATGGTTTTAGAATAAGCTCCAACCACGCCCCGCACCCTCGGAAATTACGAACAACGGATCGCGCCTCCGGCCACCACGCACGATGAACTTTATTCCCTCACTGTCGGCGTGGTCGTTTGCGGTCGCGGGACTGGTCTGCGCTGCCGGGCCGATCGTTATCCATCTGCTCAACCGGCGCCGCTTTCGCACGGTGCCGTGGGCGGCCATGGATTTTTTGCGCGAGGCGCTGCAGCGCAATCGCCGCATTCTCGAGCTGCGCGACGTGGCGCTGTTGGCGCTGCGCACGTTGGCGGTGCTGCTGTTTGGGCTGGCGCTGGCCCAACCCTTTGTGTCACCCAACTCGGTGCTGATGTGGCTGATCGTGTTTCCGGCCGTGCTGCTGGGCGTGCTGGCCGTTGTCGTCGGGGCGGCGCTCTGGTCGCGCCCCATCGCGCGGTGGGCTTCGTTCGGTGTGGCGGGTTTGCTGCTAGCCGTCGCGGCTACCACGCTCGCCATGCAGATCGGCCGCGAGAAAGACGAGCAGACGGCGTTCGATGGCTCGCAACCGCTGCACGCCGTGCTGGTGATCGACAACAGCATGAGCATGGGCTACGAACTGCCCGCCGGCGGCACGCTGTTGGACCGCGCCAAAGAACGTGCCAAGCAGTACATCGAAAGGCTTCCCGCGGCGAGCCGCGTTTCGATCATTCCGCTGTGCGGGTCGCGCTCCGGCTACAGCCCCGATCCCTATGCCAAGGAAGACGCGGCCGAAGCGCTCGCGCCCATCGAGGTGGTCGACCGCTCGGCCAGTGTCGTGCAGGCCATTAACGAAGCCAGAAAAGCGTGCGACGCAGGTCCCCCGTTGGGCCGCCGCGTGGTGGTCTTTAGCGATCAGCAGCGCGCCAATTGGCGGGACGCGGGGGGCGGCTCTCTGTTGGCCAACCTGCCCACCGTGCAGTTCGTCGACACGTCGCCCGCGGAGTGGGAGAACACCTGGGTCTCCGACTTCCGGGTGCAGGATGGGCTCGCCGACGTGGAAACCCCCACCACGTTCGTCGCCACCATCGAGCACGTGGGACCGTCGGCCCGAGTCAACCTTCCCGTGACGCTATGGATCGACGGCACGCAAGTCGCCTCCAAGACCGTAACGCTGGAGCCCGGCCTGGGAGGACGCGAAGTCCGCTTCGAATACCGCTTCGATGCTTTTTCGCCGCGGCCCGGTCAGCCCATCACCGTGCCGGCAAAAGTGAGCGTCGCCCCCGACCGACTCCCGGCCGACGACGAGCGGCACTTGATGGTCGACGTGGTGGCGGCACTGCCCATCGTTTTCGTCGATCAGTACAGCGACGATTCGGAAAGCCGCATTCAGGGTCGGCTGGGCGAGACGCGCTCGCTTCGCAAACTGCTGGCCCCCGTCACGCGGCGCGGCGACGACACCACCCACCTGGTGAAGACGCGGCACGTTACCATCGATCAGCTCGACGAACAGGTGCTTGCCGACGCCCGGCTTGTCGTGGTGGCGGGCATCGCCGACCCGCAAGGAGCGGTGCCGCTGCTGCGGCAGTACGTGCAGCAGGGGGGGCAGCTCGTGATCGCCGCCGGCGGCGACTTCGACCCGGCCCTGTGGAACGCGGCCGCTTGGCTCGACGGGGCGGGCATTCTTCCCGCACCGCTGGCGCCTCTACCGGTGGGCGAAGTGCCCGAAATCGCGGCGGAGCGGCTGCAAGTGTTCACGCTTTCGTTCGATAGCCTGGCGTCGCACGAGTACTTCCAGCTTGCCGATACGTCGAACGAAGAGCTGCGCGATTTCTACTCCCTCCCGCTTTTCTTCAAGGCGGTGGAGGTCGACCAAAGCCCCGCGGTGCTCGACACGCTGAAACAGCACGAAAGGAAGCGGCTCGACGCCGAGGACCGCATCATCGCCGAAGCCGATGCCGGGCGCGACCAGCTTGCCGAGCAGGAAGCCCGCGGCAACGCCGCAAGCGTGCCTGCCGCCGTGGCCGAAAGCCAAAGGCGGCTGCGCGAGGTGCGCCCCGACTGGCTGTTGTGGGCCACCGACGCGACGGACGATGACCTGGAACCTTTGCCCGACGACGCCCAGGAACGCGCCCAGCGGCTGGACCAACTCGCCGAGACGACGCTGCCGCGCGTGTTGGCTCGCTTCGACCAACCCCCCGGGGGCATGCCCTACCTCGTCGAGCGACGCATCGGCAAAGGAACGGTGCTGCTGGTGACCAGTGGGCTGAGCTCGAGTTGGAACACGCTCCATACCACCGATACGATTCTGGTGTTCGACCGCATACTGCGGCGGATGGTGCAGTCGACGTTGCCGCCGCGCAACTTTGCGGCGGGCGAGCGGATTACGCTGCCGCTGCCTTCGTACGACCCGGCGATGTCGCTCACGCTTACACGCCCCGGAAGCAAATCGTCGTCCGAGCCGGTGGAGACGGGCTTCGTGGGCAGACAGCAGCGCGGTTTCAGCATCGCCCAACCTCTGGAGCGAGGCGTGTACCAGGTGAAGGCCGAGCGAAGCGATTCGTCCGCCGGCGGCGAAGCGACGCCGCTTTGGGAAGTGGCCGTGGCCGTCAACGGCGAAGCGGCCGAATCGGATCTGACGCCGCTGTCGCGGGCCAGCTTTGAGGAGCGCTTTGCCGACTCGTCGGTCGGCTGGGTCGGCCCGGGCGAGGAGATCAGCCTGGCGGGAGCGCAAGTGCGAGCGCAGAACTTCTGGATGCTGCTGGCGGCGGTGGTGCTGTTGTTTCTGCTCGTCGAGATGGTGCTGTTGGCGCTCCCCACCGCTTCACGCATGGCCCGACGCGAGCCGGCCGCTGCGGACGGCACGACCGCACTCGGTTTCCCCGCTGGCGGTTTCGCGAGTAATACGTCCTCCATCACCCCTGACGGCGCCACTGCCAGCGCCGCAACGATTCGAAGGGCGTAATCGGAAAGACATGGGAAGCATCACAGGCTGGCTCCTGGGTCTGAACAACGTCGCGTCGGTCGACTCGGTCGACGTGTCGCTGTCGGCGCCCTGGGCTCGCAACAATCCGTTCTGGCTGTTTCTCAGCCTCGTTGTAGTCGTCGCGCTGGCCATTGTCTTTTACGTTCGCTTTCAGCAGCGCGGCGCACTGTGGCAACGCGTCGTGCTCGGCACGTGGCGGGGTGTGCTCCTGGCCGTGCTGCTGTTGACGCTGGCGGCACCCGTGTTGCGACTGTCGCAGACAACGGTCCAGCGGCCGTACTTCTTCGTGGTCATCGACGGCACCGACAGCATGGCCATCGAAGACGAATTGCCCGAGACGCAGCGAGACGAACTGCTGTCGGCCGTCGGCTACCAGCCCGCTGCGCAGGGCCAGGCCGAAGACGCCGGCGCGCCCCGTTCGCGGGTCGACTTTGTCCGCCAATTTCTCTCCCGGCCGAGCGGCAATGTGCTCGACAGGCTGCAGCGCGACAAGCAAGTTCGCGTCGAAACGTTCCTCTTCGACGGACAGAGCACGAGCCAATTGCGCAAGCTGGAGCGTAGCGCGGGCGACAACGAAGAGCTCGAACCGGCCCACCTCGCCGAGCAGTTGTCGGCCGACGGCCAGGTCACCGCGATGGGCTCCGTCGTCGCCGATATTGGCCGCCAGTTCGGCGCCGGCAACCTGGCGGGCGTGCTGGTGGTGAGCGACTTCGCCAACAACTCGGGGCCGGCGCCCGTGGGACTCGCCAGTGGCGGTCAGTCGCCGGCCGGTCGGCTGGGCGTACCGGTCTACACGCTGGGAGTCGGCGCCCGCGAGGCGATCGACCTGGCGATCGACCTGCAAACCGACCCCAAAATGAAAAAGGCCGAACGCTCGAACCTTACCGTCAAGGTGCGGCAGAGCGGACTGACCGACAGCCAGGTGCACGTCCGCCTGGTGGCACGTCCGCTCTCGGGCGAAGCGCTTTCGGACTCAGGCTCGCTGGTCGTGGGAGAGAAGAGCGTCACCCTGACGTCGCCCGTGGAGATCGTCGACTTTCCCTTCACGCCCAAGGACTCGGGCCGCTTCGAGTTCGTGGCCGAGGTCGACCCCGTCGAGGGGGAGGCGGTCGACCAGAACAACCGCGCCATCCGCCAGGTGAACATTATCGACGACTACCTGCGGCTGATGTTCATCGAGGAAGAGCCGTCGTGGGAGTGGCGCTTTGTGAAGGAAGTGTTCCACCGCGACAAGCTCGTGGGTCTCGACGGCTTCCGCACCTACCTGGCTTCATCCGACGCCCGCGTGCGGGAGTCGAACGTGCTGTTTCTGCCGACGCTCACTCCCAAGCGGAGCCAGTTCTTCGCCAACGACGTGATCTTCGTGGGCGACATGCCGGGTGCCATGCTCTCGCCGCGGTTCTGCGAGATGGCCAAGGAGTTCGTGGGAAAATTCGGCGGAGGGCTGGTGGTGATCGCGGGTCCGCGCTTCGGGCCACGCGAGCTGCACGCAACGGCGCTGGCCGACTTGTTGCCGGTCATCGTCGATCCCGATGCGCCGTTGCACGACGATCAGCCCTTCCGCATGCGGCTAACTCCGCACGCGGCGCGATACAGCTTTATGCACCTGGGGGCCAACGACGCCGAGAGCGACAAGGCATGGGACAACCTGGGCGAGCTGCAGTGGTACCAGAGCGTGGCTCAACTGCACGATCAGGCCTACGCCCTGGCCGAGCACCCCACGGCTCTGTGCCACGACGGCAAGACGCCGCAGCCGCTCATCGCGATTCGTCCCTACGGCAATGGCGAGGTGGTCTACCTGGGCTTTAACGAAACGTGGCGGCTGCGTCGCAAGTACGGCGATAAGTACTACCGCCAGTTCTGGTCGCAGTTGATCTACCGCCTGGGCATGAGCCACGCGCTGGGGAGCGAGAAGCGGTTCGTCGTCCGCACCGACCGGCAGCAGTATCGCGCCGAAGAGCGGGTGACACTCACCGTGGAAGCCTATGACGAAAACTTCGAGCCGCTGAGCGAAGAGCAGCTTGGCCAGCCGGCGCTGTCGGCCGAGTTGGTCGTGCCGGCAATTGGCGCCGGAGCGCCGCAAGTGCGGCAGGTCACGGTGCCGCTGGTCCGTCCAGGCCTGTTCGAGGCCCACCTGCCGGTTTACGCCGCCGGGGAGTACAGCCTGCGGGTCCGCGATCCGGTAGCGGGAAATGACAGCGAGGTACGCTTCGAAGTATCGGAACTTTCGGCCGAGCGGCGCGTCGGAGTTCGGGATGCACGACTGCAAGAGCAACTGGCTGCCGAGACGCACGGGCGGTCGTACGAGCTGACCAACGTTTCGCGGCTGCTCGACGATCTACAGGTCGAACCGTGGGTCGAAACGACCCGCCGCGAGCACCGGCTGTGGGCGACTCCGGCGTGGTTCGGCCTGGTGGTGCTGTTGATGCTGGGCGAGTGGTTTGTACGTAAGATGATCAAATTGCCGTGAGCGGATGACCGCCGGGTGAGGAACATTTGATGGACGATGAGTTTTCGGTGTTCAGTTTTCAGTTTTCAGTCGCAGCAGAGAACGAACATCGCACGTGATATTTGTACGAGCGTGGGAAATCGCCGCGCTTACGAATCCTAGTTTGTCAGCGACCAATACATTCATATGAGTCGACTCCGAACACTACGCGGTCAGTTGAACGCGCTGCGGCGTGCGCGTCGCTTCGTGCGGTGGTCGATCGGCGGCGCGTCGCTGCTGCTGGCGCTAGTGTGGGTGCTGGTGGCGATCTTCGCGCTCGACTACGCCTTCCAGGCGTTCGGTGCATCGCTCAACGAGGTGCAGCGGGCGATCCTGTTGGTGCTGGGTGCCTTGGTGGTGGGCCTGTCGTTCCACTTTTTCACGCGTCCGCTCTTGGGAGTGCGCGAGTCGCAGATCGACGTGGCCCTGATGGTCGAGCGGCGGCAGGAGATCGACAGCGACCTGGTAGCCGCGTTGCAATTCGAGTCGCCCGACGCCGCTCGCTGGGGTTCGTCGCAGCTTGAAGGGGCCGTGATCGAGTACGTAGCGAACCTGGGGTCCGGGCTCGACGTGTTCGCCGGCTTCTCGCGGTCCCAAATGGCGCGTCGCGCCGGCGCCGCAACGGTGAGCGCGGCGCTGGTCGTCGGGCTGGCGCTCCTGTTTCCCCAGCACGCACAAGTATTCTTCCAGCGCCTGCTGTTGGGTGCGCAGCACTACCCCACCCGCACCGAGATTCAGCAGGTAGCGATCAACGGCCGCACTTTGCTCAAGTACGACCTTCCCGGAGTGCGGCCGGAAGCCACGCAGTGTGCCCAGGGCCGGCCGCTGGTGTTCGCCGTGCGGTGCGCCCAGCGCAGCGGCGACGCGCCACAAGCGGGTACGGCTCGCGTGTCGCCGGTCTCGCTGGCGCAGCACCGCGACGTCGAGTTGCGGCTGCTTTCCCTGGACGAGCGCCGCGTGCAACTCGAAGCGGCACGCGATCGCATCGAGCAGGCGATTGCCGATCCGGAAAGCGCATGGGATGTCGCCACAAGCGACGAGGTGGCAACGCTGCTGGCGCTCGATGCCCCCGCCGCTGCCAGGCCGCTGGCCGACTCCCTGCCGGAAGCATCCGCGCTCGCCGCCGCCCGCGATGTCTTGAGCGAAGTGCTTTCCTCCTGGCCGGGATCGGCGGCCGAGACGGCGATTTACGTGGGAAGCGTCGATCGCATGATCGAACCGGTCGAGTATAAGCTCGTGGTCGGCGACGCCTGGACCGATCCCTCCTTGGTCGACATGATTCCTCTGCCGATCGTGGAGACGCGGCTCGTTGCCACCCCCCCCAACTATGCGGCCGTCGAGGTGCCGGACGCGGCCGACGCCAGTTCACGGCAGATTTCGGTGCTGGAAGGCTCGCAAGTCGACGTGGCCATCGAGTGCACCAACAAAAAACGCTTGACCGATGCCTGGCTAATTGCCAGAACCAAGGATGGCCAAACGCGGTATTCGCTCAAGCAACAGGACTCCGACGGATTTCGCTGGGCCCTGGGTAGCGAAGAAACTCCTTTCACGCAGATTACCGACGAAGTGCACTTCGAGATTCAGGTTATCGACTCTGACGGCCTGCACCTGGAGTCGCCGCTGCGCGGCTTCGTGCGGCTCAAGGCCGACCGGCCGCCCGGCGCCGTGGCATCGACGGTGCTGCGCGTGGTGCTGCCCGCGGCCAGACCGGTAATCAACTACCGCGTGACCGACGACTACGGCATTGCCCGCTTGCTGCTGCACGCGCAGATCGAGCGCGAGCGGCCGGAGTTGCACGCGGAGGGCAGCTCCTCGACCGATTCCCTCGGCGACCGCGCAGCCGACGACAATACCCCCGCTTCCAGCGCCGCCGACAGCGCTTCCTCCCAGAGCCTCTCCGCCGCGAGTAGCGACGAGGGCAACGTGGAACCGGCTACGCCGGACGAGCGTCATACGTTTGCCCTCCTGGCCCCAGGGCAGATGCTCCGCCGCGACGGCCTTCCTCACGACGGCGCCTACTCGCTGGACCTTTCGCCCATGAATCTCGTCAAGGGAGATCGCATCAAGCTGTACCTGGAAGCAGTCGACTACCGCGGCGACCGGCCCGGCGCCACGTTTCTCAGCGATCCCTTGGTGCTGGAGGTCTCCGACCCAAGCGGCGTGTATGCCGCCATTCTCGAAGCGGACGAACGAACCGAACAACGCCTAACCGACATCAACAAGCTCGAACTCGGCATTGGAGAAACGCCATGAAACGGACCTTCGCTCTCGCGCTCGTCGCATCGCTTTGCTGGTGTGCCTTGGCGCCCGCAACCTCCTCCGCCGCCGAAATCGACGGCGTACGGCAAAAGCAGCAGGCCCAGGAAAAAGCCCGCGCCATGACACGCGAGCTGGTCACGTCGACGCTCGACATCCAGCTTCGCCAGCTCAAGGAAAACGGGCTCGACGGCGAACCGATCTACGGCGAGATCCTGGAGATGCGCCAGAACATCGACGCCCTGGTCGACGAGCAGATGCAGGACGTCGTGCGGTTGCTGGCCGAATCGCAGCAAGGCACCGCCGAACAGCGCACGGCCAAATTCAACGATGCCCGCCGCACCATTCGCGAGGTGGTCGTCGTGCTCATGGCCGAGCGGCAAAAGCTGCAGCGGCGGTTGCAGATCGCTCGATTGGCGGCGCAGGTGCGTCAGCTTATCGCCCTGCAGGAAAAGGCGCACGGCACTACCACGCTGCTTCCCCAGCAGCCCGACGACGCGCGCGAACGCACCGCCCTGGTGACGATTCAGGATCAGCGCGACGTAAAGGCGCTGTTCCTCGTGTTGGTGGAGACGCTTGCCGACGTGAGCACGTGGGGGGGCGACGTGGGCGCCGGGGCAGCCGATGGCTTGCGCATTCTCAAGGCCGGCCAGGTCGCCTCGGAGCTCGACTCCGCCAGTGCCAACCTGGAGGCCGCCGCCTTTCCCGAGGCTGCCAAGAATCAAGAGGCCGTCATCAAGGGGCTCCGCGCCCTGTTGGAGAAGATCGACGAATTGGCCGGACTGGTCGACGCCGATCGCGAGGCCGCGCTGCGCATGGTTCGCGAGCTGATGGCCCGACAGGAGCAGGTGCGCGACGAGACCCGCGGCCAGGAGCTGACCAGCGAGCGCTCCGAAGAGCTGGTCGAGAAGCAAGCGCAGCTTCACAAGGACCTGGGCCGGTTGTCGCAGGCGCTGTCCAGTTTCCCCTCCACCGAGCCCTTGGCTCAGCAGGCCAAGGCGTCGGCCTACGAGGCAACCGCCCAGTTGTTCGAGAAGCAGCAGAACCAGGCCACTCTCGAACAGGGCAAGGTGCTCGGCAGCCTGGCCGAGATCGAGCAAATCCTCCAGCAAGCGATTGACCTCGACAGCGCCGATAAAAGCGCCGCCGAGCTGGCCGAAGAGGTCGAGCAGCTTCGCCAGTTGAAGGAGCAATTGCAGGACGCCGCCCACGAGCAAGAGGCTGCCACCGCCCAATCGCGCGAGAATCCCGCCGAGGCGGCGCAGCACGAGCAGCAAGTAGCCGAGAAACTCGAACGCGCCGCCGAGAACGCCGACGTGCCGGGCACCGTTCCCTCGCGCCTCGCCGATGCGCAAGAAGCGGCCGACGAAGCGGCCAAGGCGCTCCAGCAGGCGGCACCCGAAGCAGCCGACTCGCGCGAGCGTGCGGCCGAAACGGCAGCCGAGGCGCTGGAGCGAGCACTCGCCGAAGTCGAAGCGCAGCTTGCCGATACCCAACGGCGTCAATTGGCTGTGGAAACGGGCGAGCTGGCCCGCGCCGCCGAGGCGCTCGAACGAGCCGCCGCGGCCGAGCGACGCATTGCCGAGGAGACCGACGCAGCCGCCCAAGAGGCGGGACTCAGTGAGGAACGGGCTAAGGAGCTCGTCGACGAGCAGGAGGACATCGCCAAGGTGGCCGACCGCATTGCCGAAGGCGTGCGCGAGTCCGCCCCCGAAGTCTCGAAACAACTCGAAGACGCCGCTGCCCCCATTGGCGAAGCGGCCAAACAGTTAGCAGAAGCACAGAACGCGCCCGGTGAGCCTTCCAAGCCATCGGCCGCTCAGGCAGCGGATGCGGCTCAAGACGCTGCCGAGCAGCTTGCACGGGCAGCAGCCGCGCTCCGCAAGGAACAAGGCGAAACGGCCGAGCAGTTGGCCGCACTGGCCGACGAGCAGCTCGAGCGCGTGGCCGAAGTGCGCGAACCGGTCGAAGACGCGCTTGCTCGGCACGATGCGGAATCGGCCGAAGCGGTCAAGCAACTTGAGGAGGCGCTCGAAAGAACTCGCCAGGCGCAGGCCGAGCAGGAGCGAGCCCGAGGTCGCGAAGAGGCCGCGCGTGCGCGCGAGCAGGCCGATGCGGTCGGTCGCGCTTTGGACCGCCAGCAGCAGGCCGATGACGCCGCTCGCGACGTGGCCGAAGGCCGCGCCAATACCCCGCTCGACGCCGCCATCCGCCAGCAGGAAGCCGCCGAGGCGGCCACAGAGCTGGCCCGAAACACCGACGGCGAGCTGGCCAAGTCGCTGACCGAAGCAGCGCAGGCCGCGGCCGAAGCGGCCCGCGAGACGCTCACGGGCAGCCCGTCGCGTGCCGAAGCCGCTCGTAATGCGGCTCGCGAGGCGCTGCAAAACGCCCAGGCTGCGGCCGAGCAAGCCGCCGCCGATGCGGCGCAGTCCGACCCCGGCAATCCCGATGCCGCCGCGCAGCAGCGCGTGGGCGAGCGATCAAACGAAGCCCGTGGTCTCTCGGCCGAGGCCGCGCCCGAGGCGGCGCAAACGCTGAGCCGGGCACAGCAACAATCGGGCGAAGCCCAGCAACAGATTCAGTCGGGCGACAACCAGGCGGCCTCCGAAGCGCAGGGCCAAGTGGCCGAGTCGCTCGAAGAGGCCGTCAAACAGCTTGAAGAAGCGATCGAAGATCTCACGCGCGAGCAGGGTGAAGAGCTCGCCAGGGAAGCCGGCGAGTCGGGCCAATTGGCGAGTCAGGCCGCTCCGGTCGATCCGGGTGCTGCCTCGGCACTGCGACAAGGCGAGAACGCCGCCCAGCAAGGTTCGCAGAGCGCCCAGTCCGACAATCCGTCCCGCGCTTCGCAAGCGCAAGAGGATGTCGAGCGATCGCTCGAACGCGCAGCCGCCAGCCTGGCAGCCCGCGAACAGCAAATCCGCCGCGATCGCGACATCGCCCAAACGGTTGCCGAGTTGGCTCGCGAACAGCAAGAGGCTCGCGACGAAATCGCTCGACAGGCCGATGCGCTGAATCAACTCGCCGAGGCCAACCAAGGAAGTGAAGGTCAGCCCAGTGGCGAAGGCCAACCCAGTGGTGAAGGTCAGCCCAGTGGTGAGGGCCAACCCAGTGGTGAAGGCCAACCGAGCGGCGAAGGTCAACCCAGTGGCGAGGGACAACCCAGTGGTGAAGGCCAACCGAGCGGCCAGGGGCAGCCATCGCCCGAGCAGGTCGCAGCGGCCCAGGCGCTACAGCAAGCCACGCGGCAGTTCGCCGAGGCGCAGCGCGCCACGGGTCAAGGCGCCGCGGCCATCTCCGGCCAACAAGAAGTAGCTAACGTCCCCATCCGCGAAGGATTGGAAACTGCCTCGCGCTTTGGCGAGGACCCCGCAACCGGCCAGCAGCCCGGTCAAGGCGAAGGCCAAGAACCCGGCCAGGGGGAGGGCCAGGGTGAAGGACAGGGTGAGGGCCAGGGACAGGGCGAAGGTCAAGGTGAAGGACAAGGACAAGGAGAGGGTCAAGGTGAAGGTCAGGGCGAGGGACAAGGACAGGGCGAAGGCCAAGGTCAAGGACAGGGACAAGGTGAGGGTCAAGGC
>CAYQAJ010000039.1:0-4987 GCA_964415245.1 uncultured Pirellulaceae bacterium | reverse complement strand
ACCGGCGGCGACACGTCGAACAACCAGATCGCCGGCCAGTCGCCGCTTCAGTTGAACCCGGCCGCCCAGGCCGACAGCCGCACCGGCGATGGGAACGAGGATTCCTCCGCAACCGCGCGTTCGTACGAACAGGAGCCTTGGTTCGCCAAGCTGCCGCCGTCGCTTCGCGACGCCATCAACGCCCGCTCCCGCGGCCGCGCCCCGCGCGGCTACGAAGAGCGGCTCCGCCGTTACTTTGAGAGTGTCGATTGAACCGAAGCGTTTCGTGTGCCGAAGCGAACAACCAACACCACCTACCTCCAACTACTTGGAGTTTTTGCCATGCCCGATACCAGTGTCCTGCCCGACGACGTCGCTGCCGTGCAGCAGTGCGAGCAGGGCTACCGCCAAATCCGCGACGAGCTGTCGAAGGTCATCATCGGCCAGGACGAGGTGATTGAGCAGGTGCTCGTCGCCATGTTCGCCCGCGGCCACGCGCTGTTGGAAGGCGTGCCCGGCCTGGCCAAGACGTTGCTGGTCAGCTCGCTGGCCCAGTCGCTGCACCTGACGTTTAAGCGCATCCAGTTCACGCCCGACCTGATGCCCAGCGACATCACCGGCACCGAGGTGATCCAAGAGGACCCGGAGACGCGGAAGCGCGGCTACCGCTTTCTGGCCGGTCCCGTGTTCGCCAATTTGCTGCTGGCCGACGAGATCAACCGCACGCCTCCCAAGACGCAGGCGGCGCTGCTCGAGGCCATGCAGGAACGCCAAGTGAGCGCCGGCGGACACATGCACCCCCTGCCCGCTCCCTTTTTCGTGCTGGCCACGCAGAACCCGCTCGAGCAGGAAGGCACCTACCCCCTGCCCGAGGCGCAGCTCGACCGCTTCCTGCTCTACATCAAGGTCGACTATCCCAGCGGCGCCGAGGAATGGGAGATTGCCCGACGCGTCACTACCGGCCAGCTCGGGGAGATCACCGCCATCATGAGCGGCGACCAGATCATCGAGCTGCAAAAGCTCGTCACCCGCGTGCCGGTGAGCGATCAGGTATTGGGCTACGCCTGGGCGCTGGTTCGCGCGTCGCGACCCGGCACGCCGGAGGCCCCCGACTTCGTAAACAAGTGGGTCAACTGGGGCGCGGGACCGCGCGGCGTGCTTACCATGGTCACCTGCGCCAAAGCGCGGGCCATCCTGCACGGCCGCTACCACGCTACCGTGGCCGACGTGCAGTCGGTGGCCAAGCCGGCGCTGCGGCACCGTATCGCGGGCAACTACGCCGCGCAGGCCAATGGCCTGGGGAGCGAACAGCTTATCGACATGCTGATGCAAGCCGTCCCGGCCGACAAACACTACGAGAAGCCGGCGGCGTGAGGCACGTCGTGGCCGTTTGGCCTTTCGTGAGTTCGAATCACAATCGGTCGTGGAGATTCACTGTTACGAAAATGACCAATGACCAAATCCAAATGACCAATTCCGATCCGCACATTCGGTCATTGCGATTTGGGAACAGATACGTGTCCCCACGAGCGGCAACATTGGTCATTGGGATTGGGGGATTGGTGCTTGCCCGCGCCAGCGGGCCAATTGGTCATTTGGATTTGGTCATTGGTCATTTTCGCGGTGACGGCGAAGCGCCCTCTGGTATTCGTCAACTGCCGCCCAAGTAAGAAACACTAATCAACGTGGCAACCAGCGTTCTCTCCCGCTATCTCGACCCCGAAACTCTGGCCAGCGTCGCCGATCGCCACATCGAGCCACGCGGCTTGGTGATCGGCAACCTGGCAGGGCACCACAAGTCGCCCCTGTCGGGCTTCGCCGTCGAGTTCGCCGGCCATCGCGAGTACGTGCCCGGCGACGATCCCAAGCATGTCGACTGGCGGGTGTATTTCAAGCGCGACAAGTACTTCGTCAAGCAGTACGAGCTGGAAACGAATTTCGTCTGCCATTTGCTGTTGGACGTGAGCGCCTCGATGCGGTACGGCGAGGACGAACAGCAAAAGCTGCTGTACGCCTCGCAGCTTGCCGCCACGCTGGGCTACTCGATCGTCCGCCAGAGCGACAAGGTTTCTTTGGCCACGTTCGACCAGCGCGTGCGGGGCTATGTTACGCCCAGCAACTCGATGGACCAGATCGTCCGCATGACGCAGCACTTGGACGAGATCGAGCCCGTCGAAAAAACCGACCTGGCCCCCTGCCTGAGCGAGTTGGCCGGCCGCATGCGCCGCCGCGAGATCGTGATGATCTTCAGCGACTTCTTCGCCGATCTCGACGCGCTGGAGCCGGCCATCCAGCGGATGCGCTACAGCCGGCACGAGGTGGTGCTGCTGCACGTCATGCACCACGACGAGCTGGCCTTCGACTTCAGCGGCATGACCCGCTTCGTCGGCCTGGAAGTGCCCGACCACATCCTGGCCCAGCCCGAGGATTTGCGCAACGGCTACCTGCGGGCCCTCGGCCGTTTCCGCGATAAACTGCAGGACATCGCGTCCCGCAACAACTGCGAGTACGTGCTCGTCGACACGAGCCGGCCGAAGCGCGAGATTTTGCTCGACTACCTGAACCGGCGGAGCCAGCTCAACCGCGGCCGTTGAAGTTCGTCAGTAGTCCGTGGTCAGTTGTCAGTTGTTTCGAAGCAGTCAGCTCTCAGCCGTCAGCTATCAGCCGGATTGCGGTGGATCGCTGCGCCAGAAGAGAATCGTAATTCCCGCGCAGGCGGGAATCCAGTCCGCTTTCCGCTTTCGCGATAGCTGATCACGCACACTCTCTCCCCGTTCTGCATTCTGCACTCTGCATTTGCCCCGCCGCATGTCCACCTACTCCCACACCCAGCGGGCTCCGATGTGCCTGATCCTGTACGCTTCGGCTGTGGCGTGTTTCGTCCTGGCGGTAATGTTTGGCGTTCCCCCGGGCACGTACGTCGCAGTCGCCGTTGGCGTCGTCATCGCGCTGCTTGCCCCGGCGTTTCATCATTTGACGGTCGAAGACGAGGTCGATGCAATCGGCATCCGCTTCGGCCCGTTGCCGCTGTTTCGTACCCGCGTGCGCTACGCCGACATCGAGAGCGTCGAAGTGGGCCGCACGCTCTTGCTCGACGGCTGGGGCATCCACTACAGTCTCCGCGGCGGCTGGGTCTGGAACATCTGGGGACTTGACTGCGTGGTGGTCCGCAAAAAGAAGGGCACGTTGCGCATCGGCACCAACGACGCAGCCAACCTCGCGCAGTTTCTGAACGAAAAGCTCGCCGAATCGCACGGCCGGGCCGAGTGATCGATCGCAACTGCGGTCGATCCGACGGAGGCGGCATGAAAGGCCGTAGGGACGTTACCGGCGCACGTCGGCCATCGCCGCAGTTAGCGCTTCGAGCGCCGCGGGGCCTTGCGTGCCGTCGACCACCACGTTCACCCGCACTTCGCTTGTGTTGATCATCGCCACGTTGATGTCGCGCTCGGTCAGCGCGCGGAACATGCGGATGGCCACGCCCGTGTGGCTGCGAAGACCCACGCCGGATACCGACAGCTTGGCCACACTGGGGCTGCTGGTCACGCCTTTGCAGTGGAACGTGTCGGCCAGGCGGCGGGCCACCTCTACGCTCTGCGCCACCCGATCGGCCGGCACGGTGAACGTGAGACTGGCCAGCGACTCGTGTCCGTAGCTCTGCACGATCATGTCGACGAAGATGCCGGCGGCGGCCACTTCCTCGAACGTCTTGGCGGCCACGCCCGGCGTGTCGGGCACACCCATCATCGTGACGCGGGCCTGCGTCTGGTCGAGCGACACGTCGTCGATGACCAGCTCTTCCATGTTCACGCCCTGCAGCCGGGCAACCACGTCGGCCGGATCGGTTGCGGCGCGGGCCGAAGCCGCGGCCCGCTTGGCCGCGCCGCCGGCGGCGCCGTGAGTGAGTGAGTAGTCGGTAATCGTGGGGATGTCCTGCAGGCCGAACGCCTGATGAACGGCTCGCAAGGCACGCACGGCGTCGTCGCGGGCCACCAGCACCGAGATTTTGATTTCGCTGGTCGAGATCATCTCGATGTTAATCCCTTCGTCGGCCAGCGCGCGGAACATGCGGTCGGCCACACCCGTCTGCCGGGCCATCCCCAGCCCCACGACCGAGACCTTGGCCACGTCGTCGCCAAAGAGCACGCCCGAGGCGCCCAGCTCGGCGGCCGCTTCTCCCACCGCCTCCAGGGCCGATTTCAACTCGCCACGCGGCACGGTGAACGAGATGTCGGCCTTGCCGTTCTCGGCCACGTTCTGCACGATCATATCGACCGTGATGTTGCGGTCGGCCACGCGCGAAAACACGGCCAGGCTCGAGCCGGGCACGTCGGGCACGCCGCACACGGTGATGCGGGCCTCGTCCCGCGTGAGCGCCGCGCCGCTGACCGGCTGATCGGGCGACTCGGGCTGTGAATTGATGAGCGTTCCCGGGGTGTCGCTGAGGCTGCTGCGGACGTGGATCGAAACGCCGAACTTTTTGGCGAACTCGATCGAGCGGCTGTGCATCACGCCCGCCCCCAAGCTGGCCAGTTCGAGCATTTCCTCGTAGCTGATGCGGGACAACAGCCGTGCCTCGGGCGCGACGCGGGGATCGGTGGTGTACACGCCGTCGACGTCGGTGTAAATCTCGCACGTGGCGGCCTTGAGCACGGCGGCCAGGGCCACGGCGGTGGTGTCGCTTCCGCCGCGCCCCAGCGTGGTGATGTTGAACTCTTCGTCGATGCCCTGGAAGCCGGCGGCGATCACGATGTTGCCCGCGTCCAAAAGCTGCTGCATCCGCTCGGTGGAGATCGACTGGATGCGGGCCTTGGTGTGGATGCTGTCGGTTTTGATGCCGATCTGGGCGCCGGTCAGGCTCACCGCCTTGTGCCCCAGCGAATGCACGGCCATGGCCATGAGGGCGACGCTCACCTGCTCGCCGGTGGCCAGCAGCATGTCCATCTCCCGCGCGGGGGGATGATCGGTGATCTGGTGGGCCAGGTCGACGAGCAGGTCGGTGTTCTTG
>CAYQAJ010000038.1:21062-26467 GCA_964415245.1 uncultured Pirellulaceae bacterium | reverse complement strand
CGGGTGCGGCGCAAGCCCGGCGTGTCGATGGCCACGAACGATTTGCCGTCCAGCTCGAAGTGCACATCGACGCTGTCGCGGGTGGTGCCGGGCACTTCGCTCACGATCATCCGTTCGGCCTTCGCCAGCGTGTTGACGAACGTGCTCTTGCCCGTGTTGCGGCGGCCGACGATGGCCACCTTCATCGCCGGCTCGGGCCGCTCGGTCGGCTCATCGCCCTGCGGCGCGGGGAGCCGCGACATGATAAGGTCCAACAGCTCTTGCCGATTGCGATTCTCCTTGGTGCTCACCCGCACCAGCCGGCCCCGACCCAGGCGATAAAACTCGTCGGCCTGCGAGTCGAGCGAAGCGGCATCGGCCTTGTTCGCCACGCAGATGATGGGCCGATCAACGTACCGCAGCCGCCGGGCCACCTCCTGATCCAGCGGCATCAGTCCGGTCCGCGTGTCGACCACCAGCAAAATCACGTCGGCCGAATCGATGGCCACGTTGATCTGCTCATCGATCTCCTCGGTCAGCCGGTCGGCATCCTCGCCCCCCATGCCGCCGGTGTCGACCAGCTCGAAGAATCGTTCCCTCTCCTGCACGAGGTAGGTGACGCGGTCGCGAGTCACGCCCGCCGTATCGTCGACAATCGCCAGACGGCGACCGGCGAGCCAGTTGAACAGGCTCGACTTGCCGACGTTCGGGCGACCGACGATGGCAACTTGCGGAACAGGCATGGCGTGCTTCGAGCGCGGGTGGTGGACAGGGGATTGGGCCCGGTTTGCGCCAGGCGTGCTATCCAGGATAATTCAACGCTCGCTCGGGCGGGAGGGTCGAGAGTCAAGAGTCGAGCGGTGGGGCAAGTGCAGAGTACGGAGTGCAGAGTGCAGAATGGGGGGGGAGCTTTCGGTTTTCAGTCGTCGATCGCCGCTCGCACGATTGTAGTGTTGTAGGTCAGGCTGTGCCTGACGAATCATCCCCACGCCTTCGTCAGGCACAGCCTGACCTACAATCTTGTCCAAACGGAGGTGGAGGATGAGCAAGCGGCAGGGGGTGCAGCGGACGCCGCATCAGCGGGCTAGGCGGGCGGTTTTGCAGACGCTCGAAAGCTGGCATGCGGCGGGAGTTGAGCAGGTACGAGCGATGGCGGGGACGGCGGTTGCGTCCGACGCGCCTGGGGCGGAACGAAATCGACCTGCGGCTGAGAGCGACGCGCGTTCAGCTACGGCAGAGAACGACGTGGAAACCGCGATGCCGAGCAAATCCGCTTCGCCAGATTCCAAGGCCTCGGTTGCCGGGCCGGGCCGATCGCTCTTCGACTCGGCCGACAGCTCGCGCCCGAAGTTTTCGCTCGAGCAGCGGTGCGCCGCTCTCGACGCGGCCAAGCGCGAAGTCGCGGCCTGCACCCGCTGCGCCGAGCTCGTTGCGAACCGCACGCAGACCGTATTTGGCGTCGGCGACCCACAGGCCCGGCTCTGCTTTCTCGGCGAAGCGCCGGGGGCCGACGAAGACAAGCAGGGCGAACCGTTCGTGGGCCGCGCCGGTCAGTTGCTCAATCGCATCATCGAAGCGTGCGGGTTGCGACGCGAGGACGTTTACATTCTCAACATCCTCAAGTGCCGCCCGCCGAACAATCGCGCCCCGACTCCGCAGGAAGCCGCCAACTGCCGCGACTTTCTCGACCGGCAGCTCGAAGCGATCTCGCCCGAGTTCATTTGCTGCCTGGGGGGCGTAGCTGCCACGAACTTGTTGGACACCACGCAGTCGATCGGCAAGATGCGAGGCCGGTTCTACGATTACCGCGGCAGCAAAGTGATCGTCACGTATCACCCCGCGTACCTGTTGCGCAATCCGGCCGCCAAGCGCGACGTGTGGGAAGACATGAAGCTGCTACTGGTGGAAATGGGCCTCGAAGTCCCCCCGCGGTGATGTCGCTGCGCCGCAGACCGAAACGGCGCGATGCGCTCCTGTGCGCTTTCGGACAAACAAGGAACGCGGCTCGCAAAGGAGGCATCATCGCTCGTGATGCCACATTGCGGGTCATGGCCTGATGCAGCTTCGCTTCTCGGCTCTCGCAAAGCGACGCCCGCTATCGGACCGCCGTGTGCGAATTTCCCTTCTCAGGCGCACATTCACGCAGCGTACTCGCTCCGGTCCCAGCCCGTCGCCTTGACTTCTTCCTCGCAGATCGGCCGCACGTCGATCTTGGCCTTGAGCCGGTAGTAGATCGACCGCCAACCGAACTGATGGCGCGAAACGGTCGGCGTGCTCGGTCGTGCGCGGCTGTATCGCTTGCGAACCATCTCGGTGAACAGATCGACGCCGCGGCGGAAGTCGGCCTCATCGCCAAAGTCGAACTC
The DNA here is from genome assembly GCA_964415245.1 of uncultured Pirellulaceae bacterium. Taxonomy (GTDB): domain Bacteria; phylum Planctomycetota; class Planctomycetia; order Pirellulales; family Pirellulaceae; genus CAYQAJ01. The sequence goes on along the minus strand of CAYQAJ010000038.1, from coordinate 24,122 downwards.
GCCGCCGCAATACCGCGATCGCCAGCACCAGTCGGCGAACTCCTCCATTAAGCGAATGCGCTCCGGCTCCTCGTCCGTGGTGTTCGACCACTCTTTAATCGCCGCGATGCGATCATCGCGGCGGCCCGTGGTCAGCGCGCGATCCATTCTGCGCATGATCTCCCACTCTTCCCCTTCGTAGTGCAGCATAAACCCGAAGTCGATCAGGCCGAGCCGCCCGTCGGGCAGGAACAGAAAGTTGCCGGGGTGAAAGTCCGCGTACAGCATTCGACCGGTGAATAGGATCCGGTACCAGGCCCGCAGCATCTTGCGGGCAAACTCGTTGCGCTCCTCCTGCGAAGGATTGCGTGCCAGGTAGTCGTCCATGTGCACGCCGTCGATCCAGTCCATCGTCAAAACGCGGGCCGTGGAGAATTCGCGGTACACGCGCGGCACCACAATCCCGTCCTCTTCGCGGAACAGCGCCCGAACCTTTTCCAGATTGGCGGCTTCCTGCACGTAGTCGGTTTCGGCTTCGATCCGCAGCCGCAAGTCTTCGAATTGGTCCTTCGCATTCTCCCAATCATTCGACAGCCGCGCGGGGAGCAGGAAAGGGAAGAGGTTGCGAAAATCCTCGCGAATGGTGCGCGCGATGCCGGGGTATTGAATCTTCACCGCCACTTGTTCGCCGGTCTGGAGCCGGGCCCGATGCACCTGCCCGAGCGATGCGGCGGCAAAGGCCCGCTTGTCGAACTCGGCGAACACGTTTTCGGGGTCGTCGCCCAACTCGTTGTGCACCATCTCGCGCAACAGCGACCAGTGCATGGGGGGCGCGTCGAAATGCAGTCGTTCCAGCGTCTCGACGAACGCCCGCGGCGCGATGTCGGGGAAATTGGCCAGCATCTGGCCGGCCTTCATCACCGCGCCGCGCAGATAGCTCATCGAATTAAGCACACGCAGCGCGGTTCGCCAGTGCGTCTCAGCCAGCAAGCGCTTGTTCTCGTCGGCCGACTTGAACCAGCCGCGGAGCCAGTGAAACAGATACGCCACCGCGATCTGCGCTTGCAGCGTGCCCAATAGCCGAAGCCGCCGAAACCTTCCCACTGGCACCGGACGCATGGCCACCCGCTCGAGGGCGTCCGACAGGCCCGGCTGGCCGGGCTCCTCGCTTTCTTCTTCGTGAGGCAGGGCGGCGATCAGTTCCGGGAGCGATGCGGGCATGGGCGATCTCCTTGTCTATTCCGTGTTGTTCGAGCCGTTGGATCGTTTGGTTTCGTTCGCACTGTCGGCCAGCCACGCGGCGAACATGGCCAGCGACTCGTCGAGCAGCGCAAGCGTGTCTTCTTGCTTGGGCGATCGGTCCTTGGCCCAGAACGCCAGGGCGCCGGTGTACAGCGTCCAATACAATTGGAGTGCGACGGGCGACAGCTCCCCGAAGCCGTGGCTGTGGGCGAGTGATACAACCATTTCGAGGTGGCGCACTCGCAGCTCCTCGCCGGGCTCGTTCCGCTGGCCGGCCGCTAGGGGCGACAGGGCCGTCTCCAGCATGGGGGCGATGTACTTGCGACTCGGACGGAGCTGCCGCAGTTCGATCGCTACCAGCGCGAACAGCGCCTCCTCGAACGTTTCCGAGGGCTCGGCCTTCTCGAACTGTTTTCGGGCACGTGCGAGTGCCTCGGCCGCCAACTCCGTCACGATCGTCTCCTTGGTGGCGAAGTAATTGAACAGTGTGCCGGTTGCGATCCCGGCGGCCTGGGCGACGTCGCGGGTGGTGGTGGACTCGAATCCTTTGGTGCGAAACAGGTCGGCCGCAACCTCCAGGATGCGGTGGCGAGTTTCGGACTTGGCTTGTGCGGTGATTCGCATGGCAAAGTGCCTACGCCATTATTATGACCACGCTCACATTATAGAGTGGTTGTCGGCCGGGTCAAGCATAAAAATGAGCGTGCTCAGAATAGTTCGCGGTGCCGCCGCCAGGGCGCAGGGTCGGTGGGGATGCCCTGAGAAGCGCCAATTCGGGTCCAAAAGACTTCTGCGAAACGACTTAGGGCTCGTTGCCGCCGGCCGTCTTCACTGCGTTCGATTCGCCGCAGGGGCCACGGACGGCAGCGACGGCGGCACCACAGGGCGGCGTGCCAACGCACTATCCAGTGGCCAGTTTCTCCAGGCACCGCACGACTAGCGCCGTCCAGCCCGTTTGATGGCTGGCGCCCAGACCCCGGCCCGTGTCGCCGTGAAAGTATTCATGGAAGAGCACGAGATCGCCGTCGGTCGGATCGACTCCGCCGGCTGAGCAATTCTCGTATGGCCGTCTTCCGCTCGCGTCTTGCACAAACAGCCGCACGAGCCGCTGGCACAGAAAGCGCGCCACCTGCTTGAGGTTCATCCAATTGCCCGAGCGCGTGGGGCACTCCACCAGCAGGCTGTCGCCGTAGAAGTGGTGGTAGCGTTCCAGCGCTTCGATGAGCAGGTAATTGATGGGAAACCATACCGGGCCCCGCCAGTTTGAGTTGCCCCCGAACAGCCCGCTGTCGCTGTCGCCCGGCACGTACCGCACGGTCAGCTTCTCGCCACCCACTTCGCACTGGTACGGCTTCGACTCGTGCACCTTCGACAACGATCGCACGCCGTAGAGAGAGAGGAACTCGTTCTCGTCCAGTGCGTATTTCAGCACGCGTGCCAACCGCTTTCGCGAGGGAATCGCCAGCAGGTAGCGCCCCTGCGAGCGGCCTTGCTCGTCGGTCTCCATGTACGCGATTTGCCGGGCCAGGTCGCCGCGGTAACGCAGGAACCAATCGAGGCGCTTACGGAATCCGGGCAACCGATCGATCACTGATCGCTCGATCACTTCCACTGCCAACAGCGGAATGAGCCCCACGATCGACCGCAGTCGCAGCCGAGTCGAACTGTCATCGGTGTGAATCTGATCGTAGTAGAATCCGTCCTCCTCCTGCCACAGGCCGGCATCTCCCAGCGTGTTGATGGCGTCGGCGATGTGTACGAAGTGCTCGAAGAACTTCGAGGCAATGTCCTCGGCCGCCGGGTCGTACTTGGCGAGCTCCAGGGCCATCGACAGCATGG
>CAYQAJ010000038.1:0-20962 GCA_964415245.1 uncultured Pirellulaceae bacterium | reverse complement strand
ATGTCCTCGGCCGCCGGGTCGTACTTGGCGAGCTCCAGGGCCATCGACAGCATGGTGCCGCAGTAGAACGCCATCCACGCAGTGCCGTCGGCTTGTTCGAGAACGCCCCCCGTGGGAAGCGGTTTCGAGCGGTCGAACACGCCGATGTTGTCCAGGCCAAGGAAACCGCCCGAGAACAGGTGCCTACCGTGTACGTCCTTGCGGTTGACCCACCAGGTGAAATTGATGAGCAGCTTCTGGAATGTGCTGGAAAGGAACCGCCAGTCGCGCTGTCCGCGCGGCGCCGACATCTTATACACGCGCCAACATGCCCAGGCGTGTACTGGCGGGTTGACGTCCGACAGGCAAAACTCGTAAGCCGGTATCTGGCCGTTGGGGTGCATGTACCACTCGCGCAACAACAGCTCCAACTGGTTCTTGGCGAATCGCGCGTCGAGGCGGGCCAACGGAATCATGTGGAAAGCCAGGTCCCAGGCGGCGTACCACGGGTACTCCCACTTGTCGGGCATCGAGATGACATCGCGGTTGTACAGGTGCTGCCAGTCGGCGTTGCGGCCGTGCAGGCGTTCGCGGGGCGGCGGAGGCGTGTCGGCGTCCCCCTTGAGCCAGTCCTCCAGCACGTAGTGGTAGAACTGTTTCGACCACAACAGGCCCGCGCATGCCTGCCGGGCGATTAGCCGCTGGGCCGGGTCGAGCGTGTCCGGGAGCCGGCGCGTGTAATACGCCTCGGCTTCGGCTTGGCGAAGATCGAACGTTTCGTCGAATGCGTTGCCGAACGCCGCCTCGAGCGCTGCATGGGGTGTAGCGCTCGGCGCCGACTCGGCGGCAAACAACCGCAACCGCACGCGGCGCGTACCGCCGGCGGGGATCACCAGCCGGTAGTGTGCGGCCGCTTTCGTGCCGAACCGACGCGGGTTCACGGCCGCGCTGTCGCCCCGCACAACGTAGTCGTGAAAGGCGTCCTTCACGTAGCGGCTGGTGTTTGCCACACCGAACAGCCGCTTGGCGTTCGTTTCGTTGTTCGTGAGCAACCACTCGAATGCCGTGCCGTCGTCGGCCGCTTCCGCCGCCAGGCGAAATTCCTCCAGCGTCGCGTGCCGGCCGATCAGCGTTCCCTCGGGCGAAACGTCGATGCGAGGCGCGATTTCGCACCCTTCGTGCGCGCATCCCCACACCCACGTATTGCGGTACCAAAGCGTCGGCAAGAGGTGCAGCACGGCCGACTCGGGGCCGCGGTTGACGATCGTGATGCGGATCAAGATGTCGTTGGGCGACTCCTTGGCGTATTCGGCCACAACGTCGAAATACCGGTCGCCGGCGAAGATGCCGGTATCGGTCAGCTCGAACTCCGGATCACCCCGGCCGCGGCGGCGGTTCTCCTCGACGAGCCGCGCATACGGGAACTCCTCGTGCGGGTACTTGTACAGCCCCTTCATGTACGAGTGCGTCGGCGTCGAATCGACGTAGTAATAGCACTCCTTCACATCCTCGCCGTGGTTTCCTTCTGGTCCCGACAGCCCAAACAGCCGCTCCTTGAGGAACGGGTCGCGCTCGTTCCATAGCGCCAGCGCGAAGCAGAGCCGGCATTCGCGGTCGCAGATGCCCAGCAGACCGTCTTCGCCCCAACGGTACGCGCGGCTGCGGGCATGGTCGTGGGGAAAGTAGGTCCAGCAGTTCCCGTCGGCCGAGTAGTCTTCGCGCACCGTGCCCCACTGACGCTCGGCAAGGTATGGTCCCCAGCGATGCCAGTTGGCCAGGCGGTTGTACGACTGGTCGAGCCGCTCATCCTCAGCGGTTCCGCCCAGCCGCGAGGCTACGTGCGGCGGGATCTCGACCGACTCGCTCGCATCGGCCGCGCTTGCCGCGACGTTATCCACGGCGCTATCCGACTTGGCGGCCGTGTCGCGGGCAGCGCGACGGGTACGGCGGCGGCGCGGGGCAGAACTGGAATCGCGGCTCATGTTTCGATTCGGGGCAAGAGCTGAAGGCGAGCCGAGCGCAGGTCGCGGCAGCGCGACGCGCCACTCGCATCATCAATATCCCACACTTTCAGCACCGTCAGACCGCGGGCGAGGCAGTATTCGCCGCCTAACTCGAGATAGTCCGGCTCGACATCGCGCGGCGGTTGGACATCGGGCGGTTCCAACCCCAACTCGACGCGCGGTCGCAGGTTCCGGTCGTAAGCCACGAGAACCGCTCGCTCCGGGGGCGTCGCAGATTCATGCAGCCCGACATCAACCGGGTGATTTCCATTCGCGTCGGCCGGATACCGAATCAAAAGCACGCCCCGTCCCTCCGACATCAACCGGGCCATGTCGGGCGCCACGGCGGTCAGCGGCTCCAGATTGTAGCGTTCCCAAAGCCGGAATAAAGACCGTCGGGTCGTGCGCGTGATGACGAAGTCGGCGGCGGCAAGCCGGGCATCTTCCAGCGACACGACGCCCGGGCGACGGAAGCCGCTCAGTTCGCTCGCCGCTATGCCAGCGACATGAAGCCGCGTCAGCCGGTCGCGCAGCGCGTCAAACGCCGCCACCTTGGAAGTTGGCGTCCACGCCGCCAATTGCGCGAGGCGTTCGATTGCGATTCGGCGGCTGAACGCCTCGTAGGAAAGCAGCGCGGTCCGGTCGACGTGCCCCGGCGGCAGAAGCATGCCCAGCGGGCGATCAAGGAATAGCGACATCCCCAACTCTCGCAGCTCTGCGTCGTGCGACAAATCGTCGACCGAGCGCCGCAGCACGGCGGTTGCCGTAGCATCGAGCAGCGATTCCAGCGGCCGGCCAGAATACAGCTCCCTGCGGCGCCGCGAGGGTTGCGATAGCTGCTCATCGGGCACGTGTGCAATCGCCGCCGGAAGCACGCGCAGGTTCTCGCCCGGCGACGTCGGCTCGTCGGGCACACGATACCCTTCGTATTGCTTGCGTACCAGACACGCCTGGCGAAGCGCGCGGCGGCGCAGCCGGTGGAATCGCGCATCGCGGGAATCGGCGCGTTTCTCCCCGTCGCCAAACAACTCCGGATGCCGCCCGATACACGCCAGGTATGCCGCCAACAGTGTGTCCAAGGCCAGCGCATCGGGGTAGTTCGCCCCCTGGTTGTGAAACGTCACCAGATCGAAGGCCGTGAGATGCCGCACAAGCTGCCGCAGCATGTACGAAAACAGGTCGACAACGGGCTCCGGGCCTAACCGCTCGGGCCGCGCAAGTTCCAACAGGAGCGCGGTCATCCGATCGACGAAGTTTGTATACGGCGAAAGGGCCAGGTTGTGGAACAGCGTGCGGAACAGCGTCGCTACGTCATCAGCCGACCAGCCACGATGGCGAGTCTTTTCGTTGAGCCGCTCGGCCAGGTCCGCGATCGGCACTTCCGGCGAGGAACGCAGCGCCGCTTCGAGCAAGTGCGCTTGCCGGGTCGACGCCGCCGGCTGCGCGAGCGCCGCATCGACGAGATCGACCCAATCGCGTCGCGGCTCTAAATCGCTTCCCGCGCTAGCATCTACTGCCGGAGCCAATTCATGCACTCGCGCCGCACCGATGTACGCCAGATTGCCCAGCGAAAATTCGGGCAGCGGCGTTTCGATCGACGTGATCGGCAGCCGGCTCACCCCGCACACGGCCAGATCGAGATGGGTTTCCAGCTCGCAGGCCAGGTGCTCGCCGTCGGTGAAGCGGTCGAGCTTGATAGTGCCCACCAGCTCGGTTTGCCACTTGAGGCACGGCCGACTGTCGATCACTCCTGGCGACGGCTCGAAGGTCTCATGCCCGCGAACCAAAAGCCCGCGGCAGACGTGCAACGTGCCGTCCCCCGCATCGAACCGAATCGAGCATAAGGGCCCGTGCGGGAATGATTGTTCGTCTTCTTCCGCGCGGGCCGCGTCGTCCAGCAGCACGTTCCACGTCTCGAACGACCCCCGGGCCCGGGTCTGCGAGCCGTCGAGCAAATGTCCCAAGTAGATCTCCCAGAAGACCTCCTCCCGCGGCACGTAATCAACGCGTAGTCGCCGCCCGCCCGTCACGAAAAAACGCGGCGGCGCCACACACCGGGAAACTACGCTCCGTACTTCTTCAGGCGACATCACTTACCTGCGCAGCGCAAAGCCGTCGTTCCAATTGCCAGGAGAACTGGTCGGATCCGTAACTCCCCGCGAGCAGGGACGGATCGACTGCTTTCTGATTTCCAACGGCACGCGCTAAGTAGTAGCCGAAGCGTCGCATCAGACGTTCCATGGGCCGCGCGGCGCCATCTTCGTCACCGACCTGCCGGAGGTCGCCAAGCCGGCTGAGCAAGTCCGGCGCTAGCGGTTTCGCGCCTCATCGCGTGGGTTGTCGCGGAACTTCGCGTGGCAGGTCGCGCAGTTGTTTGTGACGTGCGCGAACAAATCCGTCACGGCCGCGGGAATGGGTTGCGCCGCATCCGACCAATTCCGCAATGACGACTCCAGGTCGCCGGCGGCTGTTTCGGTATCGCGAAGCAGCTCCTGCATGCGCTCGGGCTTCTGCTTTACTTCGTCGGTCCGCAACAACTCGGTGAAATGCTCGCGCAACAGCAGCGCCTCGTGCGCGGGCTCCAGGTCGGGCTGTTCGGGCGGCGATTTCCAACCGGCCTCTTCGATCGCCTTGAGGTGGTCGTGCGTGTGCTCGATCGCCACCATCGACTCGGCGATCGGCGGAACCGGCACGCTCGATGGGAAATTGGCCTTCAGGGCGTCGAGCAATCCATCCTCGAATCGCCGCGCGTGCTCCGCCGACTGGTACAGCCCGCGATAGTGGTCGCTCGTTCCGGCGGTGCGCAGCACGATCAGCGCGTTTTCTGGTTCGATCAGCCCCGCGCCGACGCAGGCGACCGCCGCCCCGGCCGGGCTGCGATGCTTGCCGTGGTGACAATGGATGTAGATGGGGCCGGGCAGATCGCGGACCGCCTTGGCCAGCTCGCTCCCCTGCTCCTCGGGCACGCCGTCGTAGCCAAACGGAATGTGTACGTAGCGGATGCCGTACTTCGCGGCCGTATCGACATCCGGCTTGGCGCCGTCGACGCTGATGATCGTCTTGACGCCGAGCTCCTTCAATTCTTGAAACGCTTCGTCCCCTTCCGGCTCGCCGCCCGACATCACCTTCTCGTGAATCCGATAGCCATTGGGCAGATGCGCCTGGTGCAGCGGCTCCGGCGCCCAGTCGGTCGATTGGTTCGCCTGCGGCGTGGGCGACAGAGACCGGTCGTTTTCAGCCCCTGGCGGTTTGGAACAACCGCCGAAGACCACCCCAGCGAGGCCGACGCAAAGCAAAGCGAATCTCACGTGTTCCCCTCGGCACGAGTGGCATATGCCGGAACGGCTCGCCGGTGCTCGCGCATTTTCGCGCCATACGGGTTTGCTTGTCAACTTACCAAGCTTGCGCAACAGCGATGACGCTGATCCGAAGGCATTCGCAACCTTGCGGTTCACGCTTCATCACTTGAGACTGCATCGGCCGCAGACTCCGGTGAAGGCACCGGCTTCGCGTCGGCTTGCATCATTTCGACGGCGCCGTCCAGCGCGGCCCGCTGCCGGCGATTCAGTCGAATCCTGGGCCGCACCGATTGCAACATGGCGATCGCCTCGTCGGCCGATTTCGCGCCGCCGTATACCACCAGCCAGGCGGCGGCAACCATGCCCGTGCGTCCGTGGCCCAGGGCGCAATGAACGAGCAGCCGCCGGCCATGCGGCACGTTCAACGATCGCACCAGGGCAACCAGTTCCTCGGGTGATACCGCGCCGGCGTCGAGAATGGGATAACACCGATACGCTTCGGAAGTGCGAATCGACCAGGGATCGCAGATCTCCGCCGTCAAATCCAACAGGATCGCCAAGTGAAACGGATATTGCAGCGCGCGCAATCGCCGCGCGACGAAGAGCGTTTCGCCGACGGCCTGGCAGGCCGGTTCGCGGGAAAGGACTGCGTGCAATGCCCCGAAGAGCCGCACCAATTCGATATAGGGCGCCAGCACGAGCGCGGCGATCCACGAGCGGGTGCCGTCCCGCCGCTTGCCCAACAGCGCGACCACGCCGGTCAGATACGCAAATGCGACGACGCCGCACGAAACGGCCGGCCAAAGGAGTATTTGCCAAAAGTGACCGCGCGACGCGACATAGCACAGCGCGGCCGAACTGGCGAGAAACAACAGGCCGTACTTCGCGTTCGATCGATACGCCACGTGGTCGGTGCTCGACAAGCGAGGGAAACCGTGGCACGGCGCTTCGGTACTCCGCCGCGCTCTACTTTCGCTTCTTGGCCGTCATCTCCAAGAGCTTGACGTCGAGCTTCTGATCGCCGGCGTCCACGATGAGAAACACGTCGAGCTTCTTGTTCGAGTCGTCCGTCCACGTAATGACCTGCTTGCTGGGGAGCTCCGTGCCGTCTTCATCGACCACCGTGCCGTGCAGCGTGAGCGTCTTGGCCACTTCGTCGTATTCGCCTGTCAGCGCGCTGGGAATCGACGTGAAATTGTCGACCCACGTGCCCACGTATTTTTTGGTGCGCGGGTCGTAGCCCATCAACGAGTGCCCCTCGAAGTCGCCCGCGTCGCCCATCTTGATGGTAAAAGTCGTCTGCAGGTACATGCCGCCGCTGACCAGCTCGATCACCTCCTGGCCCTTGAACTCCGACGGCGGCATATCCGGTCCGGCGAAATACATCTTCACGTCGCAGTCCCAGATACCCGCGTCCTTGGCAAAGATCTCGTGCGCCTTGCCCGGCTTGGGCATCGGGGCGTCCTGTGCATTGGTATGGGCAGCAGAGAATATGACAAGCATGCCGACGGCGAGCACACAGTTCACAATACGCATGTACGTTTCCCCATATTGAGTTGGAAGAACAGCGGCGCCAAGGACGATACGCGGGGCGGGATTTGGCGATTCAACCTAGTATCCTCGGCACGCCAGCCTACTGCAACTTTCTCACCGTGTCGCCGACTCGGATGTCGCCCGACTGCACCACCCTGGCGTAGATGCCCCGCAGATTCAATCTTCTTCCCTCGTCCAGGTTGACGAACTTTAGCGCATCGTGGCCGAACCGGCCGGCGAATTTTTTACAGCCGGTGTGCGCCTCCGCCGTGATTTCGATGATCGCCGCGCCGATCGCCAGCCGGGTTCTCGGCGGCAGATTCTCGCCGCTCAAGTCCAGATCGATGAAGAGCTGGTCGCCGGCAAGCTGCCATCTCTCGGGATCGCGTGCTATCAAGGCCGCGGCTCGAGCATTCATGATCGTGATCTGCGTCTCGGGCCTGGGCGGAGCACCGGGCGACCTGGAGCTGCCTCGACTCAGCCACGTATCGCCGACAAGGCCTTGCACGGTGTCGAGCCTCCCCTCAGTTACCGACTGCCGCTCGTTCACAGCCGGCCGCTGCACGATCAGCTTGAGAACGCCATTGTCGCGCGGCGCTGCGGCGACGTGATCGAGCCCGGCCATGAGCTCGGACAATGTCAAATGCCCCGCGGAATTGGTGTCGCTAGTTTTCGGGTCGGCCTGCATATCGACCTAGGTTTTTCCCTGAAACGTCAAGTAAATAATCGTGACGGCCACCGCGATGACCAGCAGCGCCCCGCTGCCGACGATCGACCGAGCTATTCCAATCGTACGGCGATACGGGGCCTATTCTGCAGTACCTGTTCGCTGCTGTCCAGCGACGCGAAGGCCGCTGGCGAGCGGGGCGCGGTCGGTGCGATACTCTTGGTGAGGGGGAAGCATCATGGCCTACAGCGAGTCGCTCGCCCAGCGCATTCGCAGCGCAATCGCCCGCCGCCGGGGCTTTGCCGAAATGAAGATGTTCGGCGGCGTCGGCTTTCTGCTGCACGGCAACATGTGCGTGGGCGTGTGGAAAAGCTCGCTCATCGCGCGGCTCGGCCCCGACCAGGCCGAAAAGGCACTCAAGAAGGCGCACGTCGTGGAGTTCGACATCACGGGCCGCCCGATGAAAGGCTGGGTGATGGTCGAGCCCGACGGCATCGACACCGACAAGCAACTGGCCGGCTGGATCGAAGAGTCGATCGCCTTCGTCGCCACGCTGCCGAAGAAGTAGCGATTCGCGGGCGAACGCAGCAGCAGACCGAAACATTGAGCGATTGCGCCACGTCTATGAACGCACCAGGAGCCGACTGGCTGCCAGTTGCCGGAATGGCATCTAATGGCATATATTGACAGCATCTAATCTTCGTGCTAGGCTCCCAACAGACACGATGCGGAGCCTAACTTCTCATGCCCAACACGCTGAATCTGTCGCTCACCGACGAGCTGCGGGCCTTCATCGACGCCAACTGCGGCGACGGAACGCTCTACGCCACGCCCAGCGAGTTCGTCCGCGATCTTTTGCGGCAGCGCAAGGCACAGCTTGAGGCGCAGTCCGTGCGCCAGGGAATCCTCGAGGGTTACCGCGACGCGATGGACGGCCGCGTTGTTGAGTTCCGCGGCGACCTCAAGTCCGTTCTTCGGAAGGCGAAGAAGTGAGCCCCCGGCGGAAACGGCTCGCCAAGCTGCTTCTTACCCAGCGGGCGATATCCGATCTTCTCGACATCGAGGCCTATTCGATCGAGCAATGGGGCAACAGACAAGCCGACAAGTACCTGAAGGATATCGAATCGGGCCTGCGGTTGATTCGCGAAAACCCAGGCGTTCTGGTCTCGGGCGAGGGATTGCCCGAAGAGCTTCGGTTCCACCGAGTCAACAAACATCTGCTCGTTTGCGACGTGCGAAACGAATCGGTCGTCGTGCTCACGGTCATTCACGCCAGCATGGACATTCCGAATCGACTAGCGGAATTGGTTCCGCAGCTTTCCGCCGAAGTCGCCCTGCTCCACAAAAGACTGTCATTCGAGGCAAGGAGGTAACCTGACGGGAGGCCGTGCGGGGCGAATGCTCCATGATCGCTGGGCTCGTTGAGGACCGCCGCGCCGGGGTTTTCTCGGCCGTTTTCGGCGCAATCCGGCCAAAATGGCCCTGCCGCGAATTGCGGGAAATACTGGTTGACATGTCGGAATGTGGCGATATGATTGATTGTGGAGAGAGGGAACCAATCCATGACTCGCACCAAGAAAACCCGCGAACCCCGGCTGACCGATCTGGATGCGCTGTCCCAGGCGGCCGAGTGCCTGAAGACTCTGGCCCACCCCCATCGGCTGCGGATCGTGCAAATGCTGCTGGGGGGCCGGTACACCGTGGGCGAGTTGGCCGAGGCTTGCGACATTCCGAGCCACATGGCCTCGGAACACCTGCGGCTGATGCAGCGGTGCGGTTTCCTGGCCAGCGAGCGCGACGGCCGCAAGACGTATTACCACGTCGTCGAGCCGCACTTGGCCAACATCATGCAGTGCGTGGAAGATCGATTCGGAGGTAACGGCTCCCCGTGAGGTCAGAGTTTTTTTCACCCAATATATCGTCTTGTTGCGACTTTACGATCTAAAATCAGCCCGAACTGACTCGCCAACATACCAAGGAGAACACCATGAACGTCCCCACCATTTCGCCACGAAAACTGCACGACTGTTTCGCTGGCGGAGAGAACGTCAACCTGATCGACGTTCGCACGCCGGTCGAGTTTCGCGAGGTTCACGCCGAGGGAGCGCGCAACGTGCCGCTCGATTCACTCGATCCGGCCGACGTCATGAAACAGCGCAACGGCTCGGCCGACCGGCCGCTGTACGTCATCTGCCGCACCGGCAATCGGTCCAACAAGGCGTGCGAGAAACTCATCGCGGCCGATTACGCCAACGTCGTCAACGTCGAAGGGGGCACACAGGCGTGGGACGAAGCGGGGCTGCCCGTCAAGCGCGGCAAGAAGGCCATCTCGCTCGAACGCCAGGTGCGCATCGCCGCCGGGTTCCTCGTGCTCGTCGGCGCGGTGCTGGCCCTGACCGTGCACCCCTACTTTGCCGCGCTGTCGGCAATCATTGGCGCCGGGCTCATGTTCGCGGGCATCACCGACACCTGCGGCATGGCGATGGTGTTGGCCCGGATGCCGTGGAACCAGGTGAATCAGAACAACCACGTGACGGAAAGCGATCCGGCAAAGGGAATCAACGTGAAGAAGGAAAGCGAATCGCCATCCTGCTGTTCGAGATGACGGTGATTGGCGATGTACATGCCCCGCACGGGGCAAGACAAGCTTGTCCGAAAACTGTCCCAGAGAAGGGGACAGGCACATTTTGCTCCGCTAACCCAGAAACGCGGCTCAGTTTCCAGCGGCTCCGCAAAATGAGCCAGTCCCCGACGGTTTTCGGACAAGCGCAAAGGAGAATGCCATGTTGCTCTACCAACGATTTGTTCCCGGTTTGGCGATCGCCTCGTACGTTGTCGGCGACGAGCGGACGGGCGATGCCGCGGTGGTCGATCCGACGCGCGACGTCGACGACTTCCTCCGCTACGCGGCCGAGAACGACCTGCACGTCCGGCACATACTCGAAACGCACGTCCATGCCGACTTTGTCAGCGGCGCGCGGGAGCTGAAAGCCCGACTGGCCGGCGCACCGCGAATTCACTCGTCCGGCTTGGGTGGACCCGAATGGACGCCCCCCTACGCCGATCACGTCGCCGCCGACGGCGATGAAGTGCAGGTCGGCTCGATCCGACTACGAGCGTTCCACACGCCCGGCCACACGCCGGAGCACATCTCGTGGGCCCTGTACGACGACACCCGCAGCAAAGACACGCCGTGGCTGGTGTTTACTGGCGACTTTCTGTTCGTGGGCGACGTGGGGCGTCCCGACCTGTTGGGCGAAGAGGCCCAGAAGCAGCTCGCCCACCAACTCTACAACAGCGTATTCGAGCGGCTGCCAGCGCTGCCCGACATCACGGAGATCTTTCCCGCCCACGGAGCCGGTTCGCTGTGCGGCAAGGCGATCAGCTCGCGGCGGTCGTCAACGGTGGGCTTCGAGCGGCGATTCAACCCGGCCCTCAAGCAAAAGCTGGAAGAGGAGTGGGTCCGCGACCTGATGGCCGACATGCCGCTGGCACCGCCGTACTTCCGAAGGATGAAGCGGGTGAACAAAGAAGGGCCGGCGATCATCGGCGCGGAGCTCCCCGGCCAGAAACGATGGACCGCCAAGGAAGTGCACAACCGCATTTGCGAGAACTGCCTGATCCTCGACGTGCGGAGCAAGGAGTCGTTCGCGGCGGCGCACATCCCCAGCTCGATCAACATTCCCTTCAGCCCCAATCTGCCGACGTGGGCCGGTTGGGTGCTACCGTACGACCGACCCACGCTGATCGTAACCGATAGCGCGGCCCAGGTGCCCGAGGTCGTCACGCATTTGCTGCGCGTCGGCTTCGACGACGTGCAGGGCTTCCTGCAAGGGGGCATCGACACCTGGGAAACCAGCGGCTACCCGCTCGACACGCTCAGCACCTGGTCGGTGTTTCGGCTCGCCGAGCGGCTCAAATCGGGCGCAGGCAAGCTGACGGTGCTCGACGTGCGCACCGAGAAGGAATGGAACTCCGGCCACATCGACGGCGCCATTCACATTCACGGCGGCAAGCTGCAAGAGCGGTTCGCCGACGTGCCCCGCGACAAGCCGGTGGCCGTGGTCTGCGGCTCGGGGTATCGCGGCAGCATCGCCGCTTCGTTCCTCAAGCGCGAGGGTTACGAGGACGTGGCCAATGTGGTGGGAGGCATGGCGGCGTGGAGGGCGGCAGGGCTGCCGAGCGCTGCCGCGTAAATGCGAGTCGACCCTTTCCTCTCCGCAAAGAGGAAGAAGAATGGAAAGAGAAACGGAAAGTGGTCTTACAACTGAGGAAAATCGCCATGGAAATCCTGGTAATCGCCGGCGTCGTCGTCGTTTGGCTGGCGCTGCAACTGTGGATTCTGCCGGCCCTCGGCGTGCCTACGTGACTGCGAGGCAATTGCCGGGTCGGTTCGACCCACGAGAAGCCGCACGTAGACGCCAACGGACGCCAATCGGAAGATCATCGCAAATAAGGGTGGCAACAAAGCAATCGCCGTGGTACCGAAGCCATGTACATCGTCGTCATCGGGGCACTGCTGATCGGGCTGACGCTGGGACTCATGGGATCGGGCGGGTCGATCCTCACCGTCCCGGTGCTGGTCTATCTCTTGGGCCACGACGACAAGACGGCCATCGCCGAATCGCTGGGCATTGTGGGAACGATCGCGCTGTTCGGGGCGGTGCCTTACATGCGCAGTCGCGAGGTCGATTGGCGCAACGTGCTGTACTTCGGCTTGCCCGGCATGGCGGGAACGTACGGCGGGGCGTGGCTCTCGCAGTACGTCGCCGGGGCCGTGCAGTTGACTCTGTTCGCGCTGGTGATGCTGCTGGCGGCGTGGATGATGTTCCGTCGGCCGACCGCTCGAACAACCATCGACGAATCCGAGCAAGCCGCCCGACCGCCCCTTGCGTGGGTGATTGCCCTGGAAGGGCTATGTGTGGGCGTGGTGACCGGGCTGGTGGGAGTCGGCGGCGGGTTTTTGATCGTGCCCGCCCTGGTGCTGTTTGGGAATCTTCCCGTGCGCTCCGCGGTGGCGACGAGCCTGCCCATTGTCGCGGCCAATTCCCTGAGCGGCTTCGTCAAGCACCTGGCCGTGCTGAGCGGTCGGCACGTGGCTATCGACTGGACCACGATGAGCGTGTTCGTGCTGCTGGGCATCATCGGCGCGCTGGCCGGCAACCTGGTCGGCTTGCGCATCAACCAGCGCTCGCTGCACCGCGCGTTCGCCGTGTTTCTCGTCGTTATGGCCGTGTTCGTGCTGGCGAAAGAAGGCCCGCGCGTGTTCACCACGGCGACGACACCTACAACGACCGCCGCCACGCTATCGGTAGTCGAGCCGCGATCGACAGCCAATGAGCCCGCCCCACCCGCTGTCCGAATTACACTTCCCAGCTTGAACCGCAGCCCGGCGGTGCGTAATACTGTCATCGAGCCCCTCGATCACTCTCACTCCAAGCCGGATGCGCCATGACTCGCGATATCGCCACGCTCGGCGGGAAACCGCGACCCAACCATCAGCGCAGGCTGCAAATCCTGCGCTTCCTGACGCCCCAGCAGAAGCTGGCCCAGGTGTTCCAGCTCAACGAGCGAGCGCTCAAACTCTTCCGCATCGGGTTGCGCCGCCGGTTCCCCAATCTAGACGATGCCGCGTTTGAGAAGCTCTACCTGCAAATGCGCCAGCGATGCCACAACAGGAACTACTGACGCACGTCATTGCGACTCTGCAAGAGCTCGGCATCGAGTTCATGCTGAGCGGTTCTCATGCCTCCAGCCTGCAGGGCGAAGCGCGGACCACGCACGACATCGATCTGGTCGCGCGGCTGAGCGTCGACGACGTTCAACCGCTTCTTGTTGCGTTTGGGGCCGATCGCTTCTATCTGAGCGAACCTGCGGTCGCGGAGGCGACTCGCTCGAAGCGGATGTTCAATCTGCTGGAATCGTCGACCGGCGAGAAAGTCGACTTCTGGGTGCTGACCGACTCTCCCTTCGACCAGTCTCGATTCGCTCGCCGCCAGCGGATCGACATCGGCGATCAGTTTGTCGACGTGAGCGCGCCGGAGGACACGATCCTCATGAAGCTGCTGTGGTGCAAGCAATCCGGCGGCAGCGAGAAGCAGTTTGGCGACGTATTGCGAGTGTACGAGCTACAGGCGGAGTTGCTGGACAGGGAATATCTCGACAAGTGGGTGCGGGAACTACAGATCGAGGATCTCTGGCAAAGGGTTGTGGCCGAGGCCGAGCCGCTCTGCCCGCCGGAGGGTCCCACCCCCTGACGCCGATGCCCCCGGTGCGGCGCGCACCGATGGTTCTCGCCGCTGAAACGTGGCTCCCGCGCGCTTGCGAACGTGTTACCGCCGACCCCGGCGCGCCCGCTGGGATTCCACCACCGTGCGGCCTTCGAGCTTGTCGAGAGTTTCCATGAAGCGAGGACGATTGCCGTACTTCGCCCGGATTTCCGAAAGCAGGGTCATCCATTCGTCGCCGCAGCCAAGCGACTGCATGATCGGGCGCATCTTTTTGAGATACTCGGCGGCCGCCGAGTATGCGGAGGGGTCGGCGTGCGGCAATTGGGCGTCCAGACTGCTGCGGTAGATCTTGAGCGCCCGCTCGGGATGCGACTGGGCCACGGCGGCCGCGACTTGATCGGCATAGGTTGCATCGCCCCAACCCCAACCACCCACGACTCGCCTTTCCTGTGCCGGCATTTTGTCGAACCAGCGCAGCACGTCGTCCGGCTTCTTGTCGGCGATGGCCATTTCCAGCAGCACTACGTAGTGGGGGCGCGGAACTCCGGCTCGCACTTTACCGCGTACGGCGAGAGGAATCAGATAGTCGGGAACCGGGAGCGTCCAGGCCGGGTCGATGCGCAGGCTCCGCGCCCCTTTTCGCATTTCGGTCCGCTGGATGGGCGAAGCCCCTGTCTCCAGGAACTTTAGCGCCGCAGCACGCACCGACTCTTCGCACTTCGCCTTGCGCGCCTGAACCAGCAGCTCATTGAAGCCGGTCGCGGAAGGCTGCTCGAAAAAGTTCAGCGCCTCGTGGGCGGCCACCACGTCCCACTGTTTGCGCCGCTGCGCCACGCCGCGCAGCGAGGTCGCCAAATGCGACGCAATGCCCGGCAGCTTCTCGCACGTCTTCTCGATGCCTTCGCGGGCCCACCGCTCGGCGTCTTCGTATTTGCGCTCGCCGATCAGGTAGTCCACCAGCCGTTCGTAACTGCCGGTCGTTCGAGCCTCGGCTTCGTAGAGCGACAGTAGCTCCTCGTCGCGGCCGGCCTTCTCCAGCGCGAAGGACAGCCAGCCACTAACGCAATCGCGGCGGTACTTGCGACTCCACGAATCGCCTTCCGACTCTCCCTCCAATTGCGACGACCGGCTCAAACGACGGGTTAGTTCCTCGACGACCGCCGACCAATCTTCCTTTCGCCAGGAGGCGTCGAGAACTTTGGCGGCGGCATCGTGGAGTACGTCATAGTCGTCTCGCAAACAGGCGTCGATGGCGAACAGCAGCTTCTGCGGCGCCGCGAGCGAGGATTCCCCGACGGCCTCAAACACGACCGACATGCAGTCGGCCACCGCCATCCCGGTCTCGCCCTCGTCGTCCGACTGCTCGATCTGGCGCATCGCCGCCTCAATGAACTCTCGCCCGAGCTTCACCACGGCGTCGGCTTGACCCAATTCGACCAGGCGTTCCAACCGGTGCTTCAATCGGCTGTAGTCGGGCGTAAACCCTTCATGGTCCCAATGGTGCTGCCAGCCGATTTCCGACGTACGCTCCTTCATTTCGCGGCGCGCCTGGGCGACGAGCCGATCGACGTCCCCCTCGCTCAGCGCGATCCGCTCGCGAAATTCCTCTCGCAGTTCTGGGAAACGCCCCACCAGCGAACACACGAGATCGGCCAGTTCCTGTCGATCCTTGGCCCGAATGTGCTCTGCGATTTTCTCTTCCCATTGGGCGCGGGTGCGCCGGGCAGGATCGCGCTTGGACTTCCCGCTCCGCCTGCCGGGCTTTGCGCGTTCGTCGAATTCGTCTTCTTCCGCGTCGTCGAAGACCCCCTCGTCGTCGATGTCTTCCGCTTCATACTGATCGTCGCTGCCGTCGAGCTTCGCCCAACGTTGATCCTGGGGATCGGCCGTCGGAACTTGCGTCTCGTCGGCCATTGCCTGAAGGTACTCGGCCACGACCGCCACGGCGTGCTTGCAACCGCTCGCGCCGACGGGACAGGTGCAACGGGAATCGAGGCGCTCGCCGCGTTTCCCGGCCGCCAGTCCTACGCTGACGATGTAGCGATCGCCCCCCATAACGGTTGCCAGCAGCCGGCCGTCATCGGCGACGGCCAGATCGTGAACCCGCCCCCCGCGCTGGTAGGCGCGGCCCCGCGAAACGCTGCGATCGCCGGCCCACCGCTCCAAGTCGTCCCAAGTCAGCGCGGTCCAGCCGTTGCCCGCCTTGCGGCCCTGGGAGGAAAGCCGCTTCTTTGATGCCCGCTTCTTCGCAGTGCTCCGTTTCATCGTTGATTCCTTTCTCTCGACAACGGGGAGCTGGTCGGCGCGGCGGGCGACGTACTCCCACGGATCGTACCGTCTGTCACTCCCGGTCGGCGGCGGCCAGCGCCCCTTCGTCGATGCGCGCGGCGAGCTCCGGTATGGCCGCGGCGAGCACGTCTTCGATTTTATCGGCGAAGACGATTTCCAACTCCGCCCGCACCTGTTCGGGCAGATCGCGAAGATTCTTTTCGTTCTCGCGTGGCAGAATGACGCGCCGCAGCCCGGCTCGGTGTGCGGCCAGCACCTTTTCCTTGATGCCCCCCACGGGCAGCACCAGGCCGCTCAAGGTGATTTCGCCCGTCATGGCGGTGTCGCCGCGCGATGCGCAGTCGGAGTAGACGGAAGCCAACGCCGTCGCCATCGCGACGCCCGCCGAGGGGCCGTCCTTGGGAACCGCGCCAGCCGGCACGTGGACGTGAACCGCCGATTTCTGAATTTTCTGGGCGTCCAATCCCAGCGACCGGGCTTGCGACAGGATGTAACTGCGGGCGGCTTTGGCCGACTCGCGCATCACGTCGCCAAGCTGGCCGGTCAGCAACATGCCGCGGCCCTTGGGCAACAGCACCACTTCGACGTACAGCACCTCGCCCCCCGCTTCGGTCCACGCCAAACCGGCCGCCACTCCGGGGCGGAGCGTGCGGCGGGCTTTTTCCGGAAGGAATCGCTCGGCGCCAAGCAACTCGGCCAGATCGGTGGGCTGCACGCTGGCGGTGTGCGTGTCGCCTTGGGCAAATCGCGTCGTGACTTTGCGGGCAACACGGCCGATCATCCGTTCCAGCTCGCGCACGCCGGCCTCGCGCGTGTAGCGACGAATGATGTGGGCCAGGGTCTCGTTGGAAATGGTCAATTGCTCGGCGGTGAGACCGGCTTCCGAGAGCTGCCGCGGTATGAGATAGCGGCGGGCGATTTCGCCCTTTTCCTCGTCGCTGTAACCGGCCAGCCGCAACACCTCCATTCGATCCAGCAGCGGACGGGGAATGTTGTCCAGCGTGTTGCCCGTGGTAATAAAGAACACCTTGCTGAGGTCAAATGGCAGGTCGAGATAGTTATCGTGAAACTCGCGATTCTGCGCGGGGTCCAGAATCTCCATCAGCGCCGACGCCGGGTCGCCGCGGAAGTCCCGCCCCAGCTTGTCGACCTCATCGAGCATCAGCACAGGGTTACGCACGCCGGCGCGGCGAATGGCCTGGATGATCCGTCCCGGCATCGCGCCGATATACGTGCGGCGGTGGCCGCGCAGTTCCGCTTCATCGTGCAGGCCGCCCAGGCTGATCCGATCGAACATGCGGCCCATGGCCCGTGCTATCGACTGGCCCAGCGAGGTCTTGCCCACGCCGGGGGGACCGACAAAGCACAGAATGGGGGCCTTGGCCTGGGGGTTCCTCTTCATCACCGCCAGGTGCTCGATGATGCGGTCCTTCACGTCGCTTAGGTCGTAGTGGTCTTCGTCGAGCACCTGGCGGGCGTGCGGCAGGTCGAGCACGTCGTCGGTTGTCTTGCTCCAAGGAAGCTCCAGGGCCAGGTCGATGTAGGTGCGGGCAATCTGGAAGTCGGGCGCGGCGGGCGACATCCGCTCCAGGCGTCCCAGCTCCTTCTCTACTTCCTTTTGCACGTTTTCCGGCAACTGGGCTTCTTCCATGCGGCGCCGCAGCTCCGAGGCCTCCGCCTCTTCGGGATTCTGCTCGCCCAGTTCCTTCTTAATGGCCTGAAGCTGCTGGCGGAGCATGTATTCGCGCTGCTGCTTGCTCATTTCCGTCGCCGCCTGGCTGGCAATCTGCTGACGCAACTCCAGCACCTGCACCTCGTGCGACAGATACTCGTGCATGATCCGCAGCGCCTGCTCGACTGTCGTCGAAGCGAGCAGGGCCTGCTCCTTCTCCAGACCCAAAGCGAAGATGGCGCCGAGGAGGTAGACGAGCTGAATCGGCCTTTCGACGCCTTGCAGCAGCGCCTCGACCGGCACGTTCGTTTGCGGCTGAATCAGCTCCAAGGCCCGCTGCGCCAGCGTGCCCACCTCGGCGTACAGGGCTTCGATCTCGGTATTCGTGTCGCTGGGCTCGGGTAATGCTTCGACCTCGACCTTCAGGTACCCCTCTTGCTCGGCCGCGCGGACCAGCCGCACACGCGATTCGCCCTGCACGATCGCCTGAATCACGTCGCCCGCGCGATTCATCCGCTTGATCACGGCCAGCGTGCCGACATCGAACAGGTCCTCGAACTTCGGCTCCTCGACGTCCGGTTTCTTTTGGGAAACGATGACCAGCGTTTTTTCCTCGCTTTCCACGGCCGCCTCGAGGGCCGCGACCGAGCTGCGCCGTCCTGCCGAAATCGGCATCATCTGAAACGGAAACAGCACGCTGCCCCGCATCGGTAGAACCGGATAGACGGTCGAGGTGGTCGGCGAATCGGTCATGGCCCCGCCTCTCCCCGGGCCAACACGTGGACCAGCAACATGCCGTCGCGATACTCCGTGCGAACCTCGGCCTCGGCAATCTCCTCGGGCAGCTCGACGGAGCGCTCAAAACGGCTGTAGGCGATTTCCATCAGGTGCGCTTGCTGCCGCTGGTAAACGCGCGAATCGCGCCGCGTGCCGGCAACAACCAAGCTGCGCCCCCGGACGTGGATTTCGATGTCCTCCGGGCGGACTCCGGCCAGGTCGAACTTGACCAGCCATCCGTGCTCGCAGCGATATACGTCGGCGGCCGGCCGCCACGCCGCCCTGGCATAGGGCGAGCCCGTGGATGCGAACAGTAGATCGAGGTATTCGGAGAGTTGCCGTTTCACGGTTGGCGTCGAATGATCGACAAAGTGGCCGATATCGACATCCCTCTGCGGCGTGCCGGTCGCTTGTCAGTTGTCCGTGGTCAGTTGTCCGTTGTCTTGACTTGGGGAAGCCCACCCGGCTTCCTTGCGTCCGCCCACCCGTAGCTTACCATGCACCGCCTCGACGCCAAGTGCCACCCCGCTTTGGTACTGAAAACTGAAAACTGAAAACTCGTTCCGCGCTCGCGTACAATGCACGCTTCCACGTCTCGACAACGTCACTTCACTTCGGGAGATCACCCATGGGAATTCTCAAAGAGTTCAAGGAGTTCGCCGTAAAGGGCAACGTGGTCGACATGGCGGTCGGCATCATCATCGGCGCGGCGTTCGGCAAAATCGTGACTTCGCTGGTCAGCGACGTCGTCATGCCCCCCATCGGAATGCTGCTGGGCAATATGGACTTCTCCAGCCTCGCCATCGTGCTGCGCGAAAAGACGGACGTGGCCGAAGAGGTGGCCATCCACTATGGCGCGTTCATCAACAACCTGCTCGACTTCGTCATCGTGGCGTTTGTCATCTTCCTCGTGATCCGGCAAATGAACAGGTTCAAGCGGCAAGAGCCTGCCAAGCCGGCAACCATCAAAGCCTGCCCGTACTGCAAATCGACGATCGACCTGTCGGCCACCCGCTGCCCGAATTGCACGAGCCAGCTTGAACCGCAGACGGGCGCCGCGTGAAAGACCGGCCAGGAAGCTGGCCCAGATGTTGCTTGGCGCCGAGCGAACGCTGAAGCTGATCCGCGTCGGCCCGCGCCGCCGATTCCCCCGCATGCACGACGCCGCGCTCGAGCGGCTCTACTCGGGGAGCAGCTTTAGAGAAGCGCCGGTCGCATTTCGAAAGACCGAGAAGTGACGCTTATCAATGGTGAAAACGTGTTCGATGCCGTCTCGGTTCGCAAGATGCATGAGGCAGACGTCGGCCAAGTCGAACTGTTGATCGCGGTACTTGGCAAGGATCCATCGGACGGACTCAGCATCGGATGCGGTTAGCGGTAGAATCGCCAGATCGCCCGCGCTCACTCGGCGCAGAAGCCCATCTACCGCCCCCGCAGCATTTCGCAAGATGAAGGCGGCTTCCGTGCCGACGGGCCAGCACGTGAAGAGGCGCCGCGGCAGTTCCCGAGATTGCTCCACGCAGCGGTCATGGTGATCGTCGCGATCGGAGAGCATGGCGACGATCGGCCCCGTGTCAATCAGCACCGGTTCGGCAATCACGCCCGAATCCTTCCAGGTATTTCGGGTTCACGCTGAGGTCGGAGGGAGCATCCGTCACGATGCCGATCAGATCGTGCATCGCATCGTAGAAGGATTCGCCGGCGTTTTCTTCGGGAGCGACCGATCGACTCGGCGGCGAGAGCTTAATCGCGTCCCAAAGAACTTCGTCCCAGGGTTTCCCCGCCTGCTCCGCCTTTTCGGCAATGGCCCGCTGCATCTCGGGACTTAATTCGATCTGTTTGGGGTCGATAGCCATATTGGAATTGTAGCACGACCGGGTTGGAAGGTCACACTGCTTCGATGCCAACGAAAGACGACCACCCGGGTGCTCATCCCTCCGGTCCGACCGCCACTCACCCAGTTGGAGTAACGCCACCCGCTGCCCGAATTGCACGAGCCAGCTTGAAGCAAGGCCAAACGCTGCGTAAATGCCGTCTCCAGGATTTCGGGGACTCGATGTACGGAGATCATTCGGGCCGTTAACGTTTCGACGGCCTGCGGCGCAGGTTTCCCAAACTGGACGACGCCGCGTTTGAGCGGCGCTATCTGCAGATGCGCCAGCGATGTCACAACAGGAACTAAAGCGAATCTGTCGCGGACGATCCTGACGCCTTGGAAAGAGCACCTCGAATTTCCGGGTGCGATTTATCAAACCGGTAGTACCGGGATTACCGGTTGAGCATGGCGAGCGGGGTAGTTTTGGTGCGATACGGCGAACGGCACCGATGGTATCAAGAGGACCAAAGGATCGCGATTCTCAATCGGGAAAGGCTCGTCATGGAGCGACGTCTGCTCGTTTTTTCTTGCATGTGCATCGCCGTTTGCACACTCGAGTCCCCTGTCATTCGGGCGGAAGACTGGATTGTGGCCCAGTCTCCCGTCAGGCAACAGCCGTACCGCCTTCCGGCCCTGG
>CAYQAJ010000037.1:14986-26904 GCA_964415245.1 uncultured Pirellulaceae bacterium | reverse complement strand
CAGGCTTGGGCACCGTGGCCGGTTTGGGCGCCGTGGCGCCAAACGGGTCGTCGTCCGCCGCTGCGGGCGCGGCTGGCGTGGCAGGCTTGGGCACCGTGGCGCCAAACGGATCGTCGTCGGCCGCTGCCGGCGTGGGTGGCGTGGCAGGCTTGGGCGCCGTGGCGCCAAACGGGTCGTCGTCCGCCGCTGCGGGCGCGGCTGGCGTGGCAGGCTTGGGCACCGTGGCGCCAAACGGATCGTCGTCGGCCGCTGCCGGCGTGGGTGGCGTGGCAGGCTTGGGCGCCGTGGCGCCAAACGGGTCGTCGTCCGCCGCGGGCTTCGGCGCGGCAGGAGTGGTGGGCTTTTCGCCAGCGTCACCAAATGGATCGTCATCCGCGGCGGGCTTCGGTGCGGCAGGAGTGGTGGGCTTTTCGCCAGCGTCACCAAACGGGTCGTCATCCGCCGCCGGGGCCGCAGGGGTGGCGGGTTTCTCTTCCGTCGCACCGAACGGGTCGTTGTCGGGTGTCGTTGGCGGCGTGGCGGGAGTTTCGTCTGGCGTGGTGCGCGGCGGTACAACCGGTCGGGTCGTTCCACCGAATGGTGTGGTTGGATCATCCTCGCCGTTATCGGGAACCGTGGGGAGCGACTCGGGAGGCGTCGTCGCGCCGCGCAGCACGTTCGGTTCGTCGCGCTGGAACTGCTCGTACCGCTCGGCACGGCGATCCAGCTCGACGCGCCGCGCTTCGAGCCGCGCCACTTGTCGGTACGTCTCCAGCTTCAGCCGAATCTCTCCCTGCACGCGCTCCAGCGAGCGGCCGATTGCGTAGAACTGCGTTCCCAGTTTTGCTTCCAGTTCGGCCCCTTTGGTGAAATCGGCGTCGGCCTCGTCCGGGCGCCCCAGTTTCTCGAACACCAGACCGCGGAAGTAATAGCAGCGCGGGTCGTGGCTACCTTGGTCGATTGAGGCGGACAGCAGTTCGTGGGCCTGCTCGTACTCGCCCTGGAAGTACGCGTGCACGCCCTGTCCGTACAGCTCCGCGAGCAGCGGATCCTGCGTCCGGGCGGTGCCGGCGAGCGCGAACAGCGACAGCAATACGGTCCCCAGAATCACATTCCTAGTCATCAGAGCACTCCCTGTTTGTGCGCGTACCGAGAGGGTCCCGCCGCACGCCGGTGATTATGGCGATTTTTATTCATGCGGCCGATGGTGCGAACTTTGCGGCGCCACGGAATCCAGGCAGAATTCGACGCCAGCCAAAAGATTGATGGTAGTTTCTGCCGAGCCGGTTTACAAGCAATTGCGGGGAATCGGGGAGATTCGAATCCCACCGATTGCAACCGGCGGCAGATTCCCGGTTTTACCGGAAAACACGGCAGCTTCTGAAGGGGCCGCTCTTGCCCGAGAAATGGCCGCCGGTGGGGCCCTCCGTTCGGCGCGGGGCCTCCCGACCCCGCCGCCAGCCACGATGATCGAACGTCTCCGCCGTGGAGACCTACGGTCGGCGGTCGTGGCTCGGTCGGGAGACCGGCCACAACTTCGGGTCCCGTCCGGCAGACGAGACCTACTGGTAGGTCCTGCTTGCCGAGCAGGACCTTGGCAACTGCCCGTAGCTGAATTCCCAAGAATTCAGCCACCACGCATTCATCGGCCATAGAACATTTGCGCGATTCGGCTACCACGCCAGGCTGCGGCTGAATTATTTGCGAATTCAGCTACCGATTCAGACACCGATCGTTACGGCAGCCGCCGGACCTTGAGGTTCCGGTAGCGCACCGTGCTTCCCGGGTCGTGCGCCTGCAGCGCGAAAGTGCCCTGGCTCAGGCGGACCGTTCCCTGCACGTCTTCGGGCTCCGTGTAATCGACGACCGTCTTGCCGTCGATCTTCACCACCACGTGTTTCCCATCGACCTTGATGTATTGCGTGAACCACACGCCGTCCTTGGCCGGGGCCTCGAGCACCTTCACGGTGTTGTACAAGCCGCCCGTCTTCTGCGGGTCGCCTTGTGTGTTATTCACCTGCGACTCGTAGCCTTGGCTGGGCCACCCTTCGTCCTGGAATTTGGTGTGAAAGAAGATTCCCGAGTTGCTCCCCTTCTGCGTCATCACCTCGGCCTGGAATTCGAAGTTCACGAAGGGCTCGTCCTGCCCCACGTAGAACATGTGGCTTCGCTCGCCGTGGGCGACGATGGCGCCATCCGCGACCTTCCAGCTCTCGGGCTTCTCGTTGATCTTCCAGCCGTCGAGCGATTTGCCGTCGAACATGCTGATCCATCCCTCGTCATCGGCGGCGTACGTTCGCACGGCGGCGACGGCAATCAACAGCAAGGAAAGAGTTGCGATGCGACTTGTTCTCATGGCAGGTTGCTCCCGATTGATTCCGAGTTTGATGCATACCGTCTGGCGGCGCGGCGACTCGAGCGGCGACGCCGGGCCGTTTCATGATAACACACGCGAGCGGCCGTCTCACCGCGCGGCAGTCGAATTGTCGCCCACTCGCCGCCGCTGCACCGCCCACACGGCAGGTATCCCCCGGCAGGTGTCCCCCCTTTGGGCAGCCCGATAGAATGCGCGAGGCAGCCCGTGCAGGCCCCAACTCTTTGCCCGCGCCCGACGCGCCCTCGCCAGACATGAGCAATCCCAACCACTTGCCGCGCTACGATCCACGGCAGAGCTACCAGTGGAACTACGACCATGCGCCCGAGCCGATCGAGATCGACGTGCCGGCGGTGCCCGGGTCGTGGCGGTATTGCGGCCGTGACGTCGGTTCGCCCCTCGGTGTTCCGGCCGGTCCGCTGCTCAACGGCCGGTGGTGCCTGTATTACGCCAGCCTGGGCTTTGACGTCGTGACGTACAAGACGGTGCGGAGTGTGCAGCGGGACTGCTATCCGCTGCCCAACTTGCAGCCGGTTGCTTGCCCCGACCGGCTCTCCGGCGACGAGACGAGCCTGCCCGTGGCCGGCTCGATGCACGGTACCTGGGCAGTGTCGTTCGGCATGCCGTCCAAGGCGCCCGAAACGTGGCGGACCGACGTGGAAGAGACGCGTCGCCTTCTTCCGGCCGACAAGGTTCTCTCCGTCTCGGTAGTGGGAAGCGTTCAGCCCAACTGGACGCTGGACGACCTGGCCGACGATTACGCCCGCTGTGCTCGCTGGGCAGCGGAAAGCGGGGCCGATTGCATTGAGGTCAACTTTTCCTGCCCCAACGTATCGACCTGCGACGGACAGCTTTACCAGCAGCCGCGCGATGCCGCGGTCGTGGCGGCGCGGGTGCGGGAGTCGATCGGCGTGCCGCTGATCGTCAAGATCGGTCGCCTGGCTTCGCGCGTGGAGGGGGTCGCGCTGGTCGAGGCCCTCGCGCCGGTGGCCGACGCGCTGGCGATGACCAACAGCATTGCCACGCGCGTGCGCGAGAGCGACGGGAAGTTCCTCTTTGACGGCCAGAAGCGCGGCATCTGCGGCGACGCCATTCGCGCCGCTTCGATCGAGCAGACGCGCGTGGTGCGCGAACTTGTCGCCGAGCGCGGCGCGGCGCTCGAACTGATCGGCGTGGGGGGCGCGTCGACGGCCGAGCACGTGTGCGAGTATTTGGCGGCGGGTGCCGGCTCGGTACACCTTGCCACCGCGGCGATGGCTGATCCGAGTATCGCGATTGCCATTCGGCGGGAACTGGCGTCGGCAGGTTCTCCTGCGCGGTGAACTCGGTGCTATCACTGCTGGCGCGTGCATTCCAGCGCCGAGGCAATCGCCACATAAATGTGGCGGCTAACCCGCGCAAAGAAGCCTGAAGCGCAAGCCGAGGGTACGTTAAGCGGTCCTTCGCTTGCGCGTCAGGCTTGAAGAATCAGGACGAAACGCGAATCCGCCGCGTGTAACAGACTGATGTTGACCCACTTGCCCGCAGTCGTAAGATGCGCTGTGACAAAACGAGAAGGGAAGTAGGTGGAGAGAGACGAAGCTCGCGGCGGCACATCGTTCATTCCATACGTGTTGTTGCCGGCCGCCGCACTGCCTGGCTGAAAATCCTCTTTGCTTTCCACATCCATCCTTGACTGACCGGCCCGCTCGCAAGGTGTCGAGCGCCGCAAGGATGGCTTCTGTTTCGCGTCGCCCATGATGGGCGATGTTGTACCACGAAGTGCGTGGCTGACGTGCTGCGGTGCGAGAGGTGTGCGCGCCGTTGCCGTGGCTGCGCCGAGAGACCCTAGAGAGATTCGGCCGCACCAAACGCATCGCAGCGACGTAATACCTTCACACAAAACGCAACGTGTCTTCATCCATCCCACCCACAAACCAACATTGGGGCCGCGTACCATGCGTCGACCTTCGGAGCCCGCAACGAGACGCACGCCCGATCGCCGCTCGTCCTGCAAGGCGGCATTCGCGTAAGGGCCGGCCCGCAATGAGGATTGCATCACCGATTGTTGAGCAAACACAAAGGAGGTGACCCATGCTCGTACTGAGTCGTAAACTAGAGGAGTCGATCGTCATCGGATCCAGCGTCGTGGTGAAGGTGGTTGCCATTCGAGGCAGGAGTGTGCAACTGGCCTTCGAGGCGCCCCCCGAAGTCTCGATCCATCGCGGCGAAATCCACGCACGCATCGAAGCCGAGCGCCGAGGCGAACCGCACAACCGAGCGGAAGAACCGCACAACCGGGCGGGAAACGGTGCGCGGCGTCAGCGGATTGCACGCAACGAGCCGACCGACCTGGCCGCCGCGGCGCAATAGGCTCGCTCGCGCGGGACGTGGCCGGGGCTCGCGCAACAGCGAAGCCCCGGCGCGCCGTGCGGTGGACCGCCACACGCGTCTCGCGAGCCGGTCCAGCCGCTCAGTCGCGCTTCGTTCCTTGCTCGAGAAAGTCGCTGTGGTCGGCCGGATCGAACCCATGCTCGCGCACGTGAAGCTGCAGCGACCACAGGTCCTGCGGGTCATCGGCCAGCCGTAGTTGCGTATCGCCGGGCACGCTGCATCGAGCCAGAGCATCGCGCATTCGCTCCGCCAGCCGCGTCAGATAGGTGCTCGGTCCGCAGATCGTCTGGTGGTCGAGCCAGGCAAAATTGCCCACCTGCACGGCCATTCTCATCTCCTCGCCGCCGAGCCGCACCATTGACGGCCGCATGCCGGGCGGAGCCGGCTCGAGCGACTGGGCCGCATCCTCGATCCGTTGGCACAGCGCCAGTAGCGCCGGCTTGTCTCCTTCCACGTGCCACCGGCGGCCCAGCTCATGGCAGCATGCATAAAAGCCGGCGCGGCGGGCATCGTCGCTTTCGCGCTGTCGCAGCCGCGCCGTATCCTGCTCGGAGGCCGGGTCGATCCAACCGGTGAATCGCCCGGTTTGTTCGTTCCATTGCGCTTCTCCCTCGATGTCCCACCAACCAGCAGCGTCGCGCAGTCGGCCTGAGAGCAAAATTCCCTCGGGAGGCAGGCGCCGCAGGACAAGCTCGCTTTCCTTCAGCGGCGGCGCCAGGTCGGGACCGATCGCGTCGAGCAGCAAGTGAACCAGCGCCTCGCGCGGCGGAGGCTCGCCGGGAAAGCACTGCTGGTAGGCATCCCGGTCGATGCACCGCTCTAGCCCGGTGCCCAGGTCGGGCGCGGTGCGGAACACCTGCAAGCGGACGTAATCCAAAAGCTCCGCTAGGCCGCCTACTTCGCCGCTGGTTGCGATGCGGTACGTAAACCGCTGCGCGTCGAACACCACCGGCCTATCGCCCGGCAGCGTGAACACCAGCCAGCCGCCGTCGGTGGCCTGGACCGAATCGGGCAACAGACGGCGCAGCAGCCGCTTCTCGGCAGAGGGGGGCCACGATTCGAGCGCCGCCGCCAGGGCGGAACGAATTCGCCGCGCCGCCTCCGGGCGGGGAAGGGTTTCCTCCGTAATGCGCAGTCGGTCGGTCAGCCACTTCCTCACTTCGTCGGGCGTGGCTGGGGGATGCAGCTCAATGGGCTGGCTTTCGAATCCCCCTTCGACCCGCAGCATCAGGGCGGGGAGTGGACGCAGCGTGTCGGCATCGGGGCCGATGCGATAGCCCTTCACCTGCCCGCGCTCGAACGTGTGCCAGCGGCCGAAGTCGTCCATCCAGTGCACGCCGGATTCGTCGATGCGCACGTTGTTCTGTCGGCGCCGCCGAGCGCGGCGAACCGAACGCAGCAGTATGAACCCCAGCAAGCACGACAGCGGCAGGACCACGATCAGGCCGATGTCGCGCACGCTCGCCGGCGCAAAGAGCAATACCGCGGCCACGAGCAGCGTTACCGCCAGCGCGGAAACGAGCGAACGACGATGATCGCCGCCAGGTTCTTCGTCGCCCGGGGGAATGCGCCACGACAGGCATTCGAGCCGGTCTGCGGTGCCGGCCCGGCCGCTCGATCGGTCTTGCCCAGCGACAGCCGTCATGGCTGGTGGCAGGCATGGCAATGCTGCTGCACGATGGCCACGGCCTCGGGCGGGGGTCGGTCGGCATTGCCGGCATAATGACACTCGGTGCAGCACAAGATGCCCTGGCCTTCGAGAGCGGCCCCCATGCCGTCGGCGGAGGTTTCGCCGGACGACGCCCGGTGTTGTGCTCCGTCCTCAGCGGTCGCGTTGCGGGGGAAGCAAACCTCGGGCAAGTTTAGCGCGACCAGCATCCGCAGCCCTTCCGCATCGAGTTGGTAGCGCGCCCCGACCACGGCCGCCGACGCGCCCCCGGAAGCCGGAAGCGACGGCGGTTCGCGATTCCACGGCCCACCGGCGATGCCAATCGCCACTGCCAAAAGCACTCCGGCCAGCGCTGCCGCCACGTAGCTCGCAAAGGGCTTCCATCCGCTTGCCAAGTCCCCGTCGCGCACGGACTTCGCGCCGCCTCGGGTGGTTGGCGGCTCGATCGGATGCTCGTCGTTGGTTCGGGCGGCCTCGGCCACGCTCGCCCAGAGATCGCGGTTCGCCGGTCTCTCGGATAGCGCACCGCGATAACCCGGCAGCGAATTTCCCTCGTCGCCACTGACGGCCTCGTGCAGTATCGCGACGGCCGGGCGCAGCGCCTCGGCCAACTCGCGGCAACCGTGGCAGGCGGCCAGATGCCGCTCGACGGCCGTGTCGTCCGCGCGGCCCGCGGGAAAGGGACCTCGAGTGAGAATGTCGAACACATAGTCGCAGTTCATGGCGTCTCTCCCGAAACGAGCAGGTGGCCGATCTTCAACAGGCCGCACCGCACGCGGTTCTTGGCTCCCGACATGCTGCACCCCATGGCCGCCGCGATCTCATCGAATTGCAGGCCACCGTAGAACCGCAGCCGCAGTGCGTCGGCCTGCGCCACCGGCAGACTTGCCAATAGCGCCTCGACCTGGCGGCTGCGTTCGATGGCCATGACCTGTGCCGCTGGCCCCGGTTCCCGACAGGGGGCCGAGCTGAGCGAGGACAGCTCGCCCCGCTCACCGACCGGCTGATGGCTCCACGCCAGAACGCGGGGCCGTCGCGCGCGGCGCTTCCCCTGCCGCCGGCACTGATTCAGCAGAATTGTCCATAGCCAGGTGCGAAAGCTGTACCGCGAGTCGTAGCCGGCCAGCCACTTGTAGGCGCAGAGGAACGTCTCCTGAACCGCGTCCTCGGCCCACTCGCGACGCCCCAGGCGGCTTTGAGCCACGCGCAGCAGCGGACCCTGGTAGCGGCGCACCAACAGCGCAAACCGTTCCTTCTGGCCCGCTAGAACGGCCTCGACGACGACTCCGTCGGGTTCGGCTGCGCTCGATTCGTGCACGGCCCGCGTCACTGGCTAACGGTGAATTACTCGACCGGGCGCTATAGCGCCCGTCAGCCAGCATTTTATAGCGCCCGAGGTCGCAAAACGACTAGGAGGAACCGCAAAGATAGGAGTTCGCCGCGAAACCAATGGGGGAGCGAACCCGATTTCCCCTACTCGTGCAGCACCATGTCGATGCACATGACGGCGGCCAGAATGAGCTGCCGCACGGGGTGATCCAGGGGGACCTCGTTCGAGATTTCGAGCATGTAGTTGTCGGCGCTGGTGAACAGTTCGCGCCCCAGGCCCGCCCATTTCTTGGCGACGCGGGCCAACTCGTTTTCCCCCGCCAGGAAGCGGAAATCCCAACTCGTCCACTTTCCCTTGAGCTGGCAGAGAGGCTGGTCGTCGGCCCCCAGCACGGTGAACGCTCCGCCAATCGAGAACAGCTTTTGCTTGAATCCGCCCAACCGTTTCTCGTTTTCGTCGAGCACGTTGACCTTCGACAGGAAGAGCGTCACGCCGCGGCGGACGCTCACCACCGGCTCTCCCGAGGGCGTGCGAATCTGCACGTCGAACGGGGTATACCGCTTGTAGTCGGTGAACCGCAGCATCTTGGTGAAGAAGCCCAGCTTCTCCTCGCGGCAGTTCAGGATGATCTCGCCGGTTTCGGGATCGAGGATGTCGTAGTTGTTGGCGGCCTTGAAGAAGCCTACGTGCTCTTTCACGAAAAACAGGTTGCGATTCAACACCGGATGCATGGCCAGGCACCTCAACTGCGAGGGAACGAAAAGCCGCGTGGACGACGCGCGCGACGATTGTCGCGTGGCCGCGATTTTTACGCATGCCGGCGGCGCCGGCAACCCCTGGACGAGGATGCGCGATGGGGGCGCGGGGGGGCTCTGGGAGCGCGGATGTTCTCGTCGGCCGAGAGCGCGGCCAGAGGCGCCGCGCTGGGGCGGGCATGGGGTCAGGATGGCCCGCATGCCGCCGCGCCGTCATGAAGGGAGGATCAAGAGAGTCGCCGATCGGGAGAGGACGAGGCGGCCATGCTGTGTCGTGCAGCACGCCTGACACCCAGTATCCGCGAGGGAAGCGACGCCTCGCTGCTTGCCGCCGACAGACCGACTCGTCCTTTTCCCCGACCGACGCTGACACCCGACCCGTCCCGCCTTGGTCTGCTGGACGGATCATTGCGGGCGGCGAAATGTTCCCTATTTCGCCTCCGCACGATAGTCATCGTAAAACGATCGCTCGGGTATTATGCAAAAAGTCGGCCCGACCGAAGATTCTTGTCAGAAGGCCCCAGGTTGAAACGACGCTGACGATGGTGACGACTGCGCGGCAGTGGTGACTGCGGAATCGATGCCCGGGCGAGCGCTGCGCGTCGAGGCTAACCACGTGGGTCAATCCGCGCGGGTCGGTGCGGCCGCGTCGAACTTCGACCCGATGCAGAACAGGTCGCTTTCGCCACGGACGTAGAATCTCCCTCCGCTCACCGCCGGCGACGCATAGCACGACTGCCCCAATTCGTTGGTGGCGACGATGTCCAGCTTTTCGCCGGGTTGCACCACCTTTACCTCGCCGTTGTCGGGGAAGAAGTAAACCAGCCCGTCGGCCGCCACGGGCGACGCGCTGAAATGATTGCCCATTCGCGCGGTCCAGGCGACGCGCCCCGTATCGGCCTCGAAGCACGTGGCGATTCCCTCGTCCGATGAAACGAGGAGATACTTGTCCACGACGATCGGCGCGGGCACGTACGCACAGTTGCGCGTGGTCCGCCACACGATGTTGGTGTCGGTCACGTTGCCGCGGCCGCCGGGACGAATGGCCAGAATGTGCCGTTCGGGGAAGCCGGCCGTCAGGAATACCAGGTGGCCGTTGTCGACCAGCGACGCCACGAACTGCTCGGTCGGCCCGTCAATGATCCACTGGGTCGAGCCGTTGCGCGGGTCGAGGCTGGTAACGCACTTGCTCCCCGAGAGCAGCATCTGCGTGCGGCCGTCGAACCGTCGGATGATCGGCGTCACGTAGCTGCGGGTCTTGTTGGGCCGGTCGACCTTCCACACCGTCTCGCCCGTTTTCCGGTCGAGGGCCACGAGGTAGCCGTCGCCGTCGTGGTCGCCGTTGACGATCAGCGTGTCTTCAAACAGCACCGGCGAACTCGAGTAGCCGTGTACGCTGGAAAATCGGCCCGGCTTAACGCTCCACTGCTGCTTGCCGTCGAAATCGTAAGCGGCCACCACCATGTTGCCCGG
Organism: uncultured Pirellulaceae bacterium; assembly: GCA_964415245.1. GTDB lineage: Bacteria > Planctomycetota > Planctomycetia > Pirellulales > Pirellulaceae > CAYQAJ01. Next base: position 16,951 of record CAYQAJ010000037.1, on the reverse strand, counting down.
CGTCGGATCTGTCTGGCTGCTGAAGTCGGGCTCCAGAAAGGTAACGTACACCAGCTTGCCGTCGGTGGCCGGTGTCCCCGATGCGAAGCTGTTCAGGCCGTGCTTCTTTTCCAACGGCGCGTGCAGCACCGTGCGACTCCAGAGCTGCTCGCCCGTGCGGGCATCGAAGCACGTGAGCACGCGGTCCTCGTCCTCTTCGACGCAGGAAGTGAGGAACACGCGGTCGCCCCACACGATCGGCGAGGAGTGGCCGGTGCCGGCCAGAGGCGTCTTCCAGGCGATGTTGCTGCCGGTGGCGCCGTCCCACTCGCGCGGCAACTCCTTTTCCGAGCTCGTGCCGTCGCCGCGCGGACCGCGCCAACCGGGCCAGTTTTCGGCCGAAGCAGTCCCGGCCAAGGCGAGCAAGAGGAACAACACAACGGCGGTGCGCACGATGCGCAGAGCGCGATACGCTGGATTACAGGTGAAGCATTTCATGGGTGCGGTGGGCAAAGGAGGCGGGCAGGGCGGAAGACACCGTTGCGGAAGCTGACAGCTTGTCCCACGAGCAGTCGGTCGTCAAGCGCTGCGTAGATCATGCCGCTACGAGGTAAGACGGCAGACGCGGCAGAAGTCCCGCGTTCAGCAGAGCACCGCGTGGGGAGAGAAGCCCCCAAAACACGCACGCCGGCGCGGCCAGCCCTCTCGATTTCGTTCGAGTAGAGCGGCCGCGCCGGCGAAGCGCGCGGCAAAGTATAAAAATTCCTCCGGCCGCTTGCAGCAAATGGAGTCGCTGCGAGACAGGCGGGGGTCTGGCGTGCTATCGCACCAGCCGTTGGTGACCCCGGCCTACGCTAACCTGATGGTCCCTCTGCCGGAATGCTAGCCGGAGGTTGTTTCAAAAGCCGACCCGCGATTAGCGGCTGCTAAGCCGACCACGCCGCTCATACGAGTCGAACTGCCAATTGTTTCCGTGTAATTGTACCCCACGTTTCCTGGGTCGGCGAGGTACAGCAACACATATCGGCCGCCGCGCGGGCAAAGTCAATCCTTCTTGGTCGCATTTTTCCGAATCGAAATCCCTTTTCTCCCGGCACCGCGACTTCCGCGGCCGTGTTCCCTGTTCTGGACCGCTTGATCGTGCCTTTGGCCCGCGGTTGCGGTAGGATGGAGAAATCTCGCGTGCGGCGGGTGCGTGTAATTAGCAGTGTGTGGCCGGCCTTGCAATACGAGTCGTTTTGAGGTTTCCGCACGCGCGGTTTCCGAGAAGGTTTTGCGAGCCGCTCGAAATCGATCGCCCGCGGCACGCCGTTTGCCGCGTAAGGAATTACCGCCCATGTCCGGCGCGCTTACCGTCGCAGTGCTGGCAGCCGCGCTCTCGTCCGCGCCCGACGCTTCGGCCGTTTCTGTAGATGTGGATTTCGACACCGACGTGCTGCCGGTGCTTACCCGCGCCGGTTGCAATGCGGCCGCCTGCCACGGTGCCGCCAGCGGTCGCGGGGGATTCAAGCTTTCGCTCTTTGGCGGCGATCCGCGGCACGACCACGACGAAATCGTGCGCCGGCTGAAAGGGCGCCGCGTCAACCTGGCTCATCCCGAGCAGAGCCTGCTGTTGGCCAAGCCCACGCTTGAGTTGGATCACGGCGGCGGCTTCCGGTTCGGCAGTGATTCGGACGAGGCCGCGTTGCTCACCGCCTGGATTGCGCAAGGCGCGCGGCGGCTCCAACTGCGCCAACTCGAACGCATCGAAGTCGAACCAGCGGCGGCGACTGCCGAATCGGTGCCGACTTCCCTTTCGCTTTCGGTCGTCGCGCACTTTGACGACGGCAGCCGCCGCGACGTTACCCGCCTCGCCGTGTACGCGGCGCAGGATCCGGGCGCCGTCGAAGTTAGCCCATCCGGTGAGCTCACCGTGCTGCGCCGAGGACGGCACGCGGTCGCTGTGCGATTTCTCTCGCACGTGGCGACCCTGCAGATTACCGTGCC
>CAYQAJ010000037.1:0-14886 GCA_964415245.1 uncultured Pirellulaceae bacterium | reverse complement strand
GGCGTCGGTTCGCCAGGTCAGGGAACCGAGGGATCGCGTGCTTATTACGACTGGCTGCATGCGAAAGTGGCTGATGGCGCGCCGTTGGATGCGATTGCCTTGGCTCTCGTTACCGCCGAGGGGGATACGCACAGCGTCGGGCCGGCCAACTTCTACCGCGTGGCGGGCGATGCCCGGCTACAGGCCGAGTTCGTCAGCCAGGCCCTCATGGGCGTGCGGCTGCGGTGCGCCAATTGCCACGACCATCCGCTCGACCGCTGGACGCAGGACGATTACCACGGGCTCGCGGCCATCTTCGCCCGGCTGGAAACGGGCCGCTACGTTCGCGCCAATCCGCGGGGCGAAGTGACGCACCCGGGCACAGGCGAAGCGGCGCGACCGCGGCTTCCCGGCGGACCGTGGATCGATACGGACGCGGATGGTCGCGAAGCGCTGGCCCGGTGGCTCACGTCGTGCGACAATCCGTACTTCGCTACGGCGCTGGCCAACCGTTTGTGGAAGGCGATGATGGGCATCGGCCTGGTCGAGCCCGACGACGACATGCGGTCGACCAATCCGCCGTCGCACCCCGAGCTGCTGGCGCGACTGGCCGATGACTTGGCGAATAGCGGTTACGATCTTCGGCACACGCTGCGGGAGATCGCCCTTTCGGCCGCGTACCAGCGGCAGGCCGGCGGCGATGGCAGCGGACCCGCCGATCGATTCTACGCGCACGCGATCGTTCGCCCGCTGGAGAGCGAAGTGTTGCTCGACGCGCTTTCCGACGTGACGGGCGTGCTGCCACAATTGGGCGAAGGAAAGGCTGGCGCGCCGAGCGCAGCGCGGGCCATTACGTGGTTCGACCCGGCGCGCCAGTCGTACGATCTCAACGAGCTGCGTGGCTGTTCGCGCGGCGACACATGTGCGCCGGGCAGTGAACCTGCCGGAGGAATCGGCGGGGCACTGCTGTTGGTCAATGGGCCGCTGGTCAACAGCCGCGTCGAAAGTGATGACGGTCGGTTGCACCGGCTGATGGCGGACGGCGCATCGACCCGCGAGATCGTCGAGGAGTTTTACACGCGGGCACTCGGCCGATCGCCCGATGAGCGCGAGCAGAGCTACTGGGCCGAGCAACTCGACGTCGGCGACGCGAATGAGCGGCGTGAGCGCCTCGAAGACTTTCTGTGGAGCCTGCTCACCTGCCGGGAGTTTGTGACGAACCATTGAGCGGTGCGTCTACCTGGAACCGAGTCATGAATACAACCTCCACTTCTCGCAGGTGCGACGGCGTCACGCGGCGCGACTTTGTCCGCATCGGTTCGCTCGCGGCGCTTGGCGTTGGACTGGCCGATCTGTTTCGACTCCGCGCCAGTACCGCGGACTCTGCGAGCGCCAAAACCGGCCTCAAGGCTCGCAACTGCATCTTGATCTGGCTCGACGGCGGCCCGAGCCACTTGGAGACGTTCGACCTCAAGCCCGATGCACCGTTGGAAGTGCGCGGCCCCTTTAACCCCATCCAGACTTCCGTGACCGGCATTCAGATTTGCGAACTGATGCCCGAGTTAGCGAAGCGGATGGACCGGTTGGCGGTGATTCGTTCGGTCACGTCGCCGCTGGGGGAACATAACTTCGGCGCCCATTACCTGCTCACCGGCTACAAGCCGTCGCCGGCGCTCGAATATCCCAGCTACGGTTCCGTTATCGCTTCACTGCGCGGCGGCGTCTCAGGCGTCGATCGAGCGGACGACGATGCCGTCGTGTTGCCTCGCCATGTCGCCGTGCCCGACTTCCGCGTGGGGGGCGGCAAGATGTCGGGCGAGGGATTTCTGCCCGCGACGTGCCGGCCGTTTTCGGTCGAGGGGGATCCGGCGAAGCCCGACTTCCGCGTCAGGCATCTCGACCTGTACCCCAGTGTTACGCCCGAGCGACTGGCACGGCGCCGCGCGTTCCAAAACGAGCTCGACGGATTCAGCCGCCGGCTCGACCAGGCGGATGCCGACTCGCGCGGACCGCATTTCGACCAGGCTTATCGGCTCATCGCGTCGCGCGAAGCGCGGCAGGCGTTCGACCTGGCGCGCGAGCCCGACGCAGTGCGGCAGCGCTACGGCAGCAGGACGATCGGGCAAAGCTGTTTGTTGGCGCGGCGGCTCATCGAGCGCGGCGTGCCGTTCGTCACGGTCAACAACACCGGCTGGGACACGCATCAGGATCAGTACACGCGGCTGAAGGAAGGGTATACGGGAGCGAAGGTGCCCGTGGGGCTGATCCCTTCGTTCGATCGGGCGCTGGCCGCGCTGTTGCACGATCTGGTCAAGCGAGGCCTGTGGGACGATACATTGGTCGTGGTGATGGGCGAGTTCGGCCGCACGCCCAAGCTCAACACCGGCGGCGGGCGCGATCACTGGCCGCGCGTGTTCAGCGTCGCGCTGGCAGGGGGCGGAGTTGCCGGCGGACAGGTGATCGGCGCCAGCGACGCACACGGCGAGAGCCCCAAGGACCGCCCCGTGACGCCGGCCGACCTGGCCTCGACGCTCTACACGCTGTTGGGCGTCGCCCCCGAACACTTGCTGCAAACGTCGGACGGTCGCCCCGTGCACGTCAACCAGGGCGGCGAACTGATCGAAGAGCTGCTGACGTGAAGCGCAACATCTTGAACAACAATCACAACATTCTGAACAACGCGCCCGCGCAAATGATTCATCGCACGATCCGCACCTCGACATTTGCCACACCGCTTGCGGTTTCGCGCTCCGTTATTCTCTCCCTCGCACTTTCGCCACTTCTCGGTATCGCGTCGCTAGCCGCCGAGCCCCCCATCACGTCGCTCGCCTTTGCCCCCGACGGCGCCTCGGTCGTTGTCGCCTCACAGCGCGGCATCGAAGTGCGAACGTGGCCCGATCTGGAGTTGATTGACCGCCTGAAGACCGGCATGCCGCACGTCGGCCACGTTTCGTTCTCCCCATTCGGCGATGCATTAGTCGTGGCGGGCGGAAATCCCGCCGAGAGCGGCCGCATCGAGTTCTACTCATGGCCCGAGCGGCGACTGATCTCGGTTGACGAAACCCACAACGATGTGGTGTACCGCGTCGCTTGGGCCGGCGACGATGCCTGGGCGGCCGCATCGGCCGATCAGACCGTGTCGCTGCATTGGGCATCGGACACCAAATCGCCGACGACTCGCGTTCTGGAAGGACATTCGCGTGGCGTGACCGCCGTGGTGATTCTCGCGGACCGCAAGCACGTGGTTTCCGCCGGCCTCGACCAGAGTCTGCGGGTGTGGGAGTTCTCGACCGGGCGTCTCGTGCGCACGCTGGACAATCACACGGCCGCCGTGCATGCACTGGCAATCGCGCCGCCGCGCGAAGGGGCGCTTCAGCAGATCGCCTCGGCCGGGGCCGACCGCACGGTGCGCATCTGGCAGCCGACGATCGGGCGGCTCGTGCGCTTCGCCCGGCTCTCCGCCGAGCCGCTCGACATTGCCTGGACGCCCGACGGCCAGCGTATCATCGCCGCGTGCAACGACGGCCACGTGCGCGTGATCGACCCGCAAACGGTCGAGATTACCGCCGACGTGCCGGTGATCGACGGCTGGGCTTTTTGCGTAGCGATTGCGTCCGACGGCCGGCATGCGCTCGTCGGCGGCGAAGGTGGGCAGCTTAAGGCGGTGGCGATTGACGGATCGGTTGAGGAATAGCGCCACATGAATGTGGCGGCTATCGGCACTCCGCGTCGCCGCGTACCGCGCGCTCCGCTGCGCGTCGCGGCTAACCGGGAAACAATTCGCCGTGTCCCCGTTTCCCCGCGTCAGTCGGCGCTTGCGCCACATAAATGTGGCGGCTATCTCACGGGCCAAGAATCTTGCGCTCGGGCCACGTGAGCATGTTTTCGATCAGCGCGGCGACTTCGCCCGCGATCGCGGATAAGAGCGACTCCCCTTTCTCGGCGGTCGCCAACTCGGGCCGGCCTAGTGCGCCCGTTGGCGACATCCGATGAAACCGCCCGGCCACGCGAACCGTCGGCGGCGCGGGAACCACCGGCTCGGCCTGACCGCGGGCCCGTTCCATTTTCACCAGCCGGCTGTGCAGGTGCAGCATCATCGACGTTTCGTATTCGCAGGCGTGCGTGAGCGCTGGGGTCTGCATGCCGTGATCCTGAGGCTTCATCGCCGCCTGAGCCACCGTCCAGTACGAAGCGAGCGTTACGTATACCTCGTCGCACTCATCAACTTCATTGGCCAGTTCGGTGATTGCCGTTTCGCCGGGCGCGATGTTCCCGCCGTGGCCGTTCAAGAGCAGGATGCGCGAGAAACCGGCCTGTACCATGGAGGCCGCTACCGACTTGATCATCTCGACGTAGACCGTGTTGGGCACCGAGATCGTGCCGGGAAAGTCGAGGTGATGGTCCGACGCACCCAGCCACAACGTCGGAGTGAGCAGGATGCGGTCGGCAAGTTTCTCGTGTACGCGCTCGGCCACGCCGGTCACAAGGAACGTGTCGGTCAAGAGCGGCAAATGGTGCCCGTGCTGTTCCAACGAAGCGATCGGACAGACCACGACGACGCGGTCCTTGTCGAGGTCCTGAATATCGAGCCAGGTGAGCTCGCCGTAGCGCATGATTGGCTCCCGCTAAGGTAAGTACAGCCGAGGGCCGTTTTAGTTTTCAGTTTTCGGTGTTCCGTTTTCAGTCGGAGAGGCGGTTGCTTCATAGCGCCGTGTCGATCGCGCTCCGCTTCGCTTCGCGGCTAACCGGGGAGCATGTCGCCGCGTCCCCGCGTCTCCGTGTCAGTGTGTCGCGCGCGGCCGTCCATTTGTTACTTGGGAGACGAGCCTTGGAAGCTCGGATGGCCAGGATCGCCGCCGGATTCGATGTAGGCCAGCAGATCGAGTATTTCATCGAGCGACAAGGTATCGAGCAGGCCGGCCGGCATGGGGCTGGTCGGCGATGCCGCTTGCAGCTCGATCTCGTCCTTGGGCACCGCGATGACATGCTGCGGCTGAAGCGGGTCGCTGGCCACGAGCACGCGTCCATCCTCTTCGCCCGTCACCTGGCCCACAATTACCTTTCCATCGTGCGTGACGATTGAGGTGCCGCGATACTTTTCGTCGACGACCCGCGACGGATCCAGAATCGAAATCAGGATGTCGCGGCGGCCGAATCTTCGCGCCACGTCGGTCAGGTCGGGGCCCAGCGGCGTTCCCTCGGTCGCCATGCGGTGGCAGCGGGCACACAGCGCGGCCGCGTACATCGCCTTGCCACCGTCGAACGAGCGGCCGCGATCGACCTCGGGGAGCGCGTCGGCCAGGTCGTTCAGTTGCCACTGCTTGATGACGTGCCGGTTCGGCAGGGGCGATTCCGCTTCGGTCGGCGGCGGAGCGGGCGCAAGCAACTCAGACAGCGATTGCCGCTCGGCGTCGCTCAGCGTTTCGGCGGCGTCCTCGCGAATCCACTGGATGAACCGCGGCATCAGGTGCGCGCCAGCGAATCGCTCCCCCTCGCGGAGCCACTGGATGTACGTGGCTCGATCGGCCAGCGTCCAGCCGCTCTTGGCGGCCCGCAGCATGTACAGGTAGTGCAGTTTTTCGGGTTGCGTGGGCGCCGCCGCGATCAAGGGCAGCGTTTTGGCGACGACCGTCGGCTCGTCGAGGAACACCAACAGCTCACACAACAACTCGTTCGCCTCGCGCGTCGAAGCCGGATATAGCTTTGCCAGTCGTTTGCGCAGAGCGGTTACCGAGTCGCTATCGGTGTCGTGCATTCGCGCCAGACACACGACAGCGGCGCGAAGTGCGATCGTCTGTTGCTCGGCCGACAGCTCCTCCCACGGCAAATCGGCGATGGCCGCTATCACGCGCGGCCTCATCGACTCGGTTTCCATGCGCGCCAGCGCCAAGAGTGCGGTGGTGCGGGCCGTCGGGCGCTTCTCGGCCAGTGCCATTTCGCGCCACTCGGTGAGCGGCTGGAACTCGACTGCGACACGCGCGGCATGGCGAATCCACACGTCGTCGCTGTCGAGGTGGGGCCAGGCGGTGCCAATCGCGTCGGCGTACGGCCCGCCGTGAAACGCTTCCAGCCGATGCCGCAGCGCGCGCGCTTGGGCGGCCTGCTCGGCAGCGGCAATCTCCTCGGCGGTGGGAGGGCGCGGATCGACCTGTGGCCCGGTGTACCGCACGCGGTACAGTCCCGATTGGGTTCCCCGGCCACCGGTGAGGAAGTACATGGCGCCGTCGGGGCCGATTTCCAGGTCGGTCACATTGAGCGGCCGGCCCTTGATGAACGATTCGGCGGTACATTCGTAGCTGGCGCCGCGCGGCTTCATGTGTACCGCGATGATACGGCCGTACGCCCAATCGAGAATGTACAGCGCCTCGCGATACGGCGAGGGGAACTGGCTGCGATAGCCGAAACGAACCGCCGTGGGCGAACCCAGGCCGATATCGAGGTTCGAGGGAAGCGAGTCGGGATAAAACGCCGGCCATTTGAAGCTCCCCTGCCGCCAGCCATAATCGCCTCCCGAGACAATGTGGTTGACGCGCGTGGGGCGATACCACGGGGCGCCGACGTCCCACTCCATGTCGGCGTCGTAGGTGAACATCTCGCCGTCGGAGTTGAAGTCGATGCCGTACGGGTTGCGAAAGCCCCCCGCCATAAGCTGCCACGTGCGGCCGTCGCGGTCGGTGCGAATCACGTGGCCGGCGGGGGGAATCGTGCCGTAGTTCTGCAAGAACTGATTCCAGCGGCAGGGGAGCAGGCGATCGAGCTCGTAATGCGCGTGCGGCGAACCGGCGGGGTCGAAGTCGGTCGGCAGGAGAACGTCGTCGCCGTGGATCAGGTAGATTGCGCCGTCGGGGCCGAGCACCAGGTCGTTGCGGCCGTGTCCCACTCCGCCGCCGGTCGCGCGCAGGAGTTTCACCTCGTCGAAGCGGTCATCGCCGTCGGTGTCGCGCAGTCGGTAGAGCCCCTGCGAGTTGTTTGCGTTCACGTACAGACTGTCGTAGGCCCAGAGCAGACCGCGGCATTCGCGCAGCGTGTCGTCGACCGATTCGACCTGCGTCTCAGCGCGGCCGTCGCGCAGCAGAGTCATCCGCAACAGGCCCTTGTCCTCGCGCGCCACGATAATGCGACCCCGCGGATCGAACGCCAGGCTAATCCAAGAACCTTCGCCGCTGCGGGCGGAGCGGACCAATTCGACCTCGAAGCCGGGCGGATAGGAGAGGAGCGTCGGGTCGACCGCGCCTTCGGTGCCGAGCGCTTTTTTCCACTGGTTGTAGTCGTCGACTTCGCCCGTGGGATCGCCCCAAGGCAATACGCCCAGGGCGCCGAACGAGGTTGATTCGAACCACTGGTCGCGGTCGGATTCGAGTTGATTCCAGCCATTTGGCTCTTTGAGCGCGGCGAACCAGGCATCGTTGCTGACAATTCGCACGAGGGCGCCGCTTTCCAGCTCAATGTCGATCACCAGCACCACGCCTGCCGTATTACCTTCGCTTGTCGCCTTCACCGCCAGGATGTTCGTGCCCTTGTGTAAAAGCGGCGCGGCATCGAAGCGGGCCATCTGCTGATAGTTCTCGGCGTCGCCGAGATGCCTGGCGTTGAGAACTATGCTCATCCGCCGGTCGGCGGCGCAGCGAAGCTCGGCGTGGCGGACCGGTTCGTCGAGTCGGAACGTCGTTCGAAAATACGCCGTTTGCCCCGCCTTGGGCGAAGGGTCGGCCCAAATCCACTGGGGTATCGCGCGGGGCTGGCGCTCGGCCGCGTGCTCCACGGAGTGCTCTTCGCCGCTTTCCGTGGGTTCTTGTGCCTGCGCGGCTCCGGCCGTCGGCGCGAAGACTAGCGACGCCTGCGTCCACAGGAGTGGTAGTACCAGCACGGCGAAGATACCGGTCAGGAGCGAAGCCGCGACAAGCCGTCGAACCATGATTTACCTCGATACGACAGTGCTGCTCGTTACCGCGCCATCGAGCGGCGCTGCACGTTCACAGTAGTCGATTGAGGGAGTAATCTCAACTGGCGCGGGAGGATGGGAGGATGGTTGGCGTTGCCTCCGGAGCGCGAAACCGCAAGCGGGGTGGAGGGCCGGTCGATTCAACTGTGCACGGGGCGTTTGTATCCGGCGGCGCACGGGGCGCTTGCATGCGGCGGCGTGGCATCCCAGAATGGAGTCCCCGTCGCCATGACCGCGGCACTTCCCCCCCGCGCGTGTGCGAATCGATGAATCCACGACGCCTCGAACAAGGAAACCACGCATGTTCCTCACCGGCCTGAAGACACTGCTGCTTGCCGCACTTTCGGCTGCCTCGGCTCTTTGGCTCGGGGCCCCCCTTCGCGCCGACGAGCCCGAGTCGGCGTCGGCTGTCAAACCGTTCAACGGTAAGAATCTGGAAGGGTGGACGTTCAAGGAACCCAAGGATCGCAGCAAGTGGACCGTCGGTATCGCCAAGCTGGCAGCCGACAACCCCGCCGCGCTGGAAGTCGACAAGGCGGGCGATGCGACCGGCGAGTTGGTCAATCCCGCCGGGGGCGGAGTCGACATCTACACGCTCGAAAAGTTCGGCGACTGCACCATCCGCGTCGACGTAATGGTGCCCAAGGGCTCCAACTCCGGCATCTACGTCATGGGCGAATACGAAGTGCAGGTGCTCGACAGCTTCGGCAAGGAGCAGGTCGGGCCGGGCGACTTGGGCGGACTCTACAGCGCCGCGGCACCGCGCGTGAACGCCTCGAAGGCACCAGGAGAGTGGCAAACTTTTGTCATCGACTTTCAGGCCCCGCGGTTCGAAAACGGCAAGAAGACGGCCAACGCCAAGTTCCTCAAGGTCGTGCTCAACGATCAGGTGATTCACGAAAACGTGGAGATGAAAGGTCCGACCCCTTCGGGCGTCACCGGCCAGGAAGCCGAAACCGGCCCGATCATGTTCCAGGGGGACCACGGCGCGGTGGCGTATCGCAAGTTGGTGATCACGCCGAAGTAGCCTGCATTGCACCCCTTGGTAACGCCGGGACGCTGGTGGCGTCGCCGTCACGCCGATGGTCCCAACGCTGCCGCGCGCGGCGAATGCGTCGGCCAGCGCCCAGTTTGCCCGACCGGCAGTTCTTGTGCCGTGGCGGCTGGCTTAGGCACCTCGGCGGCTGTTTTTGTCGCTCAACATGTGCGGGACGCACTTCTCACGGGTGCCAGCACAGGTATACAATGCCGGTCACTTGCGTCGTGGGGTCGGCGTGCGCACCCAACCGAGTCGGCGCGGAATCGCTCCCGAGCGCCCGCCAACGGGTTATCGGCAGCGCCGCCCGTGCGGCAGCGACGTTCGCGACCCGCAAAACTCCATTCTCCTTTTCCAGCTTCAGGCTCGGGGGAGGATCCTCGTCTAATCCGCCTTCAGCCGTTCTGTTGCCGCACAGGCAGGGACTCGGATTGGCCCACACCCGCCGCAGGTGCCGGCCGAGCGCGGATACGACACAATTGCGGCTGAGGTGGGAGCATCCCTGATGCGCGTCGGCATTCTCGACATCCTTTCGCTTCCTTCGAGCAGCACGTCGGAAACGATTTCGCACTTCATTCTGACCAAGCAGTACGCCAGCGTCACGCCGCAGGCCGTATCCGTTTGGTGTCGCCAGCTCGGCCACGACGTGCATTACGCCACGTACTACGGAGTCGGCGATCCGGCCCGCAAGCTCCCCCGCGATCTCGACGTGCTGTTCGTCGCCAGCTACACGCAAGCCAGCGGCCTGGCGTACGCCATCGGCAAGATGTACCGGCAGTCGGGCGCACTCACCGTCATCGGTGGACCGCACGCCAAGGCTTTTCCCCACGACTGCCTGCGGTTCTTCGACCTGGCGGTGATGGAGTGCGACAAGGAGCGCGTGCGGGAGATCCTGGACGGGCACTACGATCCCGGCGCCATCGTTTCCAGCAAGGTGCCTTTCGATGACCTGCCCACCGTTGAGGAGCGGATGCCCGAAATCCGCCGCACGGCGATGTTCTGGCGACGCTGGCGGACGTTCATGTCGAGCGTGCCGATGCTGGCCAGTATGGGCTGCCCATACACGTGCAACTTCTGCATCGACTGGAACAACCCCTACCGCCTGCTGCCCAAGGAGCGGATGGTCGAGGACCTTCGGTTCCTGGCCAAGAATCTGCCGGGCACGCTGATCGCGTTTCACGACCCGAACTTCGGCGTCAAATTCGACCAGACGCTATCGGTGCTGGAGACGCTTCCGCCCAAAGAGCGGCTCCCCTACGTGATGGAAAGCTCGCTGAGCATTCTTCGCGAGGCGCGGCTCGAACGGCTCAAGGAAACCAACTGCGTGGCCGTTGCGCCGGGCATCGAGTCGTGGACCGACTATTCGGGCAAGGGGGGCGCCGGAGGCAGGATCGGCCTCGAGAAGGTGGGGCACGTGGCCGAGCACTTCCGGCAGCTCAACGAGAACGTGCCCTACCTGCAGGCAAATTTCATCTTTGGGCTGGATACCGACGCGGGGGACGGTCCGATCGAGCTGACCACCGAGTTCATGGATCGGACGCCCTACGTGTGGCCCACGTTTAACATTCCCGTGCCCTTCGGCGGCACGCCGCTGTACGACGATTACCTGGCTACCGATCGCATTCTCAAGGCGATGCCCTTCACTTTCTATTACACGCCGTACCTGGCCTTCAAGCTGAAGCACTACGATCCGGCGAGCTATTACGAGCGGTTCGTGCGATTGTTGCAGCACTGCGCCAGCCGCGACATGCTCCGCCGCCGAGTGCGAAGCACGACAAACTGGAAAGTACGCACGTTGCACCGCGTGCGGACAGCCTTCACGCACGCGCTGGTGCGCAAATGCCGCGAGGTACTAGGCATGCTGAAGAGCGACGCGGGCTTCCGCGCGTTTCACGAAGGCAAGAGCGAAACGCTCCCCGCGTATTACTACGCCGAGCTCAAGCGGCGGCTGGGCGCCTATGCCGAGCTTTTGACGCGCGACGATCTGAAGCCCAATTTGCAGCAGGCCACGAAGCCGACGGAGCTGCCGATCGTGCAGTTAACGTAGGAAATGTCCGTCGTCCTTTGTCCGTTGTCAGTTGTAACAGAGAATGGACGAGCATGGACGTAAATGGACCCACGGACAACTGACGACTTCCCGATTCATCGCGATGGGTGACTTGGCAGAACTCCGCTACAGATACACTCGTCGGTGGTAGATATACCACTCGATCATCATCACGCCGACGCCCAACAGCAAGAGCCACTTCCAGGCTTCGGTGCGTGCCGGCTGCCAGTCCGAGGCGGCTTCGATCGTCGAATAGCCCAGTTGCACTTCTCCCCGCGGCACGAGGTTGCTCTCCTCGCTGTCGAACAGGTTCACGGCGAAAAGCTGTGACGGCTCGTCGCCGGCGACTTCGTACACGCGGTAGATGCCCGGCCGGTCGGTTCGCGTGTACACGAAGGTATTCTGCGCTTCCCGCGCGACCTCGACGCGGTTGCCTTCGGGATCTTCGACCACCACCTTCTCGACCGGCAACGTCGAGCGGAGCGCGATGGAGTCTCCCGGGCGAACGCTCACGCCTTCCACCGCCGCGCGTCCGCCTCCCAGGTAGCTCACCACATTCAACACGAACACGGGAAAGCTGCGGCGGAGGTGCCAGTCGGTGTTGCGCACCGTCTGGCCGTCGGCATTGGTGCCGAAGAGCTCGAATCCGAGCACGGCATCCTCGAAGCCTTCCCGCGGCGCGACGATCATGAGCGGCCCGATGTCCGAATCGATGAGCACGGAACCACCAGGTGGGCGCTCCCTGGATTGGCCATTCTGCGGATCGACGCCGCCGTGGAGCGGAACCGCCTCGATGATGTTCACGTCGCGCAGGTCGAGCAACTGCATGAGCGGGTACACCTGGTCGATGTCGGTGATCACCGGCGGGCCCTGCGGTGGCCCGGCCGACCACGTATCCAGCAGCGGGACGACTCCGATGAAAAGTGTGTTGGCCTGCGGCATCGTCGGCGGCAAGCAGCGGTCGTAGATGATCAAATCGTAGACGCCGGCCGCCGCGTCGGCCTGGTACCGCTGAGTCTGGAGCAGGGCGGGCTCGACCACCGTGGTGTTGGCCAGCTTGATCGCCTCCTCGGTTCCCAGGGCCGCCTTCAGCGCGTTGTTGGAGGGCGTGACGAGCAGCACCCGCGCCGGCCGCGGCAGATTGAGCGCCGCGTAGGCCACGTTGTCCAACGCCAGGGCATCGTCGCGGTCCAGCACTAACTCCAGCGCGGTCCGCTCGCCGGCGTCGATGTCCGACAGGTCGAAATCGACCGACACTTGCTCGCCTGCCGGCACCTCGACCCGCTGCACGTCGCGCGACTCGCCGTTGACCAGCAGTTCGACGTCGACGGTCACGCTGTCGACCCCGTAATTCGCCAACCGGGCGAACGCCTGTGCCTGCCCCGGCCTTTCGATGTTGCGCCGCGTAGTGAAGGCGACGATCCCCACGTTGTCCGGCGCCGCGGAGCCGACGGGAATGTATTGTGGCGTGAGATTGCCCAGGGCGAAGTCGGACACCGGTGGGAACCCGCCGTCGCTGAGAATGAAGACCGTGGCGGGAAGCGGTTCGGCAACCTGCACGTCTTGCTCGTCCTGGCTGGTGCTCCCCGGGTTGGCCAGCCCGGCGGCGGCGCGCAGCGCTTCGGTCATGTCGGTGGCGCGCGACGTCGGCCCGATCTGGCGGAGCCGGTTGCGGAGCATCGTCCGGTTTTCAGTAAACGACTGCTCGACGCGAGCCGTATCGGAAAAGCTGAGAATCATGGCCACGTCGCCCGATCCCATGCCGTCGATGACTTCCTCGGCGCGGGCCCGGGCCGCTTCCAGCCGCGAGGGAGATTCGTCGGTGGCGTTCATGCTGGCCGATACGTCCATCAGCACGATGTATCGCTGGCCCAGCGAACGCGAACCGCGCCAGCCCGGGCGCAATAGCGCCCAGAGCACGAGCAGCACCAGCAAAATCTGCAGGAACAACAGCAGGTTCTGCCGCAGCCGCTGCCAGATCGAGTTGACGTGCAAGTCCTCGATCGTGCGCGTCCACAGATAAGTGCTGGGCACCTCGACGGGGTGGCGCTTGAGCTTGAGAAAATAGAGCAGGATGATGGCCGGTATCACCGCCGCCACCGCCGCCCAGGCCGCCGCGTTGGCCCAAAATCCGCTGAAGAACTCGACGGGCAAAAAATTCACCGCACCAGTCCTCGTCGGCGGAGGTAATTCAGCACGAGCTCGTCGACCGGCCTCTGCGTGTTGGTCATCAGGTAGTTCATGCCGCGTCGCGTGCAGAACTCCCGCGCTCCCTCGATGAACGAGGCGACGGTGCGCCGGTAGCGCTCCATGAGCGGCCGGCTGACGGTAATCTCGGCCACGTCGGAGTCTTCGCAGTCGACGAGCTTCAAGTCGCCGATCAGCTCGGGATCCAGCTCCTCGGCGGCCAGCACGTGCACGACATACACGTCAAGCTGCTGAGCCAACAGGTAACGCAGCGCCGACTCGTAGCCCTGCTTGTCCATCAGGTCGGAGATCAAGACGAGAATGCCCTTGCCGCTGTTGCGAAGGCAGAAGTTCTTAACGCCCTCGACCAAAGGCACGTTTTCGCCCGGCGGCAATGCGTCGAGCCAGGCAAGCATCCGCCACAGGCTCTGACGGCCACGAAGAACGGGACCGGCGTGCTGCCGCGAGGAGCCGAGCGATTCCACGCGCACGCGGTCGGCGCGGCACAGGCCGATGAACCCCAGTGCGGCCGCCATTTGCTTGGCGTAATGCAGCTTGGTGGGCTCGCCGAAGTCCATCGACGTGCTGGCGTCGATGAGGGCGTAAAAGTGCAGGTCCTCCTCTTCCAGGAACAATTTGAGAAAGAGCTTGTCGAGCCGCGCGTACAGGTTCCAGTCGAGAAACCGCAGGTCGTCGCCGGGAACGTAGCTGCGAAAGTCGGCGAACTCGACACTCTGCCCTTTGCGCCGGCTGCGCCGCTCCCCCTTGATCCGGCCGCGAAACACTTTGCGCGTCACCAACTCCATCCGCTCGAGTTGCGCCAGGAGCTGCGGGCTCAACAGCGGCGTTTGCGTGGCTGATTGACTCATACGCCGGGTGGACACCGTAAAATAAGTGGGACGATGACGTGTACCCGCAGGTTAGGTCGTCGCGGTCGCCGCCGAGACGAAACGCTTTACGCCACCACCGAGGCGACCGGAATTTCATCTGCCTTTTCGGGCAGCTTTTGCAGGATTTCCAACAGCACGTGGTCGGTGTCGATGTTCTCGGCCTGCGCCTCGAAGTTCAGGATCACACGGTGCCGCATGGCCGGCAGATACACTCGCCGCACGTCCTCGAAGCTCACGTTGTATCGCCCTTCGAGCAAGGCCCGCACCTTCGCCGCCAAGGAGAGAGCCTGCGACCCGCGCGGGCTGGCCCCCCACCGCAGATATTGATTCGTGATGGGCAGAGCAAACGGCCCCTCGGGGTGCGTGGCCAGCGTGAGTCGCACGATGTAGTCCTGCACGTGGGGGGCGAGGATCACGTCGCGAATCAGCTTCTGCCACTTGAGGATTTCCGCGCCGTCCATCACTTTCTGCGGCTCGATGACCGTGCCCTTGGTCGTGCGATCCACGATCGTCGCCAGTTCCTCGCGGCTCGAATAGCCCACCGTCAGCTTGAAGAAGAAGCGGTCGAGCTGGGCTTCGGGCAGGGGATACGTTCCCTCCTGCTCGATGGGGTTCTGCGTGGCCATGACGAAGAACGGCTTGTCGAGCACGTACCGATTGCCGGCCACGGTGACCGTCCCCTCCTGCATCGTCTCCAGCATCGCCGACTGCGTCTTGGGTGTGGCCCGGTTGATTTCATCGGCCAGGCAAATCTGCGTGAAGATCGGCCCGTATTGAAACTCAAAAATCCGCTTCCCCTCCGGCG
>CAYQAJ010000036.1:0-27067 GCA_964415245.1 uncultured Pirellulaceae bacterium | reverse complement strand
GCCATGCGCCGCACGCGCCAAGTGCGCAGCAGCTCGATCCACAGATCAAACCGCGTGGTCGCGGCAGCGGCACACCGTCGGATGATGTCTTTTGCGTCGCTCATTTCGTCGACGCTAATCTATCTGCTGGATGCCGGGGGAGAAAGTCACTTCATCTCGATTGGCGACGGCATGCGCAGTCGGGCCGTTTGGCACCGGCCCTGCGGACGCCGCGTCACGCGTTGTAACGCGTTCTCAGGCGACGGGTCGCCCCGCTTGCGCTCGACGGCCCTTCCGTCGGCTGCCACTACAATCGACCAACGGCCAAGACGCAAGAAGATTTCGCTCCCTAGGGGCGTATGGTCAGAATTGGTCGGGCAGTACGTCTGCCACCTAAAGCTCCACATGCGCCCGATTCGCGCGCGAGCAGTGCGGAATCGCGCAGTGGAACACCGACCGGTGTCGGTCCGGCCGAGTGGAAGGCGGCGAAGCCAGGTTGCGGCCCGTAACTCGCATAAGCCGCTGTTTGTCGGTTGCCTGTGGAATTGGAACGTCGAACGACAGGCCCCGTTAAGATTCCTCTGCCCGTACTTGAGGCGGAGCAGACGGAGCTTATGCTCATGGAACGGGAGTTGCCCGCGCAAACACCTTGTTCAATCCAGAATCAGGTTGTTCATAAGGACGTAGAAAATGAAGAAGACACTGTTTGCCGCAGTTGTTGTTCTGGTGGCGGCAGGGGCTACCTGCGGCGCGCCGGATGATCCCCAGCCAACCGCGTCGAAGCAGGCCGCCCCCAAAAAGACCGCGGCCCCGGACAAAGCACAGGGAGCAACCGACGAGAAAGAGGCCGCTACATTGGCGGAGATCGCCGCCACGGCCAAGGCGTATGAAGAGGCGTACAACAAGGGGGATGCCAAGGCCATCGCCGCCCTGTTCACCGAGAACGCAGAAATGATCGACGAGGACAACGTCATTACCAAGGGCAGAGAAGAAATCGAAAGTCGAGGCGCCGAGCTGTTCCAGGCGTTTCCCAAGGCCAGCATTCGCATCGAAGTCGATTCCATCCGGCTGCTGAGCACCGGCGCCGCGGTCGAAGAGGGACGGGCCATCGCACTCCTGGAGCCTGAAGCCCCGGCGAGCACCAGCAGCTATACGGCGCTGCACGTGCATCGCGACGGCAAGTGGCTGGTTGCCAGCGTGCGCGATTTCGCCGAGGAACCCGTCATAACGCCGCACCAGCGATTGGAAGCGCTGTCGTGGTTGGTGGGGGACTGGATCGACGAGAGCGATGATTCGCTCGTCGAGACGTCGTGCCGATGGTCGGAAGACGGCAACTACCTGATGCAAAAGTTCAACGTCCGCTTGCAGGGCGGTCCCGCGATGAGTGGCGAGCAGCGCATCGGCTGGGATCCGCTGCGCGGCCAGGTTCGGGCGTGGGCATTCGACTCTCAGGGCGGGTACATCGAGGCCTATTGGACCCAGCTAGGCGACGAGTGGCTCATACGCGCCAATGGCGTTTCGTCCGAAGGAATGACGGGCAGCGCTACCCGCATCCTCACTCCGGTCAACTCCGACTCGGTACTGGTGCAGACCGTGCACCGTGTCTTGGGCGGCGAATCGGCTCCGGACGTTTCGGTGCTCATGGTTCGCAAGCCACCGGAGCCGGCAGGGTCTTGAGCGATTCGCCGATAGGTTCGTCCATCCGCAATGAAAAGGCTGGGACTACCATGAAAAAGAAGTTGCTTGCACTGGCGGCCGTCTGTTCGCTTATGTGCCTGACGATCGACGGCGACGCTTTAGGGCGCGGGGGGATCGGCGGCGGAGGTGGCGCTCGCGGCGGGGGCGGTGGAGGCGCTCGCGGAGGGTTGTCCGGGGGCGGCGGGGCCTCTCGCGGTGGAATGTCCGGAGGCGGTGGAAGCCGAATCGGCGGCGCCGCTGGTGGTAACCGCGGGGGCGGAAGCCTGGGCGGCGGGGCCAATCGCGGCGGTGGCGGCAGCGGCGGTCTTGCAGGCGGAGCCAACCGCGGCGGGGGAAGCGCACCCTCGTTCAGCTCGCCCGGCGGAGGATCGCGCCCCAGTGCGGGAACTCAGCCCGCTGGCGGAAGCCGCCCCCAAATCGGCTCGCGGCCGGAAATCGGGTCGCGTCCTTCCACCGGCGTCGGCACTCGACCGGAGATTGGCTCGCGCCCATCGACCGGCGTCGGCTCCCGCCCGGCCACGGCGGATCGCCCGGCCATCGGCGGCAGTCCTGGAATCGCGACCCGACCCGCCGTCAGCGACCGCCCGGGCATCGCCAATCGACCCGGCATCGCTGATCGGCCGGGCATTGCGAATCGGCCGGGCGTTTCGGATCGCCCGGCGACGCTTCCCGGTATCGGCGACCGAGGTCCCGGACAGATCGCCGGCCCTGCCGATCGACGCAGCGACCTACAGTCGAGACTCGACAGTCGACATGACGTGATTGGCGACGGGACGGGTTCACGGCAGGACTACATGCGGAATCGCCACGAGGATTGGCAGGGCTTTGCGGATAACAACTATTGGTGCCACAACGGCTGGCACTACGGCTACTGGCACGGCAATTGGGGCAACTACTGGCAGCACATGTGGAGCGAGAATCCCGTGGCGATGGCGTTCGGGCTTACCGCGTGGGGCGTCAACCGTGCGGCGTATGCATTCGGCTACTACGGGTATTCGAACCCGTATTACACCGAACCCACCACGGTCGTATACGACTACTCGCAACCGCTGGTGGTCACCGAGGCGCCACCGCAAACGCAGGAGCAACCGCAAGACTTGCCCCCTGGCGCCACACAAGAAGGCCTGAATGCGTTTGACGGAGCTCGCACCGCGTTTTACGGCGGCGACTACGCCAAGGCCCTGCAATTGGTAAACAAGACGGTGGAGGAGATGCCGAAAGACGCCGTCGTACACGAGTTTCGTTCGCTCGTGCTGTTCGCCTTGGGGCAGTACCAAGAGTCGGCGGCAACGATCTACGCGGTGTTAGCGGTCGGTCCCGGCTGGGATTGGACGACGATGTCGGGCCTGTATCCGAGCGTCGACGTGTACACGAAGCAGCTTCGCGCCCTGGAAGCCTACGTGAAAGCGAATCCTCGGCGAGCCGACGCCCGGCTGCTGCTCGCCTATCACTATATGACCGCCAACCATGCCGACGCCGCGGCCGCTCAGCTTCGCGAGGTGGTAAAACTGCAACCGGACGACGTGGTCGCATCCGAGTTGCTCACGATGGTCGGGGGCGAGCCGCAAAGCGACGTGCCGGTGACCGTGCCGCCGGAGCCCGACGTGCCCGTGGCCGACCTGCTCGACGCCAAAGCGCTTGCGGGCACGTGGAAAGCGGCCGGCCCCCAGGGAACCAGCTTTCAGCTCGAATTGACCGACGAGGGACAGTTCACCTGGTCCTATACCAATCGAGGCAAAACCGATACGGTCACGGGAGTTTTCGCTATCGACAACAACGTGCTGGCCATGGAGCCCGACTCCGGCGGCACGATGGTGGCGGAGCTTACCAAGAACGAAAAGGGATTTCACTTCGCCATGGTCGGCGCCCCCGAAGGGGACAAAGGACTCGACTTTCAAAGGTGATAAACAAGCCGAGATTCATCGGGTTTGGGCCGCCGTGGCGCGTCGGCGAGGCTTGAATCTCGCGCCGCCGTACTTCATGATAGTGAGCGCAAATTCCGTTTCCGCGCGGGCCGATCGGGGATTTGGTTCTGCGCGGTAAAGCAGCCAGCGCGCGCCGGCGTTGCGCGACAATGCGATTTCCGCTCGCTGCTCACGTCCCCCATTCTCTTTGACGCATACGAGGTAACCATGAGTCGCCGCCAACTTTCCCTTTCGCTCATCTGTGTGATGACGGTCGTGTTGTGTTTCGGCGCCACGGCTCGCGCCGGTTTCGAAGAATTGCTCGCCCGCGTTCCCGCGATGGCCAACACCATCGTGCTGGTCGACATGCAGGCGCTTCTTGACAGCCCGGCCGCCAAGAAGGCCGGCTGGCGCGAGAAGTACGAAGAGGCCTACGCAGCGGGCATTGCCAGCATTTCGCCCGAGGCGACTCGCGCGGTTCTTGCGGCGCATCTCGATCCGTCTTCCTTGCAGCCGGCGTGGTTCGTGGTGCTGTTCGAGCTCGATCGCGAACCGAACATGTTGACCGTGGCGCGGACCTACCACGGCACGCCCGACGAAATCAACGGCACCAAGGCGGTGATCCTCCCACACAACGCTTACGTGGTTCAGTTTGGCCCCCGCGTGGCCGGGGCGATGGCGCCCGCGAATCGGCAGACCGTGGCCCGCTGGCTTCGCGATACCGATCACGAGGGATTCGATCACCTGGCCGCGCCCTTGAAGGGAGCGATTCAGCAGATCGAGCAGGGAGCGCAGATCGTGATGGTCCTCGACACGCAGGACGCGATTCCCGCCGAGATGGTTCGGCAGCGCATCGGCACGGCCAAAGCACTGGAAGGTCAGCGCTACGATGTCGAGGCGCTCAGCAAGCTCGTGGCCAGCATGAACAGTATTTCCATGAACGTCACCGTGGTCGACAAGCCGCGCGGCGTGGCGAGCATGCGATTTGGCGAGGATGCGTCGATGCTCAACACCTACGGTAAAGAGCTATTCCTCGAAGCCCTCGACAACCGCGGCATGCACCTCGACGACCTGCAAGAGTGGGTCGGATCGGCCAAGGGAACGGAATTCGACATGGTGGGCGAGCTGACCGCCGACGGGCTGCGCCGCATTCTGTCGCTCGTTGAGCATCCCGTCGCTTCGTTGAGCATGGCTCCCCCGGAACCGCCCCAACCGAGCGAGGTGTCGGCCGACCAGGCGCAGCAGAACCAGACCTCGGCCACGCTCAAGTACTTCAAGTCGGTCCAAACCCTGATGAACGATCTCAAGGGCAAGACCAAGGACTCCAAGACGATCGGCCTGATCGGCGTGTGGTTCGGCAAGTACGCCGACAAGGTCGACGCCCTGCCGATGCTGGATGTCGACCCGACGATGCTCGACTTTAGCCAGTCGGTCTCGCAGCGTTTTCGAGAAGCCCAGGCCGCGATCCAGGGCATCGGCATTCAATCGGGCGCGGCAAAGGCGCAGATCTACGGCGCAACCTATTCGTGGGGCTCGACCAGCTACGGCGGCTACTACCATGAAAACGTCGATCCCGAGCGCCGCGCAGCCGGCGCCCAGGCACGTGCCAACGGCGTAACCGAGGCCCGAGGGATCGTGCAGTCGATCCAAGAAGACACGGCGAAGGTTCGCCGCGAAATGACCCAGAAATACCAGGTCGAGTTCTAACACGTCGCCACGCAGCTATGGCACCTACGTCCAACCCGGTCGCTTCGGGTGGTCGGAGCGTGCGCAAGCGGGGCGTCGTGAACCTGTCCGCGTAGTTCTTTACGGAGACGGCAAAATGATTCGGAATTGGATTCTGCCATTGCGCGCAAGAGCCGGTATTGGCGTAGCCGTCGTTTGCGTCCTCTTTGCCGCGCGTCCGTTGGCGCGTGCTCAAGAAGCGACCGACCCGGTATCTCTCGATCGCACGTCCTTGCCGATTCCCGAGCCCAAGGTCGTGCCGATCACGGAAATCGACGCCCGCAAAGCCAAGGCCCCGCCACGATTCGAGGTCAAAGCCCCCGAGGGCGCTCCCAACGTCGTGATCGTGCTGATCGACGACATGGGCTTCGGCCACTCCAGCGCCTTCGGTGGGCCGTGCCACATGCCGACGTGCGAAAGGCTGGCTCGCGGCGGACTGCGATACAACCGCTTCCACACCACGGCACTGTGCAGTCCCACGCGGATGGCGCTGCTCACCGGCCGCAACCACCACGTCTGCAACGCCGGCGCCATCATGGAGCTCGCCACGAACTTTCCCGGCAATACCGGCGTCCGCCCCAACGCCGTCGCCCCGCTGGCGGAGATCCTGCGGCGCAATGGCTTCAGCACGGCCGCCTTCGGCAAGTACCACGAAACGCCGCCGTGGGAAGCTTCGGTCTCGGGCCCCTTCGATCGCTGGCCCACGCGCTCGGGGTTCGACAAGTTCTACGGCTTCATCGGGGGCGAAACGAACCAGTGGTCGCCCGCGGTCTACGACGGCGTAACGCGCGTCGAGGTTCCTCACGATCCCGATTATCACTTCACCGAGGACATGGCCAATCAGGCGATCGCCTGGGTCCGCTACCAACACGCGCTCACGCCCGACAAGCCGTTCTTCATGTACTTCGCGACCGGCGCCACGCACGCACCGCATCACGTGCCCAAGGAATACATCGAACGGTACAAAGGCAAATTCGACCAGGGATGGGACAAGCTCCGCGAGGAGACGCTGGCCCGGCAGATCGAGATCGGCGTGGTGCCGCCCGGCACGAAGCTGACGCCGCGACCCGCCGAAATTCCCGCGTGGGATACGCTCTCGGCCGACCAGAAGCGGCTGTTCGCCAGGCAGATGGAAACGTTTGCCGGCTTCGCCGAACACACCGACGACCAAGTCGGCCGCCTAGTGCAATCGCTCGAGGACATGGACGTGCTCGATAACACGTTGTTCTTCTACATCGTGGGGGACAATGGCTCGAGCGCCGAAGGGGGACCAGACGGAACCTACAACGAGCTGTTGGCGCTGAACGGAATCGTCAGCGACATATCGTCGCAGCTTGCGCACATCGACGAGTGGGGCGGCCCAACCACGTTCCCGCACTTTGCCGTCGGCTGGGCGCTGGCCGGCGACACGCCCTTCCAATGGACCAAACAGGTGGCCAGCCACTTCGGCGGCACGCGCAATCCCATGGTCGTCCACTGGCCCAAGGGAATCAAAGCGAAGAACGCCCTGCGCTCCCAGTTCCACCATGTGATCGACGTCGCCCCGACGATCCTGGAGGCCTGCGGACTGCCGCAGCCCAAGTCGGTCGATGGCACGGTACAGCGGCCGATGGACGGCGTCTCGATGATGTACACGTTCGACGACGCAAAAGCCAAGGATCGCCGCACCACGCAGTACTTCGAGATGTTCGGCAACCGCGCCATTTACCACGATGGTTGGGTGGCGGCCA
Organism: uncultured Pirellulaceae bacterium; assembly: GCA_964415245.1. Lineage (GTDB taxonomy): Bacteria > Planctomycetota > Planctomycetia > Pirellulales > Pirellulaceae > CAYQAJ01. The sequence goes on along the minus strand of CAYQAJ010000036.1, from coordinate 20,031 downwards.
CGCGGCACTCCATTCCGTGGCTGATAGTCGAGCTTCCACCGTTCGACAAAGACGTCTGGGAACTGTACCACGTCGACGAGGATTTCAGCCAAGCCAATAACCTCGCCGCGCAAAATCCGCGGAAACTGAAAGGGCTGCAGGACCTGTTCACGAAGGAGGCAATCCGCAACCACGTGTACCCGCTCGACGATCGCCGCGTGGAGCGCTTCGACGCGGCGATCGCGGGCCGGCCCGATCTCATCGGCGACCGCACGTCGCTCACTTTGTACGAAGGCATGACCGGCATCGCCGAGAATGCGTTCATCAACATTAAGGGCCGATCGTCCGCGATCACGGCCGAAATTGAAGTCCCCGAAAAGGGCGCCGATGGCGTGATCATCGCGCAGGCCGGCCGGTTTGGCGGCTGGAGCCTGTACATGAAAGGCGGCCGTGTTCACCACGCGTACAACTACGGCGGCCTGGAGCGTTTCACGGTTTCCTCGGAGAAGCCGCTCGCCCCAGGACGTCATACCGTTCGCTACGAATTCCTCTACGACGGCGGCAAGCCCGGTTCGGGCGGCACCAGCCGCCTGACCCTCGACGACCAGTCGCCCACCGAGACGCGCGTCGTCCGCACGATGCCCTATGCGTACTCGGCCGACGAGGGCGTCGACGTGGGCACGGACAACGAAACGCCGGTCACCGACGAATACCAAGAGGGCGACAACAAGTTCACCGGCAAAATTCTCAAGGTAACGGTCGAGGCAAAGTGATTTCGATCGGCTTCGACGGGCTCGTGTCGAACGGTCCGCTTACCGAACTCGGGAGAGGTTCTCATGTCCCTACGCGGTTGGACCCTGACGCTCCTAATTCTGGCTGCTATCGGGCTCTTAGGGTATGCGGCGGCGTCCGACCAAACTGACGGGAGAGATTCGCAACGCGCACGTTGGCCGCGTTCGCCTGCCGCAAACGACGGAGCGGTTGGGTCGCATTCCAACCTCGGCAAAACTGAGTCTTAAGGCGGTAACCCGAGCCTTCTGGTGGCCCAGGCCGATGCCAGGCAACCGGTGGAGACGGCGAAGAAGGACGCCGACCGCGTCGCCTTGTTCGGCGACATGCACATCCATACCAGTTGGTCGATCGACGCCTTCGTCTTTGGCACCCGGTCCGCCGGGCCCTACGAAGCGATCATGTTCGCGCAAGGCGAACCCGTCCGACATCCGGGCGGGTTCATCGTGCAGCTTAAGCGCCCGCTCGACTTTATGGTGCTCATGGATCATTCGGAGTACACGGGTGCGTTGTCGCTGGCGAACGATCCCGAGTCGGCGTTCAGCAAGACACCCCGCGGCAAGGAACTGAAGGCCGGTATCGACGCCGACGCCATGAAACTGTACCAACAACTGTCGTCGTCGATGGTCAAGGGCGAGCGCGATCGGATCCTGCAGGGCCCCGACGTGGCAGGCTACTCGTGGAAAAAGATTTGCGACTTCGCCGAAGCGGCTTCCGAGCCTGGCAAATTCACCGCCTTCCCAGGTTGGGAGTGGACCTCGACGCCGAACAACCGAAACCTGCACCGCGTCGTGCTGTTCAAAGATGCAAAGCGCGTGTCGGACGCAGAGTTCAGCTCGCTGGAGTCGCAGAGTCCCGAAGACCTTTGGAAGTGGATGGACGACCAGCGCTCGGCAGGCAACGACGTAATGGCGATCTCGCACAACGGCAATCTCAGCGACGGCGAGTTGTACCCGAGGGAACGCACCAACGCCGGCAAGCCGATCGACAAGGAGTACGCTGCAATCCGCATGCGGCATGAACCACTGGCGGAAATCTCCCAGGTCAAAGGCCAATCGGAAACAACCCCCCTGCTCTCGCCCGACGACGAGTTTGCCGATTTCAACGTGTTTGTGTGGCTTTTGCTCGGCGCTCAAGGCACCGCGACCGACTACGGCAGCTACATGCGACTAGCCCTGCGAGACGGGATCGCCATGCAGGGCGCCTATGGCTTCAACCCGTACAAGTTCGGATTCAACGGCGCCTCCGACGCCCACAGCGCCATGTCGTCGTACCGGGCCGACGACTACTTCGGCCAGCACTCGCTGTTCGACGACACGCCCGAAAAGCGCCTGAGCCCGGTCAAAACGCTGAACATGGACAACCGGCAAGTCTGCCTGGCCGGCCTGACGGGAGTATGGGCCGAGGAGAATTCGCGCGAGTCGATCTGGGCGGCGTTCCAGCGCAAGAAGACGTTTGCCACCAGCGGTCCTCGCCTGAAAGTGCGACTGTTCGGCGGCTGGGATTTCGGCAAGAACACACTCGCGAGCGACGATTGGGTCCAGACCGCTTACGACCGGGGAGTGCCGATGGGCGGCAATCTTCTCGCGGTGAAGGCCCAAGCGCCGTCGTTCCTCGTGTGGGCAGAGAAAGACCCCGACAGCGCGAACCTGGACCGCATCCAGATCGTCAAAGGTTGGGCCAAACACGGCCAGAGCTTCGAGAAGGTCTATGACGTCGCCTGGTCCGGCGACCGCAAACCCGACGGCAAGACCGGCAATGTGCCGACCGTCGGTAACACCGTCGACATTTCCAAGGGCAAGTACACCGACACGGTCGGCGCTGCGGAGTTGAAGTCGGTGTGGACCGACCCGGACTTCGATTCAAGCCTCGATGCCTTCTACTACGCCCGAGTGCTGGAGATTCCCACGCCGCGCTGGACCACGATCGAAGCGGCGAAGCTGCGCGTGGTTCCCCCCGACGTCGTGCCGCTGATGGTGCAAGAGCGGGCATGGTCGTCGCCGATCTGGTACACGCCCAGCGACGCACTGCGCCAGGCCCCAAAGCCAGGACTTACGGTAGCCAAGCTGAAGGAGAAAGGCGCGGTAGCGCTCGATGAGGCGGAGCTGAAAGCGCTGGTCGTGGGAAAGACACTGAACGTGCACAATACCGTCACCGGACAGCACGTGCAGCTCCTGTTCGGCGCCGACGACCGGCGCCTGGTTGTGTCCATCGACGGAAACACACCTGACCCGAGCATGTTGGGCGATCCGTTGCACTCCGCTCCCCGTTATGAGATTCGCGACGGAAGCCTCATAACCACGATCGGGGGCACGCCGTTCCGTGTGACCGTCTACAAGTCGAACGGCAAATATGTCGCCGCCCGCAGCTACGAGTTCGGATACGCCAACTATGAGGTGGAAGCCGCACGAGAATGATCCGCGACGCCCGCAAGGGGGTGTCCGCTAAAACCATGAACTTGCGCCGTGGTGATCGGATTGCCGGACGTCGCTGGCGGGTAGTAGGTTTGCGGCGTTTTCGATTGCGATAAATCCCGGGCCCGATTGCCAAATCTGCACTGGGCGACTTCGCATCGACGTTGGAGGTATGTGAGCGCGTCGTCCCGGCGAACCACTGGATTTCCAGCCAGCGGAATTTTTTCAATGCGAGTCCCCCGCCGGCGCCGGCGCTATGAATTTCCCGCAAAAAGCGCCCCACCCCGTAGACTCTATTTCATGCCCGACTTATACTCTAATGTCCGTTCCGATTGCCGTCTCTTCGACATGGCCGTCGACGTGTGGAAATGATGCCTGAACCGATAGGTTCGAGGCGTGAGTCGTCGGCACGCGGTCCAGAGCATGGTTGCCGGTCCGCAGGCGCACTCGCGAGGGCAAGTAGGCGCCATTCGACATTCGACCGTTCCATCGCAACTCTCGCAGTAGCGCGGCCGGACGCTCGCGTCCTCATAACCAGCGCCGCTACACGCGCCCGTCCGAGAGTTTGTCGAGCATTCTGTTCAACGCGATTTCATTCTCAGAGACTGTCTTCAATTGCCTGAACTGATGAAAAACGTTACGACTCCGCCCTTTGGGTTCTCAAGTCAAGGAAGACGGAGCCGTAACGATGAGCGTGCATTATCCCAGCGATCTGACGGACGGACAATGGCAAGTCATTCGTGGTCTGCTGCCCAAGCGAGCGAAGCGTGGCAGGCGACCTATTTGCCGGCGATGGATTCTCAATGCGATTCTGTACGTCAACCGAACCGGCTGCCAGTGGCGGGCACTGCCGCATGACTTTCCCAAGTGGAAGACGGTGTACACGATCTTCTGGCGTTGGCGTCGAGCGGGCGTCTGGCAACGAGTGCATGAAGCCCTCTGCCGACGAGTCCGCCAGCAGAGTGGCAAGAAGCCGACACCCAGCGTGGCCATCGTGGATAGCCAGTCGATTCGCACGGCCGAAGGGGGTGCAGAACGAGGCTACGATGCTGGGAAAAAGATCACCGGCCGCAAGCGGCACTTGGCGGTCGACACGCTGGGATTGGTCTGGGCGGTGGTCGTGCATGGAGCCTACTGGCAGGATCACGATGGGGCCTGCTTCGTGTTCAATAAGCTGCGAGCCTTTGGCCGATTGCGGGTCGTGTTCGCTGACAGTGCGTATGGCCGAAACGGCTTGCCGGCATGGGTCAAGGATACAATCGGCTGGCTGCTGCAAACCGTGCTGCGGCCCATCCAGACCAAAGGCTTCGTGGTGTTGCCCAAACGTTGGATCGTGGAACGGACATTCGCTTGGCTTGCTCGTTGCCGTCGCCACAGCAAAGACTACGAACGCAATCCCGAGACCAGTGAAACCATGATTCACGTCAGCATGATCGCCCTGATGTCACGCCGCTTGGCATCCGGAAATCGAATTTGAAGACAGGTTCTCAGTGAGAACTGCCACCACTTCTGGGGAAACTTCCATGCGACACAATCGAGCCTTGGCCGTAACCGTATTCTTGGTTCTCGCCGTCATGATCTGGCCATTGTCGGCACAGCAAAAATCGCCCAGTGATGCGGCGAACAAAACCGCAACGTACACGGCCAAGCTGTCGGAAGGCGCGTCGGACGAGCTCGACGCGATTCGTCAGGCCTCGCGAAGCTTCGTCGATGCGTTCAACAAAGAAGACGCCAAGACCTTGGCGGCACTGTGGACCGAAGACGGCGACTACATCGACGAATCGGGCCAGGTGTTTGCCGGACACGAGGCGATTCAAAAGGAGTACGCTCGGTTCTTCGAGGAAAACGACGGTGTCACCATCAAAGTGATGGTCGATTCGCTGCGGCTGTTGAGCGACGACGCGGCCATCGAAGACGGCCGCGCCATGCTCGACCCGACGCCCGCCGGCGCCCCGGCCATCAGTAGGTACACCGCCGTGCACGTGAAGGTCGACGGCAAATGGCGCATGTCGACCGTGCGCGACGTGCGGATCGAAACGCCCTCGGGCTACCATAACGTCGAGGACTTGGAGTTCTTGATTGGCAAGTGGACGGCCGAAGAGAACGGCGCGAAATCCGAATCGGTTTGCCGTTGGGTCGCCAATAAGAGCTTTGTCCAGCGCGACTACACGGTTACGCACGCCGACGGCATAACCACTTCCGGCATTCAGCTCATCGGCTGGAATCCCGAGGAGGGCCACATGCAATCGTGGAATTTCAGCTCCGATGGTGGGCACGCAGTCGGTATCTGGACGCCGGTCGAAGGGGGTTGGGTGGCCGAAATGCGGGGAACCACGGGTGACGGCATCCCCACGACGTCGATCAACACGCTCACGCGGCTCGACGACAACGCCTACGTCTGGCAATCGATCCAGCGCAGTGCTAGCGGCGTGGCGTTGCCCGACACCGACGAAGTGGTGATCAAGCGCGTTCCGGCAGAATGACGCAGTGCGCCAGCGCACTACCCGACTGTCATGAAACCAACACAGAGAGAATTCGATAAGGAGGCACGGGCGATGAAACGTTGCATCACCTTCGCGCTGGTTGTGGGACTCTTGTTAGCGTGGCCGCTTAGCGAGAGCTGGGGCCGGGGCTTTGGCGGCGGCGGCGGCCGAAGTTTTGGCGGCGGGGGCGGTGGACGAAGTATTGGCGGTGGCGGCGGTCGAAGTATTGGCGGTGGCGGCCTCGGCGGAGGTATGGGTGGCGGTGGCTTTCGCGGCGGCCAGAGCTTGGGCGGACTCGGAGGCGGTGGTCTTAATCGCGGCGGCCAGAGCCTGGGGGGACTCGGAGGCGGCGGGCTCAATCGCGGTGGACAGAGCCTCGGTGGAATTGGCGGCGGGGGTCTCAATCGTGGCGGTCAGGGCCTGGGCGGACTCGGAGGCGGAGGTCTCGATCGTGGTGGGCTCGGCGGAGGAGGTCTCGGAGATCGCGGAGCGGGTTCTTTTGGCGGCGCGGGCGATCGGTTCTCAACGCCCAGCCGCGGACAGCTCAATAGCTTTCTTGGGCTGCCATCCGACGAGGGAATGCACAACCTCGGCGGCCAGGCCGGTAGCAACTTCGACGTCAATCGCGGCGCGGTCGAAGGCCCGCGAGGCGGGTACGCCGCTGGTGGAAGCGTGACGGGTCCGCAGGGCAACACGGCCTATCGTGGCGCTGCCGTCGGACCCAACGGCGGCGTGGCCGCGGGTCGAGGCGTCGTTGGCGCCGGGGGTGGGGGCGCGGCGCAGGGCGTTGTCGCCGGACCGGGCGGTCGCGTGGCTGCCGGCGGAGCGGTGCGCGGCCCCAATGGCGGCGCCGCGGCTCGCGGAGTCGCCGCCGGGCCCGGTGGCTACGCTGCCGGATTCGCCGCCGTTTCGCCCTCGGGTCGTTACGCGACGGCGGCCGGCGTCCGTGGCAACTACGACCATTGGGGCGTGTACGGCCGAGGTTGGTATACCAATCATCCCGGTGCCTGGTACGCGGCCGGCTGGGCAAGCGGCTATGCGTGGCGAGCAGCCACCTGGAATTCCGTCGGGGCGTGGATGAGCTACTACCCGACCACGCCGGTGTATTACGACTACGGCAACAACGTCACTTACCAGGACAACAGTGTGTACGTGAATGGCCAGGATGTCGGCACCTCGCAGCAGTACTACGACCAGGCCGAGCAATTGGCCACCACTGGGTCTCAGGCCGAAGCGCCCGCCGATGGCGACTGGATGCCGCTGGGCGTATTCGCGTTGACCAAACCCGACCAGTCGAAGTCGGATGTGACGATTCAGCTTGCCGTGAATAAGCAGGGCGTGATCCGGGGCAATTACACCGACACGGTGACGAACAAGACGCAGGTTGTGCAAGGCTCGGTCGACAAACAGACGCAGCGGGTGGCGTTTACCGTCGGCGGCGATACGACCAACGTGGTCGAGACCGGGCTGTACAACCTGACCAAGGACGAGGCCCCGTGCCTGATCCACTTCGGCGCCGACCGCACGGAGCAATGGCTGCTCGTGCGGCTGAAGCAGCCGGATTCGTCGACGAGCGGGGCGAGTCAATAGTCAAGAAGATACGAAACTTGGTGCGGATGCGCCGCGGTGAGTTGGCCGGAACTCGCGACGCCATTGGTAACTGAATACCCGACGTACTAACGAAGGAGTGTCGCGATGAAGGTTCGACTCTTTTTGATGTTGACGGCTGCTTCACTCATGGCCCTTGCCCCCGCCACACACGCGTTGTCCCGCGGCTTCGGAGGAGCGGGAGGCGCCCACGCCGGTGGCTTTGGTGGTGGTGGAGGCATGGGTGGCGGCGCTCGCGGCGGTGGCGGGTTTAGCGGTGGAGCTCGCGGCGGTGGCGGAGGAGGTTTCGGTGGCGGCGGTTCATTCGACCGTGGCGGGCAGGCCAGTGGCGGTCTTGGTGGCGGAGGACTCAGTGGAGGCGGTGGATTCGATCGCGGCGGTCAGGGGGCAGGCGGTTTCGGCGGTGGCGGGCTCGACCGAGGCGGTCAGTCCGGCGGCGGATTCGGTGGCGGTGCATTGGGTGGTGGTCAGGGCGGCGGTGCATTCGACCGTGGCGGCCAGGGAGCCAGCCCCTTTGGCGGCGGTGCCGCCGCTGCCCCGAATCGCGGTCAGCTCAATAACTTTCTCGGGCTGCCTTCGGATGAAGGGATGCACAATCTGGGTACCCCCGGAGCCGGCAACATGACCGGGGCCCAGGGCGCGGCCGCAGCCAATCGCAACTCACCGCAATACTCGGGGGCCCAGGGCGCGGCCGCGGCCAATCACAACGCACCGCAATACTCGGGCGCTCAAGGTGCAGCGGCGGGAGCCGCGGCTTCCAACCGCAACTCGCCGCAATACTCGGGCGCTCAAGGCGCAGCAGCGGGAGCGGCGGTTGCCAATCGCAATGGGCCGCAATACTCCGGCGCTCAGGGTGCGGCCGCCGGCTATGCGGCCGGATCGAATCGCTATGCCACGGGCTTCAATCAGGTTTCGGCCTCGACCCGCTATGGCACAGCCACGGCGGTTCGCGGCAACTACAACCACTGGGGCGCTTACGGCGCGGGTTGGTACACCGCTCATCCCAGCGCTTGGCACGCTGCCGGTTGGGCGAGCGGCGCCGCGTGGCATGCGGCCACCTGGAATTCCGTCGGCTCCTGGATGAGTTATTACCCGAGTACGCCGGTGTATTACGACTACGGCAATAACGTCACTTACCAGAACAACGACGTGTGCGTGAACGGCCAGGACGTCGGCACGTCCCAGCAGTACTACGACCAGGCATCGCAACTCGCCACCACCGGCGCCCAGGCCGACGCGTCGTCCGACGCCGACTGGATGCCGCTTGGCGTTTTCGCCTTGACCAAGACCGACCAGTCGAAGTCAGACGTGACAATCCAGCTCGCGGTCAATAAGGGGGGAGTCATCCGCGGCAACTACACCGACACGGTCACGAACACGACTCAGACTGTGCAAGGATCGGTCGACAAGCAGACGCAGCGCGTGGCGTTCACGGTCGGCGACAATACGACCAACGTCGTCGAAACGGGGCTGTACAACCTGACCAAGGACGAAGCCCCGTGCCTGCTCCACTTCGGCGCCGACCGCACCGAGCAGTGGTTGCTCGTGCGGCTATCACAGAACGACCAACAAAGCGGGCAGTCGAGTCAAGCGACTCAGTAAGGCTGTTTGGCCAGGCTCACTCGATTTCGTTCAGGGAGCGGGACACGTACGTCCCGCCTTACGAACATCAGCACCAGGAGGAACGGCATGAGCAATGCACTCCAGCTCGTTGCGGAAAATGGCACCGTCGAGGTGCACGCCAGCGGCAAGCTGACCAAGGAGTTCTATCAAGAGTTCGTCCCGGCCATCGAGGCGCAGATCAAGGAGTTTGGGAAACTTCGCATCCTGTTCGTGATGACGGACTTTCACGGCTGGACGGCCGGCGCCCTCTGGGAAGACGCCAAGTTCGACCTCAAGCACTGGAAAGATATCGAACGGCTGGCGATCGTCGGCGAAACGAAATGGGAAAAGGGCATGGCAGCTTTCTGCAAGCCCTTCACCATGGCCAAAATTCAGTACTTCGATCACGAGCGGATCGAAGACGCGCGCAATTGGGTCCGCGAGGCTTGAACCTCGCGCCGGTTTGTGTCTCTTCACTTCCCCCTTATCGCGCGGCGCTGGGCAGCGCCATTACCATTGGAAGGAATTCAACCCATGTCACAACGAGTGTTTTCTTGCGCGGCGTTTGCCGCTGCCGTCGCCATTATTCTGCTGGCAAGTTGTGGGCCCAAGGGAAATACGACAACCCAAGGAGGGAACAAACCAAGCGGAGGAAACAAACAGGGCCAGGGAAACAAGCAAAAGGAGAAATCGTCGGGCGGCGGCGAAAGTACAACCGCCGACACGAAAGCCATCGCCGAGGAAGCATTCATCTATGGATTCCCGCTGGTCATGAATTACGGAACGCTCTACGAGTACTTCATCGACGAGTCCTCGCCCGCGTACAAGGCCCCCATCAACGTGCTCTACAACACGGCGCGCGTGTACACGCCCGAGGATACGACCATCGTCACGCCCAACAGCGACACTCCCTACTCGTTCGTCTGCATGGACTTGCGGGCCGAGCCGTACGTGGTAAGCGTGCCGGACATCGAGAAGGATCGCTACTTTTCGGTGCAGCTCGTCGACATGTACACCTTCAACTATGGGTACATGGGCAACCGCACGACGGGTAACGAAGCGGCCAGCTATATGATCGCCGGACCCGGTTGGAAGGGCGAGAAGCCCGAAGGAATCGCCAAGATGTTCCAGTGCGAGACCGACTTTTCCTTTGCGGTAATTCGCACGCAGCTCTTCGATGCGGCCGACATCGACAACGTGAAGAAAATCCAGTCCGGCTACAAGGGCCAAACCCTTTCCGCATTCCTCAACGAACCTGCGCCACCCGCCGCCCCGGAGATCGAGTGGCCGAAGATCGACAAGGAGCTTGCGGAAAAGGATCCGTTCGCCTATCTGGCATTTGTCCTTCAGTTTTGCCCGGCCGAGGGACCGGCAGCGGTCGAGAAGCCACTCCGTGAGCGCTTGGCTTCCATCGGAATCGAGGCTGGAAAGCCCTATGACGCATCGAAGCTGACGACGCAGCAGAAAGAGGCGGTCGCCGAGGCCATGAAGCGCGGCCGGGACACAATCAAGGCGATGGTCGCCACGCTCGGCATTGATGAGAATGGTTGGCGCGTCGCCACCGGTGGCTTCGGCGACCGCAGCATGTACAAAGGCGATTGGACGATGCGCGCCGCCGCCGCCATGGCTGGCATTTACGGCAACGACGCCGTCGAAGCGCTCTATCCCCTGCTCGCTACCGACAGCGAAGGCAACAAACCCGACTGCACGACCAACCGCTACACGCTCACATTTCCCAAGGGCGAGCTGCCGCCCGTCAACGCGTTCTGGTCGGTGACGATGTACGACGGCAAGACGCAGCTACTGGTCGAGAACCCGCTCAACCGCTACCTCATTAATTCTCCGATGCTGCCGGATTTGAAAACCAACGAAGACGGCTCGATCACGTTGTACCTGCAACACGAGTCGCCGGGTGAGGACAAGGAATCGAATTGGTTGCCGGCGCCCAAGGGCCCGATCTACGTGGTGATGCGGCTCTACTGGCCCAAGGAAGAAGCGCTCCAGGGCGATTGGAAACCGCCGGCCGTTGTCCGCGTGAATGAATAGCTGTTCAAAGAGTAGCATTCCGGCGTTTGCCGCAGCAGCGCCCTAACCATTGCAAGGAGCTATCCCCATGTCGCAACGAGTGCCTTTGCACGCCCTCATGGCGGCCGCCATCGCCATGTTCCTGCTGACTGGCTGCGGGCCAACGGGCAATTCGACCACCCAGGGCGGCCCGAAGCAGAAACAAGGCGACGCGCAAAAGGATAAGTCGTCGGACGGTTCGGACTTCGCCCCGCAAGTCACCGGCGAGCTGGGTTCCCCCAGCGCCACGACCACGATCAGCGGCCAGCAGCTCCCGGTGCCCGATCCCAAGTTCGGTGGAGTCATCAAGGACGACGCGCTCGAATCGAAAGCATGGTGGGCCCCACGCGTCGTGCCGCCTAAGCAAGCGCCGAACATTCTGCTCATCATCACCGACGACGCCGGCTTCGGCGTGCCCAGCACGTTCGGCGGCGTCATCCCCACGCCGACCATGGACCGCGTGGCCAAAAACGGCCTGCGGTACAACAACATTCATTCGACCGCACTGTGCTCACCCACTCGTGCCGCGCTCATCACGGGGCGCAATCACCACTCGGTCGGTTTCGGCGTGATCTCGGAGCAGTCGACCGGCTTTCCCGGCTACAACAGCATCATTCCGAAAGAGAAGGCCACGATCGGCCGCATCTTGCTCGACAACGGCTACGCCACCGCGTGGTTCGGCAAGGACCACAACACGCCCACGTATACCGCCAGCCAGGTCGGCCCGTTCGACCAGTGGCCCACCGGCATGGGCTTCGAGTACTTCTACGGCTTCGTCGGCGGCGACGCGAACCAGTGGCAGCCGAACCTGTTCCGCAACACGACGCAAATCTATCCCTTCGAAGGTAAGCCGGGCTGGAATCTGGTCACCGGAATGGCCGACGACGCCATCGACTATATGCACCGGATCGACCAGATCGATCCCAGCAAACCGTTCTTCATCAAGTACGCGCCCGGCGCCACGCACGCGCCGCACCATCCGACCAAGGAGTGGGTCGACAGAATTCATGACATGCACCTGTTCGACGACGGCTGGAACAAGGTTCAGCAGCGGATTTTCGAGAACCAGAAAAGTCTCGGCGTGATTCCCACAGGCACCCAACTGTCGCCCTGGCCCACGGAACACCTCAAGAACTGGGACGACTGCACGCCCGAGGAGAAAAAACTCTACATCAAGCAGGTGGAGATTTTCGCCGCCTACGCCGCCTACAACGACCATGAAATCGGCCGCGTAATTCAGGCCGTCGAGGACATCGGCAAGCTCGAAAACACGCTCATCATCTACATCAACGGCGACAACGGCACCAGCGCCGAAGGCGGCCCGCTCGGCACGCCCAACGAAGTGGCGTTCTTCAACGGCGTGAGCGTGCCCGTCGACGTGCAGATGAAGTGGTACGACGTGTGGGGCACCGAAGAGACCTACAACCACATGTCGGCGGGCTGGTCGTGGGCCTTCGATACGCCCTTCACGTGGTTCAAGCAAAACGCCTCGAAGCTGGGCGGCATCCGGCAGGGAATGTGCGTCTCCTGGCCGGCGCGGATCAAGGACGCGGGGGGCCTCCGCGAGCAGTTCTGCCATGTAAACGACGTGGTGCCCACGATCCTCGAGGTCACCGGCATTCCGGCGCCCGAGTACGTCGACGGCATCAAGCAGGCGCCGATGGAGGGCACGAGCTTCGCCTACACGTTCGACGCCGAAAACGCCAAGGCGCCGACGCGGCACAAGACCCAGTACTTCGAGATGTTCGGCCAGTGGGCCCTGTACCACGAAGGCTGGCTCCTCAGCACCAAGGTCAATCGCGCGCCGTGGGAGGCTTACGGACCCGCGAACGTCGATCCGCTCAACAACCAGGTGCTCGAACTTTACAACCTCGACGAGGACTTCAGCCAATCGCAGAATCTCGCCGACAAGCACCCGGACAAAGTGAAGGAATTGAAGGCGATGTTCATCGAGGAAGCGAAGAAGTATCAGGTCTTCCCGATGGATGCCTCGGTCGCCGCGCGCATCGTGGCGCCGCGACCCAACATTACCGCCGGACGCACCGAGTTCGTTTACACGCGGCGCATGACCGGGCTGCCGCAGGGCGATTCGCCGTTCTTGCTCGACAGCTCGTACACGATCACGGCCGACATCACCGTTCCCGAAGGCGGCGCCGAGGGCATGATTCTGACTTCCGGCGGTCGATTCGCCGGCTACGGTTTCTACCTGCTCAAGGGCAAGCCGGTGTTTCTGTGGAACCTGATCGACCTGGAACGCATCAAGTGGGAAGCTCCCGACGCGCTCACGCCCGGCGAACATACGATCGAATTCGAATTCCAGTACGACGGCCTCGGCGTGGGCACGCTGGCGTTCAACAACATGAGCGGGCTGGGCCGATCGGGCGCCGGCACTCTCAAAGTCGACGGCAAAGAGGTGGCCACCAAGAAGATGGAAAAGACGCTGCCCATGATCTTGCAATGGGACGAAGCCTTCGACATCGGCTCCGACACGCTGACGGGCGTGAACGACGAAGATTACCAACCGCCGTTTACGCTCTCTGCCAAGCTGAACAAGCTGACAATCAAGATCGACCGCCCACAATTGTCGCCCGCGGATATCAAAGAGCTCCAAGCAGCGCAGCGCAACAACAAGGCGAGTGAGTAATCACCGAGGGACGATCGCGATAGTTCGCCAGTTTCTCACGTTGAGCGTCCCGTCGCGGGCGCTCGTCGTATTCTTCGCTCCCATCCCATTCCAACACATTCTGCATGGGCAACACGAAACGCGGTGGCCGCAAAACCACGGAAGCGCCCGCGCCGCGCAAGTGGCGCAAGCGCGACTTGGCGATTCTCGCGGCGGCGCTAGCGGTGGGGGCACTGATCGGCATAGGATGGTGGATTGTCAATCATCGCCACCAGTCGAATGCGCCATTGACCGCGGCCGACGCGCGCGATGGTGATTCCACCAGCTCGCGCCGGCAGAATCGCGATGAAGAGTCTCGCGGCGTTCTCTCGGATGCGCCCGAGTTTGGGGCGCTTGAGGGAAAGTGGGTTCGCGCCGACGGCGGTTACGTCCTCGACATCAACAGCGTAGACGAGCACGGCACAATCGATGCCGCCTATTTGAATCCACGCCCCATTCACGTTGCCAAGGCCGAGGCGTCGCGCGACGGCGAGGCGATCTCAGTTTTCGTGGAGCTGCGCGACGTGAATTACCCGGGTTCCACCTACAACCTCGTGTACCAACGGCAGAGCGATCAACTTGTCGGCGTGTACTTCCAGGCGGTGCAGGGGCAACAATTCGACGTGGTGTTTGACCGGGTGAGCGATCCATGAATCGTGCCACCAGTAAGGTCGAGCAGTCACAAGCGCCCGTTCGCGGGCCGCGCTGGAAACGTACCGCCGTTTTGGTAATCGGAGTGCTGGCCGCCTATCTACTACTGGCGTACGTGATCGTACCGTTTGCCTGGGAGCGGTATGCGCACCGCCATCCCTCGTTCGACGACAACCCGCGTATCACGCGCACGGGCGACGATCATCCCGGCGACCCGCTTAACGTGGCGATCCTAGGTACCGAGGACGAGCTGAAGAGCGTCATGCAGCTTGCCAAGTGGAGTCCTGCCGCGGCGCTGGGCCTGCGAAGCGATTTGAAGATTGGAACGGATACCATCCTCTCTCGCCCAGACGACGACGCGCCGGTCAGCAGTCTCTATCTGTTTGGGCGGAAGGAAGATCTCGCATTCGAACAGTCGGTGGGCGACAACCCGCGAAAGCGACATCACGTCCGCTTCTGGCGAACTCAGAAGACGACCGTGGACGGCCGCCCCATCTGGATCGGATCGGCGACGTATGACGAACGAGTCGGTTTGAGCCATACCACCGGGCAGATCACGCACCACATTGCCCCCGAAGTTGACGTTGAACGAGATCATCTCTTCGAAAATCTCAAGAGCACCGGCAAGCTATCGGAAGTTTACGCCGTCGACGACTTTCAGAATCCCCGCGAGGGGCGAAACGGCGGAGGTGACCTCTGGCGAACCGACGGGCGCCTCATGGTCGGTGTCATCGGCGGCGCGGAGTAAATGGCAGGCCAATCTGTCATCGGGCCCGTTGGACATAGACTCGCATTGCCGTGAATTCAGGGCAAAAACCCTGTACCCCCCGTAGACATCCCGTTACGGAAGCTATACGTTTCTCGTATCGGAACGGTAACGTTCTCTTCGACATGGCCGTCCACGTACAGGTTCGATCATCGGGCCGGCACGACCGCAAATTGTGCATTCGGCGAGCAGAGCCAAGCGTGGTTTCCTTTCTATCCGCGCCGGATCGAAGTATCGAGCCAACACGACTCATCATGGCGCGACGCCGCCTATACGGCGCTTGATTCCTGAATAGCTGTGGCGATTGCCGCCGGTGCTAATTTCGTCAACGGACTGGCGGAATCCGGACACCGACATGTACCAGACAAGTATTTGCCGCGACGCGATCTCGTGGCGTTATCGCTGCATCGTGACATTCCATTGTGACCATGAAGCGATTGTATCAACTGCTCCCTATTCCCCTAGATCATTCGAGGAGGTGCCGAATGCCGAAGAACACTCGGATACTCGCCGTGGCTTTGACCGGCCTGGGAATGCTGCTCGGTTACGCCATGGCATCGGGATTGCTCGACCCGCCGTCACAGGCACAGACGAGCTTATCGGTATCAACTACAGCCGACGGCCAGGAGCCTGCACTCGCCGAGTCACAGTCGATCGGCCATGAAGGTCCGACCGACACCGACCTCGTGGCACTCGCCGCACACAACGAGGCTGTGGCGGTCGCGGCTCAGCAGTCGGGTAAGAAGCCCAACATCGTCATCATCTGGGGCGATGACATTGGCCAGTCCAACATCAGTGCCTACACGATGGGGATGATGGGCTACCGCACCCCAAACGTCGACCGCGTCGCCCGCGAAGGAATGATCTTCACCGACTACTATGCCGAGCAGAGCTGCACCGCCGGACGGGCGTCGTTCATCACAGGCCAGCATGGATTGCGAACCGGATTGACCAAGGTGGGTCTCCCGGGTTCGCCACTGGGCCTGCAAAAGGAAGATCCGACGATCGCTGAGTTGCTCAAGCCGCTCGGCTACGCGACCGGTCAGTTCGGCAAGAACCACCTGGGCGACCGGAACGAGTTTCTTCCGACCGTGCACGGGTTCGACGAGTTTTATGGCAATCTGTACCACCTGAACGCTGAAGAGGAGCCAGAGCTTCCCGACTACCCCAAGGATCCCGCGTTCCGGGCGAAGTACGGCCCGCGCGGCGTGCTAGATTGCAAGGCCACCGATCGCGACGATCCCACCGTCGACCCGCGGTTCGGCCGCGTCGGCAAGCAAACGATCAAGGACACCGGCCCGCTCACCAAAAGGCGAATGGAGACCATCGACGATGACATCGCCGAGCGGGCCGTCGACTTTATCCAGCGGCAGGCCAAGGCGGGCAAGCCGTTCTTCGTGTGGGTCAACTTTACCCACATGCACTTCCGCACGCACGTGAAGCCGGACAGCAGGGGGCAGTCCGGCCGGTGGCAGAACGAATATCACGACGCGATGATCGACCACGATAGGAACGTCGGCACCGTGCTCGAGGCAATCGACGACGCCGGCATCGCGGAAAATACGTTTGTCATGTACAGCACCGACAACGGGCCGCACATGAACTCGTGGCCGGACGCCGCGATGACGCCCTTCCGCAATGAGAAGAACTCCAACTGGGAAGGTGCCTACCGCGTGCCGTGCATGATTCGCTGGCCGGGCAAGATCAAGCCGGGCAGCGTATCCAACGAGATTGTCGGCCACCACGACTGGCTGCCGACGCTTCTGGCCATGGCCGGCGACGACAAAGTAACCGAAAAGCTGCTGAAAGGATTCAAGGTCGGCGACATGACGTACAAGGTCCACCTCGACGGCTACGACCTTACGGCGTACCTGACTGGTCAGACCGACACGAGCCCGCGAGAGTCGTTCATCTACTGCAACGACGACCAGCAGGTCACCGGCCTGCGTTTCGACAACTGGAAGCTGGTGTTCATGGAACAGCGTGCACGCGGAACGCTCCTCGTGTGGGCCGAGCCGTTTACAACACTCCGCGTGCCGAAGATTTTCAACCTGCGGACCGACCCGTACGAACGGGCAGACATCACGTCCAACACCTACTACGACTGGCTGATCGACCACGTTTTCCTGCTGGTTCCCGCCCAGGATTACATCGGCCAGTTCTTGATGACGTTCCAAAAGTACCCGCAACGGCAGAAAGCCGCCAGCTTCAACCTGGACGAGGTGATGCAGAAGCTGCAAGAGAGCGGGCACAAATGACGCACTTCGTTCGGGCCGACCTATCGGCGGCAGGTCTTCATCACGTAGTTACGGATACCGTTGGTTAGGTGGATCAATCGGCACTGCGCCCACGCATGCCGACGTTCGCTTCCGTGTGACTTAAGTCAGTGCATCGCCCGATCCGCTCGGGCCTAATGAATCGATCGGTCGTTTCCCTCAAGAATAGCCTACTATGTGGAGGTGACCCCATATCCAGCGCGAACAACGAATCGAACGTCAGTGAGCTGCAACAATTGCGAAAGGACTGGATTCCGATGCTGATTCTCGGTATCGGACTGGCGATCTTCGGAGTCGGCGCGATCTCGGCGCCGTTGATGGCGACGGTGGGAATCGTGACCTTGATCGGAATTCTGATGATTGTTGCCGGCGCGGCCCACGTCGTCAGTGCGTTCGCGTCGGGAAAATGGAGCGGCGTGTTTTTGAGCAACGTGATCGGCATCCTGTACGCCGTCGTTGGATTCTTCATTCTGGAGAACCCGCTGGAAAGCGCCGTCGGTATCACCCTGCTATTGGGAGCCTTTTTCTGCGTAAGCGGTATCTTTCGCATTATCTTCGCGCTGCGCGAGCGGTTCCCCACCTGGGGATGGGCGCTGTTGAACGTGGCTGTGACACTGCTCTTGGGAATCATCATCTGGCGGCAGCTCCCCGAGTCGTCATTGTGGCTGATCGGTTTGCTGGTCGGCATCGATTTCATTTTCACGGGCTGGTCGTGGATCATGCTGGCGCTGGCCGTGCGCAGCGTGGCCAAGCCAGAGTCGGTCGGCGGCTGAGCAAGTGCGGCTGCTTTCCTTGGATTGATTCGATCCGCGGGAATTGCGAACAAGGACGATCGGCGGCGAATCGGCTGTCGACTCCGAACCGCAATTGCCGGTTGACTTGACGGCGCGTTTTCCCGCCATCCCGGCAGCGACAAAAGATAGCTCCCACGCGACGGGAACGGGCTCGCGGTTTGCAGCCAGAGGGCGATCGCGGCCGTAACACTACCGAGTGGCCGACGTATGTCTACCAGCAATTGGGCGCCACTTCGTCGCAGCAGGAGCCGCGGCCGAAGCGCCAGGTCAGGCCCGCGCCGAGCCAGTAGCTCTCGACCGAGGCGGCCGACGCGCCGAACCGCTCGGAATCCTCGAACATGCCGCCGACGAACAGGTCGAAGTCGACTCCGGGCAACACGTCGACGATGCCCACACCCGCGCTGAATCGGTGCTCGTTGATGGCCGCCATTTGTGCCTGGACGTACTGAATGGCGTCGACGCCCACCGTCACGCCGCCGGCATCGATACCCACGTTGTCTTGCATCGGGTTCTGGGCGAATGCGTAACCGAGCCGAAATCGCATGCAACCCGTGCTGTATTGCGCCCCGGCCTGGAACACCCATTGATTGTTGTAGACGGCGCGATACAGATGCGCGCTATCCCAAAGTTTGTAGAGCACGTCGACGGCCAACAGCAACTGCCCGTCCATGAGGCTGTCGTTGGCGATGCCGATCGCGATGTTGTCGGGCATGTCCATCTTGACGTCGCGAACGATCGGATCGAACACATTAGGTGCGATCTCCAAGCGGATCGCGTCGTCGAACACAAAGTGTTGCCTCGTCTGGTAGTAGAGGCCGAACGTCGTACAGGGGTTGATGTCGTACGCGACGCCCACACTGCCCCGCAGGGCGTAGTCGGGCACCATGGCGCTTTGGCCCACGAACAAGCCGTCGTAGAAGGCGATGCCCAGCGAGACCGCAGCCCCCGCGGAAAGGCTGTCGGTGAGCTGCACGCCTGCCGCGGCCGTCATTTCGAAAATCACGAGCTGCGACGACGTGCCGTGGCTGTTCGGCACATCGCGGAAATCCACGCCTCCGCCCCCGTCCGAGATGAATCCGAGCCCCAACGTGAGCGGGATGCCCAACTCGCTAAAGTCCTGAGTGACGCCGATGTTGCCCAGCGGAGAGCCCGGCGTCCCCGACTTGGCGGAATAGTCTCCGACGTTGGGCAGCACGCCGCCGTCGTGGGTCACGTTGTAGGTCGGCTCGGCCCACGCGCCGCCGAATAGGAACTGGGTTCCGTGAAACTGCGTCAGCGTCGCCGGGTTAGCGTTGATGGCGGAGGTCAAATCCTGCGGCAGCGCGGTGCTGGCTCCCGCCATACCGCCTGAGGCGGGCATGAGCGTGTTGTGCAGCTCCACGCCGAAGGACTGGGCCCGCGCCTCGGACGCCGTGGCAGCAATACCGAGGCAAAAGACGACGGCGAGTCGAATCGTCTGAAAACGCTCCATTTGACCAGGCCCTTCGTGGATCGGGCCGGCACTTCCAGGGAATGTGCCGGACAATTGGCGCTGAGACAGAATCACGTCGCAGCCAGCTTCGGCGGAGGCGAGAGCCGATATTCATCAAAACTGTCACCATCGTTGTGACTGGACAGGTTGCCGTTCCGCATGTGCAGATTGCGAAAACTAGGTAAGCCCAGGAGCGACACAGACCGCTAAGTTCGCCGCGCCGCGTGCTCACGTGCCGCAGTGAACCGCCGGGTCGCGAGTTCGGGCCTGCTTGGAATGATCCAGACCTCGCATGGGATTAAAACGCTTGCATGCCGCTACTCTCCCAGCGGTACGAACGAAAGATCATGCGATTTGTGAATGAAGCGGGCGGCGAATTGGTGGTTTCATGCCGAACGGCTACCCCGGCTGGTAATACCTTGTTCTTACCCACATTTTTTGGCGCCGGACATCAGTGTTGCGCCGCGCACGA
>CAYQAJ010000035.1:25494-27359 GCA_964415245.1 uncultured Pirellulaceae bacterium | reverse complement strand
ATGTTCCGCCAGATCGGCATCTACGCCCACGCCGGCCAACTCTACGAACCGGTCGATTCCGATAACCTGCTCTTCTACAAAGAGGCCAAGGACGGGCAGATTCTCGAAGAGGGCATCACCGAAGCCGGCTCGATGGCGTCGTTCATCGCCGCGGGCATCTCCTACAGTCAGCACGGGATCAACATGATTCCGTTCTTCATCTTCTACTCAATGTTCGGCTTCCAGCGCATCGGCGATCTGATCTGGGCCGCCTGCGACATGCGCGCCAAAGGATTTTTGATAGGGGGAACCTCGGGCCGCACGACGCTCAGCGGCGAAGGGCTGCAACACCAGGACGGCCACAGCCTATTGAATGCGATCGCATTTCCCGGAGTGCGCTCGTACGACCCCGCGTTCGTGTACGAAGCGGCGGTGATCGTGCTCGACGGCCTGAAGCGGCTCTACCAGGACGGCGAAACCGCCATCTACTACATTACCGTCGGCAACGAAACCTACCCCATGCCCGAGATGCCCGCGGGCGCCGAAGAGGGCATCATCCAGGGGCTGTACAAGCTGCACAGCGCCGACGTGCCCGGCAGCAAGCACAAAGTGCAAATCCTGGGCGCCGGCGCGCTGGTGCGATCGGCCCTCAAAGCGCAGACGATTCTCGCCGAGCGGTTCGGCGTCGGCTCGAACGTGTGGAGCGCCACGAGCTTCACGCAGTTGCGCCGCGATGCCCAGGCCGCGCGCCGCTGGAACATGCTGCACCCGACCGAGCCGCCGCGCAAGTCGTACCTGGAAAGCGTACTGGCCGACGAGAGCGGGCTGTTCGTGGCCGTGTCGGATTACGTGTGCGCGTTGGCCGAGCAGATCGCGCCGTGGATTCCCGGCGAGTTTTTCGCCCTCGGCACCGACGGCATGGGCCGCAGCGACTCGCGCGAAGCGCTGCGGCGGCACTTCGAGGTCGATGCCCCGTCGATTGTCGTGGCCACGTTGTACCGCCTGCTCCGCCAAGGCGCGATCGAAGCCGGCGAAGTGCAGCGAGCGATCAAAGAGCTCGGAGTCGACCCCGAAAAAGCAGATCCTTTGACGGCTTAATGGAACGGTTGGACGAACGACGCTACACGACTATGGCAATCGAAGTCAAACTTCCCGAATTAGGCGACGGAATCGAATCCGGCGACGTGCTGCAAGTGATGGTGCGCGCCGGCGATACCATCGGCGCGAACCAGAGCATCATCGAGCTGGAGACCGACAAGGCGACGGTCGAAGTTCCCAGTCCGCAAGCGGGGCGAGTCGCGAAGGTGCTCGTTTCGGCGGGTCAGACCGTTCCGGTGGGGGCGATACTGATTACGCTCGAGGCGGCGCCGGCGAAGCGTGCGGAAAAACCGAGTGCTGGGGCGCCGAAGAAAGAGGTTGCGCCACGGAGCGCGAAACCGCAAGCGGTTGCGCAGAGTGTGGAGGCAATGCCGCCCGCGCGCGAGGAGACGCCCGCAGCGCCGGTTCAGAGGCAGGTAAAGTCGTCCACGCAGACGCAGACACAAACGAAGTCTCCCGCGCCGGCGCAAGTCAACGCGCCAGCGCAAGTGCAAACTCCGGCGCCGACTACTGCGAAATCGCCGGTGCGCGCGCAGTCACCAGCCAAGTCGCCCGTTCCCGCGGGGCCCGCTATTCGCCGGTTTGCCCGCGAGCTGGGGGTCGATCTGGCGCATGTACACGGCACTGGCGAGCAGGGGCGCGTTACCCGCGAGGACGTATTGGCCGTCGTTCGCCAGGCCGCCAAAAGCGCGCCGCCCGAAGAGGTCGCGAAAAAGGTGTCAGGAACCTTTTTGTTGCCTTCCGCGGCGGGGCGGGGCCGGGGAAAGTTACAGTCACCAATTAGCCGA
>CAYQAJ010000035.1:234-25484 GCA_964415245.1 uncultured Pirellulaceae bacterium | reverse complement strand
TCGCGAAAAAGGTGTCAGGAACCTTTGATGCGCAGCACCCTCCGGGCCGTGCCGGTCAAAGGTTCCTGACACCTTTTTCTCGACCGGAATCAACGGAAGTGCCCGGCGAGCCTTCGACCGACGCCTGGGGTCCGGTGCGCGTCGAGCCGATGTCGCGAGTGCGCAAGACGATCGCCGCCAAGATGCACCAGTCTTGGTCGACCGTGCCCCGCGTTACCAACTTCGACGACGCCGACGTGACCGAGCTCGAAAAGCTCCGCCTCTCCAGCAAGGCCGACTACGCCGAGAAGGGCATCAAGCTCACGTCGATGCCGTTCGTCGTCAAAGCGGTCGCCATGGCGCTTAAAAGCAACGCGGTCATCAACGCCGCGCTCGACCCCGAGCACGACAAAATCGTCTACAAGCAGTACGTGAACGTCGGCATCGCCGTCGACACCGAGCGCGGGCTCGTCGTCCCTTCGCTCCGCGCCGCCGACCGGCTTTCGATTCCCGACATCGCCCGAGGAATCGCCGAAATGGCCGAGAAGGCCCGCGGCGGCAGTTTTTCGCTCGAAGAGCTCCGCGGCAGCACGTTCACGATCAGCAACCTGGGCGCGATCGGCGGCACGTATTCGACGCCCATCGTCAACACGCCCGAGGTGGCGATCCTGCTGGTGGGCCGCTCGCGCAAAATGCCGGTGGTGGTGAAAGACCACATTTTGCCGCGCCTGATGATGCCGCTCAGCCTCTCCTACGACCACCGCCTGGTCGACGGCGCCACGGCCGCGCGGTTCCTCAACGACGTAATCGGCTACCTGGAAACGCCGAGCCGACTGCTGCTGGCGCCGTAGATTGCCAACGCGGCCGCTTCTTGGCCGACGAATCGCCCGTCAGCTTTTTTCTTTGGCACGGCGGGATGTGGCACTATAATCCATGGTGCGATAGCTCCACCGCGGCAAACGAGGAGGATGTGCCATGTCGACGGTTGTTGAACGGTGCCAGACCACCCGTACCGGCGGTGGCACCTCGCGGCTGGCGCTCGCTGCACCGTTTCGCGCGTTGCGCCTGGTCATTTGCGGCACGGCGCTAGTTGGCCTGATTACGAGCGCGGCCGCTGGCACCGATCCTGAGTCCGACGAGACGATCACGAACGAAGAGTTCGTACGAGAGGTGTTGGAAAGTGGGATCGAGAATGTCCAGCAATCTGAGTTTGAAAATCGACCGCAAGTGCTGCCATTGCTTGGTCGGGCGCTTCGAGAACGCAATCGCCGCGAGCTGCGACCTTTTCTTGACGTTTGTTCGAAAATGGTCCTTGGCACCGACCACCGCGCGGCGCTCGTCGCTCGCGCAGAAATGCTGGCGCTTCTCTATGCGCCAGATCGAGAGTTATCGGATGCGGCAATGGAAACCCTGAGCCCGCTACTGCTGAGCGCAAGCGAATGGGTGGACGAACACTCGTCCGAGTGGACGAAGGCCGAGCGCGAAGTGGGAGGACGGCGTGTTCTGTTCGGTCAGCATGATACTGTAGACTTCCAAGACTTGGACTTCGCGTCAAGCAAGTTGACCTACTTGCGGATCGTGAACGTCGTCTCACCGCGTAAGCCCGGCGCACTGGAAACGATCGAGAACGTCGGACCCGACAGCTTGTACTGTAATAGCCTTCCCTTGCGCGATGCTGATTTGAAGTACCTCGCTGGTTTGTCGAACTTTGTATTGTTTGAGCTCAACGAAACGAATATCACGGGTAGTGGCCTGCGCGATCTGGACATGCCAAATCTGCGATTCGTTCATTTGTACGGATGCCCGGTAAAGGACGACACAGTCGGCCTCATTGATATTCCGACCCTCGAGCTCCTGGATTTACAGCACACTGGAATTACTGATATGGGGCTGGGGGCAATTAGGCCTGGGCGAATCTGCGCATTGTGGATCAATGGCACGAGGATAACAACGGAAGGGCTGTCAGCCCTCGCGCGGTTTGAGCAACTGTATGAGCTAAGTGTTGACGGGAAACTTTTGAGTAAGTTGGCAATCATGCACTTGGCAGCATGTCGCAAGCTGGGCAGGATTCGCGTCCAGGGTCCGCTTGCCGAGGGCATGACTCGCGAGAAACTTGTTGCCGCATTGCCAGAGTGCGATATCGAAATCGACGATTCCACCGACAGCGAATGATATGACGACGCCAGTGAATCGCTTGTTCTGAAGATTCTGCGGCAGCCGGCATCGACAACCGGATCTGCCACCGTCGCGGTACGTTCTTCTACATCAGACTCGGCTTCCTCAGGCCGTGCTAGAGTTGCGCCTTGATCGATTTTAACCGTTCCGCTTCCGGCAGTTGTTTGTAGTACTCGTCGAGCGGGAAGCAGCCGCTGAGCATTCCGTTGCGCGGGCCTGTCGTGCAGTCGCTGAATGTGCGGCAGAGCGTTTTGCGCTTCAGCGGGGCGCCGGAGAGGACGTCGGCGGGCATTTCGGGGTAGGCCAGCACCATCCGGCCCAGGCCGACGGAGTCGATCCAGCCGGCGCGGACTGCCGCTTGCGCCACGTGAGGCAGATACTCCTGCAAGTACGAGTAGCCGCTGCCGACCATCACCAGCTCCGGCACCGCCTGCTTGCACTGGCGGGCCATTTCGATTTGCCGCGCGACTCCCACCAGCGGATCTTCGGGAGGCAGGTATCCATCGCTGGGCGGATAAAACGCCGGCCGCTGGATGTGCGGGCTGTAGTACGGGCAGCCGCACGAGATGTTCACGGCCGCCACGCGAGAATCGCGCAGAAGCTTCAGCAGTTCGATCGGTTCGGTCATATCGGGCTGAATTGGATTCTCGGGACAGACGCCGAATCCGCCGCGGTACGGCAGCAGATGTTCGAACGGCATCGGCCGCCCCACTTCGCGGCCGCTCTGATAGGGGACCGTGTCGAACACGCTCAAGCGCACGCCGACGACGAGATTCGGGTAAGAATCGCGTATGCGGCCGACAATCGTTCGCAGCACAAGCGAGCGACCGCATGAATCGCCACCGAATCGGCCCGGCCGATCGCGGGCACCCAACAGCTCGTGCAAGAGGTACCCGTGGCAGGCTTTCACATCGACGAACTGGTAGCCCGCCTTTTCTGCCAGACCGGCGGCTTCGACGAATCGGTCGATCAATCGCTCCAGCTCGTCGTCGGTCCACACAATCGAATTGTCGTCGGGGTCGATGCCGAACCGCGCGTCGAGCAGTGGATCGTGATACGCAATGCGCGGTTCGAGCCGCTCCGAGTTCGGTCGCGAGAAGCGGCCCGAGTGGGTGAGCTGCAAACCCACCACCAGATCGTCGTCGGAGCCGAACCGCTCGCGATGCGCGGCGCGGCACTCGCTTAGTAGCGCGACGAGGCCATCGAAGTTGGCCGGCGTCGCCAGCGTCTGATTGGGATTGGCCCGGCCGTCTTCCTGCACGGCGGCCGCTTCACCTCCCCAAATCAGCTTGGCCCCACTGGTGCCGAACCGCCGCCATCGGCGAAGCGTGTGCGGCGAAGGGGAGCCGTCGCGCTCGGCGTCCCAACCCTCCATGGGATGAATGCACCAGCGATTTCCCGCCGTGAGCGGACCAATTGCCAAAGGCGCCGCCAGCGGTGAACCCTTGGCCGCGCTGAGCACTGCATCGTCAACCGGCAGCGAAACGCCCAGCTCCTCCAGCCGCGCCCGAAACGCCGCGACCGATTTGAACTGCGCAATTTTCGGATAGTCGGCTGGCATGCATTAGCCGGGCGAGCGGACGGGGCGCAGGGGGCTGAACGCCAGTCGGAACTTTTTTTGTCCGCGGCTGCCGAAGAACTCGACCGTCGCCGTGCGACGCTCCCCTTCGCCGCTGAGCGCTACGATGCGGCCCGCGCCGTACTCGGGGTGAACCACGACCATGGCGTGATGAAAAACCTCGGGCGACACTTTTTTTGTTGCCACGGGGTCGCCCGATTGAAGCTGTGCGGCAGTCACCACGGCCGACGACGCACCAGCAGTTCTCCGTCCCGCCGCACTCGCCGATTGCGCAGCATTGCCATATCGCCCCACATCGCGCGTGCGCACGCCCTCGCGCCGCTGGGGCGAGTCGCCGTCGTCCGACTCAATGTAGTCGGCCGCGTCGGGCGGCAACTCGTCGACTCCCTCGCCCGTGCCCCGCACTTCCACCGCCACGCTCGACGACGGCTCGTGCCACTCCATGCGGTCGCGAGGCAATTCGGGCAAAAACTCGCTGGGGATCGTGGGGCACAGCGCGCCGCGATACGGCCGGTACTTGGCGAAGCTGAGCTGAAGCTGCTCCTCGGCCCGCGTGATGCCGACGAACAACAGCCGCCGCTCTTCCTCCAGCTTGTCGCTGCTGTCGCGGCTGCGAGAGTGGGGGAGAATGCCCTCCTCCAGCGCGACGATGTACACCACCGGGAACTCCAACCCCTTGGCCGCGTGCATCGTCATCATGGTCACGCGGTCGATCTCCGAGTCCCAATCGTCGGCGTCGTTCACCAGGCAGGTCTGTTCCAGAAACGCTTCGAGGGCGCCGGGCGCGGGGTTCTTCTGGTCGAACTCGCGGGCCGCCGCAATCAATTCCTCGACGTTGGCCAGGCGATCATTGTCTGCTTCCGAATCGCTTTGGGCCAGCCACTTGCGATAGCCGGTTTCGTGCAGCACGTGGCCCAGGATCGTTTCGACCGATTCGTGCACCACCAGTCGCAGCCGATCGTACAGCGCCACGAACGCGGCCACCGACACGGCGGCCCGTTTGGGAATCGTCTCGATGAGCCCGCTCTCGCGGGCCGCATCGAGCAATGTCAGCTCGTGTCGTCGGGCGTGGGCGTTGAGCCGCTGGAGCGTCGTCTTGCCGATGTTGCGCCGCGGCACGTTGATGATCCGCCGCAATGCCACGTCGTCGCGGGGGTTATTGAGCAATTGCAGGTAGGCCAGCACGTCCTTGATTTCCTGCCGCTGGTAAAACTCGACGCCGCGCACGATCTGATAGGGAAGCCCTTGGGCCCGCAGCGCGTCTTCGAGCGATCGCGAGAGGGCGTTCACGCGATAAAAAATCGCGAAGTCGCGCGGACGGCGGCACTTAGCGGTCACCTCGTCGGCAATTTGCGAGGCGATGTGCTCGGCCTCGTCCCGGTGGCTGGGATACGCCACGAGCCGCACCGGCGGGCCCTCTGCCTTGTCGGTAAGCAGCCGCTTCTGCTTGCGGCGCTTGTTGTGGGCGATGAGGCTGTCGGCCACGAGCAGGATGTTGCCGGTACTGCGGTAGTTCTGCTCCAGCCGCACGACCTTCACCTTGGGAAAGTCGTGCTCGAAGTCGAGAATGTTTTTGAGGTTCGCGCCCCGCCAGCCGTAAATCGACTGGTCGGGGTCGCCCGTGACCGCCAAGTTGGGCCAGTCGACCGACATCGACCGCACGATCAAGTACTGGGCCAGGTTCGTGTCCTGGTATTCGTCGACCATGATGTAGCGATAGCGCTCGTCCATGCGGGCCCGCAGCTCGGGGTTCTCGCGCAGCAGCACGGCCGTGTGCACGAGCAGATCGTCGAAATCGACGGCGCTCGAAGCCAACAGCCGCTTCTGGTACAGCGGAAAAACCCGCGCCACGGCCGCACCGACCGGGCTGCCTGGCGCGGCCGTGTACGTGTTGTGGTCGATCAAGTGGTTCTTGGCCCAGCTTATCGAGCGGGCGATCTGGTCGGGGGTGAAGTGCGAATCGGCGACGCCGGCCTCTTCCATCGTCTGGGCGATGACCTTGCGGCTGTTCTCGGTGTCGTAAATGGAAAAATTTTCGCTCAGCCCCACCAGCGGCGCGTGCATCCGCAACATGCGCGAGCAGAAGCGGTGGAACGTGCCCACCCACACCGGCTGATGTGGGGCTAGCCGGTCGAGGCGGAGCCGCATTTCGTCGGCCGCCTTGTTGGTGAAGGTGAGCGCGAGGATGTGCCGCGCGGCGACGGGCCGCGAAAGCAAGTGCGCCACGCGGTGCGTAATGACGCGCGTCTTTCCGCTCCCCGGTCCGGCGAGAATCAAAAGCGGACCATCGACGTGCTGCACCGCTTCGCGCTGCGCGGGAGTGAGCGGGCCGAGAATGTCGTCCGTGCTGGCGGTTGGCGGCATGGAAAGCGCGAGTCCTTGGAGAGGCGAAAGGATCATTATACGCGCCGCGCGGCATGTGCGCCAGCCCAGCATGCTATGACAGCAAGACAGCACGCGCCGCGTGAAGAACTGCGCAAAGAATGGATGTAGGCGCTAGTGCGCGATAGGGACGGATGCATGGTGTGTGCTATACTCGGCCCGCTACTTGCCGACGCGCGTTTGGCCATGCACGGCCACGCGGCGGAAGCGATCCAGGGAGAGGAGCGATACCATGAGCCGGACCCGTATCCCGCTCTGTGTGGTGGATGAAGAAGCCAAGAGTCTCGAACAACGCCTCGAGATGAGCACGGCCGAGATCGGCCTGTCGGTCCGCACGACCAACTGCCTCGAAGAGCGCGGCATCTTCACCGTGCAGGACCTGCTCAACACCAAGCGCGACGATCTGTTGAGCATCTCGAATTTCGGCGAGAAAACACTGGAAGAAGTCTATCGCGCGCTGGAAAGCGTCGGATTCTATCGCCGCAGCCGCAACGCGGCCAAGTGAGTTCTGTGTCAGTTGTCCGTGGTCAGTTGCCTCAAAGCTGTCAGCTCTCAGCTATCGGCTGTCAGCTTCGGAGAACACGTGGCTGTTTGTTTGTGATCCGATGCAACTGACGACGGACAACTGACAACGGACGTCCTCCGACGAAGAGCTTATCCAAAAACCGTCGGGGACTGGCTCATTTTGCGCAGTCCGCGGAGCAAAATGTGTCTGTCCCCTTCTCTGAGACTGATTTTGGATAAGCTTTAATATCTACTCCGCCCCTTCGCCCACTTGCAGGCAATAGAGCGTTCCTGTTTCCCCTTCGTTGCTTCGCACATAGAGTCGGCCGTTGCTCAGGGCCGGGAGTGCCCGCGTGATGCCGTCGGCCACCTTTGCCTCGGCCAGCGGTGCAAACTTTTTGGGCGATGCCTCGGCCAGCACGAGCGTGCCCGACACTTTGAGCAGCAGCAGTTTGTCGCCGGCCAGGATAACGTGGGCCACGCCGAATCCCTCCGCCGTCCAGGCGGCCTTGCCTGTTTTGGCCTCGACACATCGCAATCGGGCAACACCGACGTCCTCGCGGCCGTCGATGCCGTACAGGTAACCGTCGCGATACACGGCGGTCGAGTACTGGCTCGAAAGAACGTCGTCGCTCGACCAGACGATGTCGGGCTCCCCGCTTCTCAACTTCACCAACTGCGCTCCGATGCCGTAGCTGGCCGTGACGAAGAGCGAATCGCCGCACACCAGCGGAGTGGCGGCGTTGACCGTCGGCCCGCTGCGTCCGAAGGGAAAGCGGAGCACTTCTTCGCCGCTGGCCGGATCGACCGCCACGACGTTCAACCGCGTGACGAACACCACGCACTGCCGGTCGTCGATGGTCGCCATCGTGGGCGACGAGTAACTCGCCGCTTCGTCGGTTTTCTTCCACACCGTCTCGCCCGAGTCGAGTGCCAGTGCGACCAGCCCCGCCTTGTCGCGCCCGCCGACGTTCACCAGCAGTTTGCCGTCGGCCACAATGGGCGTGCTCCCCGCGCCAAAGTAACCTTCGTCGCCTTCGTAATCGTCGTAGAGCTTGCGCGTCCAGCGGCGACTGCCGTCTTCGAGCGAGACGCAATGCAATTCGCCCGCGGCGCCAAACGCGTACACGCTGCCCTCGTGGATGAGGGGCACACAGCGCGGCCCGCTGTCGGGATTGACACCGCCCCGGTACTGAGCCACGTAGTTGGCCTTCCACATCGAATCGCCGGTTTCTACATTGAGCGCCTCGATGCGGTCGGCATCCCCCGCCCGATGAAACAGCACGACACGACCAGCCACGACGGCCGGACCGGCGAATCCGCTGCCGCTGCGGGCGGTCCACAGCACCTTCGGCCCGTCCTTGGGCCAGCTCTCGGCCAGCCTTTCACTTTGCGCCACACCGTTGCGGTCGGGCCCGAGAATCTGCGGCCAGTCGCCCGCCCGGGCGAAGTTGGGCACGATCGCCAGGCAGATCGCGACCGATGCGAGCATCGTGGCAGCATGGCAAACGCTGCGATTGGCCGTATCACGCGACCCTCGCCATGGGCGTCGCGGCGCGAAGCACCGCACCGTGCTTGGCATGGCGACCCTGAAGCAATACCTGCCAGGATTCATCGTGAGTGCCTTTCTCGACGCGAGGCGGTGGCGTACTATGATGGACCGGCTCTAGCGCGTGCATTGTAATCACCGGCTGCTTGCGGTGACACCGCCTGGCAGTGGCGACGCCGATCGAATCGCAGCGGGGTGTTCCGTGCCACGGCAGTTTCGGCTCTGGCAAAAAAAGCGGGGCGAGCGCCGCACCGGCTCCAAGCTGCTGGGCAGCGTGGGGGAGGCACTGTTCGCCGCGGCGCTGTTTCTTATCGGCTTGGTGGCGCTGGCCGCCCTAGTCACCGTGCAGATTCTGCACGCCGGGCACGATGGTGCCCGGCTGTCAGGCTGGGGCTTGTGGCTTTTGATTCTGGTGTTTGCTTCGCTGTTGCTCATGGGCGGAGTAGGCGTGGTCTACACGCTGCTGCAACTGGGAGCCTCGGTCGAACGGCGCTCGGAGATGGTGCGGCGGGCGACGAACCTCGAGCTGATCCGCAAGGCGATTCCCGAGCCGCAGGAATTCCTCACGATCCCCCACGACGCTGATCTGACCAACAGCCCCGGCATCACACTGGCGTATCGCCTGCCCATTGCCTACTCTCCGGCCTGGAAGCTGTTTCCCGTGCTGGCGTTCTGCCTGGTGTGGAACGGCGTGGCTTCGGTGCTGCTGGTTTTGGCATTCGACAGCTTCACTGCGGGCCGACCCGACTGGTTCCTCACCTCGTTTCTGGTGCCGTACCTGGCCGTGGGGGTGGGATCGATCGTTTTCTTTGTTCGGCAGCTTGTGATGTTGGCGCGGGTCGGGCCCACCAGCGTCGAGATTTCCGATCACCCGCTGCTTCCCGGCGGGCGGTACAGCGTATTCCTTTCGCAGGCCGGGCGGATATCGGTCGAGAAGATCGACC
The DNA here is from genome assembly GCA_964415245.1 of uncultured Pirellulaceae bacterium. Taxonomy (GTDB): domain Bacteria; phylum Planctomycetota; class Planctomycetia; order Pirellulales; family Pirellulaceae; genus CAYQAJ01. The sequence continues at coordinate 16,372 of CAYQAJ010000035.1, read as the reverse complement.
TGCTATTGGTATGCGAAGAGGAGGCGACCTACCACCAGGGGACCGACGTCCGCACCGAGTCGCGGTGCGTGTACGAGCAACCGCTCTTTTCGCAGCAGGGTTTCGAGATTCTGCCGGGGGTGCCCTTTGAGTCGGACTGCGAATTCCAGGTGCCCGAACAGGCCATGCATTCATTCCGTTCCAACTGCAACGCCGTACAATGGAAGCTGGTAGTGGCGGGCGCGGCCAAGGGTCTGCCCCCGTATCGGCGATCGTTTCCGGTCATTGTGTACCCGCGCGCCAGCGGCAATGGGAGCGCCGGATGGAGCCCCTGATCAGCGTCGCTCTGCGCGACGGCAAACGCGTGTACCACCCCGGCGACACGCTCACCTGCGAGTACCAGATCGATGGCGTGGCCCGCGACGAAATCCAGGCCATCGAGGCCTCGGTCCTGTGGCACACCGAGGGCAAGGGGGACGAAGACCTGGGCGTGCACTACTTCGAGCGGCACACGGTGGGCGAAGTAAACGGCGGCGACCTGCGCGCACTGCGCCGCTTGGAGACGCGGCTGCCCAACAGCCCGCTGAGTTACTTAGGCGTCGTTGTCAAAATTCGCTGGTGCGTGCGGGTGCGGGTATTCCTGCGGCGAGGCAAAGACGTGGTCGTGCAGCACCCGTTCCAGCTTGGCGACGTGCCGGCCGTTGTCCTTGAGCAGGTCGAGCAGGAGGAATAGGGCCTTGGAATCGTCATCGTGTGCCATGCTACCGGCCGACGCTAATCCCTTCGCCACGCGCTGGACTCGTCCCGGTGCCATCGACTACCTGTTTCCGCCCGGCCAGAGCGCTGCTGCACTTGTCGATCGACTGGAGCGGCAGAATTGGCAGGGGCAGATTGTCGGCCCCCACGGAAGCGGCAAGACGACGCTGCTGCTTACCCTGCTTCCGCTGTTGGCGGCACGGCGAAATGTGATTCACGTGCGGCTCGCCGGCGGCCAGCGCCGCCTCTCTTTTTCACCCGACTCGTGGCGCGACGGGGACAACTGCAAGCAGTTGGTCGTCGACGGCTTCGAGCAGCTTCGCCCCTGGACACGGGCCCGGCTGAAGCACACGTACCGCGGGCGGATGAGCGGCTTGCTGGTCACCGCGCATCGCGATCTTGGCCTGCCGGAGCTGTACAGCACTGATGTGCCGCTGGAGATGGCCTGCCGCGTCGTCGCCGCGTTGCCGCCCGAGGCGAATCGCGTCATCTCCGAGCGCGACGTAGCCGAGTGTCTGACCCGGCACGCGGGCAACATGCGTGAAGTGCTGTTCGCGCTGTACGACGTGTTCGAGCAGCGCCGTAACACTTCCGACGGCTCTGTCGCGACGTAACGGTACGAGTCGGCACGCATTCCGCTCTCCGCTTTCTGCACTCCGCTTTCCGTTTTTGGCCTTTCCCATTGCGCCGTTCTCCATCGCGACGCTGCCGCTAAACACACCGCAAATTGCCGCAGCGGCACGCCTGTCACGACCGGCCGGCTGTGCACTTTGTCCGGCCATTTTGGGCCTTTTGCGCCTGTCCGACTCAAGAATTGTGACCTACGCTTCTATGAATGTCTCCACAATCCCGTCCAGGAACTCCATCTCCCTATTCGGGGAGCCAGAACATGCACCATACGCTGATTCGCCGTTTTGCCGTGACGTGCCTGTCGGTTGCGCTGGCCTGCGCAACGACCTCGCAGAGCAAGGCCGGCCCGATAAGCAACTGGCTGTTTGGGCCGCGCACCGTATATTCCAACCCCAACGCAGTCGCGCCCTTCGGCGTGCAGACTGCGTATTACGGCAACGGACCAGTCACGATTTACCCGCCGGCGACGCCCCCGTTCCCCTCCGGCCCGCGATATTACATGGCTCCGCAAGCCGCGCCGACAGTCGGTGGGCAAACGTCGTTTTACCCGCCGGCGACGGTCGTGCCGCAGGGGACAACGGTGCTTCCCGGCCAAACATCGTACTACGGCAATCCGCAAACGCTGCCGGCGGTTAGCGGACAGACTGTCTACTACGGCAATGCACCGACGCTGCCGGCGATGGGTGGGCAGACTGTGTATTACGGCAATCCACAAACGCTGCCGGCGGTTAGCGGACAGACTGCCTACTACGGCAATCCACAGACGCTGCCGGCGACGGGTGGGCAGACTGTGTATTACGGCAATGCACAGACGCTGCCGCCAACGGGTGGTCAAACTGTCTACTACGGCAATGCACAGACGCTGCCGGCGACGGGTGGACAGACTGTTTATTACGGCAATTCGCAAACGCTGCCGGCCGCAGGCGGACGGACTATGTATTACGGTGGTGGCCAGGCTCTGCCGGCAGTCGGTGGACAGGTGCCGTACTCCTATCCGGTGGCCCGACCCGTGTTCCCGTGGCTATATCGGCTGCGGAATTCGATCGGGAACTGGTCGCCGCTTCGCCCGTTTGGCCGGCCGACTACCGTTGGGTATCCCTACACGGCGGCCTATCCGCCTGTGACCGCCTATCGGCCCGTGATTGCCTATCCGCAAACCGCGCCGGTCGTGGCCGGTCGCACGGTCTACTCGAATCCGCAAGCGATGCAGGTCTATGGCGGCGGGGGCGCTGAGTTTGGCGATCCCTGCGCCGTGCCGGTGTACCAGCAACCGGTTATGCAGTACATGCCTAGCACCGGGTACCGCACGCGACTGTTGAAAGTGCCGGTCACGTACTATCGCCCCGTGTCGACCATCGACCCGGCGACGGGAGTACCGGTGACGTATATGGCCCCCTGCACGTCGAACACGTGGCAAGTTCGCCGCGTTCCGTACACAACGTACAGTCCCGTGGTGTCGTCGGTGGCGGTGGTGGGCGCGAGCGCTTGCCCGACAATGCAGCCGATCGACTGTGGGGCCTGCCCGACGTCGATGCCCGCGACCACGAATCCCGCTTCGGAGCCGTACTACAATCCGCCCTCGAATTACGTACCCGGTTCGTCGGCACCCTTGGGGACGCAGCCGGATTCGGGGTATGGTTCCGAGCCGGCCGATTTTCCGCCGAACCTGAACTCGAATGTGTTGCGCGTAACGCCGCAAGCGATGAGTCGCGGCGGGGCGCCGCAGGAATCGGAAGATGCCGAGTCTGTGCGCGACGGCAAGTTCGGCGCTTCGATTCGCGCTAGTGCACCGGAAACGGACGCGGCGGCCGACGCGAACAGCTCGAACGCGAATGCGAACGGATACGACCGCCTGCGCATCCGCCTAGTGCCCGATCCCGAAACGCCGCCGATCCCGACCCGGCGCGACTCGGGGCCTCAGCCGAATTCGGAATCTCGGCACAAAACCGCCTACCAGCCCATGCGTCTCGCCACCGGCTTCGTACCGGTGAGCTGGCCGGCGGCCGACGTGGCATCGATCACAGTTGACGCTTCATCGCAGAAAATCGACACGCGGGCAATCGACATGGTCGCACCATCATCGACGCCCGATGCCGACCGCTGGGACGACACGGGCTGGCGGTCACTGAACGCCCGCTAAATCCAGCGCCACAGATCGCTAGGCAAAAATGTCTTGCGGCGGTGATTTGTGTTGCGGAATCGAATGCGCGTCATTTCGCCGCGCGGGCCGTTGCTGGTTAGCCAGATAACTCGTTCACCGTTGCGCTAGGAGCGGCAACGAAGGCCATCTTCGCCTTCAGGATCGTGCGGCTCCACTTCTTTCGTCCCCCCACGACGAAGCGCTCTGATCGTCCGTCGTTCGTGCGTACCAGCAGGCCATTGGGCAATAACCCCAACGTTTGGGAGGGCACCGCATCGGCTATGTCGCAGAGAGGGATCACCAGTTCGTGTCGCTGGATGTTGATTTCGTGCGACGTGAACCGAAGCGCGTGGTCCGTCAGGTAGAGCCAGCCACCAACGCCTTCGATACCCACGAAATGGTTGGCCCCACCTTGATGAATCAAAGTCTCTTGACGCGGCACCAGATCCATGGCGCGGAATCGGCCGGCTTGGTAAGCACCAAAGGCGGCCATGGCCATCCCAAAGGGTACTCCAGCCATGGTGAATGTGAGAACAGCCAGTGCGACGGGAATCAGGGGATGCGTGAATATGGCCAGTAAAGCCAGTATAGGTGAAATGATGAGAACCCACGCTCCGCCGAAAAGCGATCCGGTGAGCAACCCAGTCTTGATCGCATCTTTCATGCGTCGAACATGACTCCCGAGGTTGCGGCCCGCGACTCGACAAAAGTAGATTTGCCCGCGAATGGCCGCCTCTTTCATGCCCGCTTGCTGCCATTGTAGCCGTTGGTTGTTCGGCCGTCAGCGTGGTTTCATCCGCGAGGCAACGTCGGGAAAAGTTTACTCAACGTTCAAGTCTTGAGTGGTCACCGCTACGGCGCTGGCCGACACTTTTGCGAAGCGATAAACTGCAAGCAGGCACCCGTACGTCAATCGCATTGGTCATTGGGATTTGGAAATTGGTCATTCGGCGGTCGCGCCGGTCCGCACTAATCCGTTGCGCGCCGGTAGCGGTCAGTCGTCAATTCACGCACACACGTCGCTCCCATGCCTGCCAATCTCACTCCGCAGTACAAGAAGGCCGAAGAGGAGTATCGCCGGGCCGGTACGCCCGACGAGGAGCTGCGCTGCCTGCAGGTGATGCTCCGCGAGATGCCCAAGCACAAGGGCACCGACAAGCTGCAGGCCGATCTGAAGCAGCGGATCAGCAAGGTCAAGAAGGAAGTCGAGGGGCAGGCCAAGACCGCCGGAAAGCGCGGGCCCGGCTTTCGACTGCCGCGGCAGGGGGCGGGGCGGGCCGTCATCATCGGCGGGCCGAATGCCGGCAAGAGCCAGCTTCTGGCGAGCCTGACCCGCGCTTCGCCCGTGGTGGCCGAGTATCCCTTCGCCACGCACGAGCCGCTGCCGGGCATGATGCCCTTTGAAGACGTGATGGTGCAGCTTGTCGATACGCCCCCCATCACGGCCGGCGTACTCGATACCACGACGCAGGGGCTGATCCGCGGCGCCGACCTGGTGCTGCTGTTGGCCGACCTCGGTTGCGACGAAGGGATCGACCAGTTTCAGGAGGTGCTCGATCGGCTGGCGCAAACCAAGACGCGGCTGGGGCGCTCGTCGTACCTGGACGAGGAAGACCTGGGCGTATCGCACACGCAGACGCTGCTGGTGCCCAACAAGATCGACGCGCCTGATGCCCGAGCGCGGCTGGACCTACTGCACGAGATGTGCCCGCTCGATTGCGACGAGCTTGTGATTTCGGCGCTGCATGGCACGGGCCTGGAAGACTTGCGCTCCAAAATCTATCAATCGCTCGACGTGGTGCGGGTCTACACCAAGCAGCCCAGCCACAAGGAGCCCGACTACAGCCAGCCGTTCACCGTTCGCCGCGGCAGCACGCTGCTGGACGTGGCCGAGCAGGTACATCGGGATTTCGCCCGCGACTTGAAGCACGCCCGCGTGTGGGGCAGCCAGGTACACCCCGGCACCACGGTGAAGGGGGACTATGTGGTACACGACAAAGACGTGGTGGAGCTGCACATCTAGCGAAAGCGTAAAGCGGAAAGTCGCGAGCGGAAGGCGGGTGTAGCGAACAGTGCCTGCCAGACGGTGAGCTACGTGGTTACCCGATCACGGCGCGGGTACCCGAAATCGAACTGGGATCTCCACCTCGGTAAAGCGGCGATCGACGGGCACGAATGGACTGTTGTATCCCATCACGCGCAGCGGGCCGGCCGCTTCGTACTCGTCGGCATGGTCCGTCAACCAGTCTTGGAGATGAGATTGCGCCTCGGTCAGTCGCGCTCCGGTCGCGTTGCCGCGCAAGCCGATGCTGACGGTCAGCAGGGGCGGCACGTCGATCACCTCGACAGTCTCGCCTTTCTCCGTTTTGCCCTGCTCGGTGCTGCGATACAGGAACGACATCGACTGCCGCCGGGGAGCGCCCTCGCCGCCTTCGGCGTAAGTCATTTCCACGGGGGCCGTCATGGCGATGTCTCGCGCCTGAATGTGCAGAAACAGCGTCCAGAAAGCCGTGGCTTCCGCCTTTGGATCGGCCATTTGCGTTCGCGCCAGCCTGTGCTCCGGGTAGCGTTTGACCTGAATCTCGCCCACGGGAGTCGGCTCCGGGAATCCGTCGGGCAAGGGCGCTTCGGTGAACGGCTGGAATTCGAGCGTTGTCTTGGCCTGCCGAAGCCCTTCCCGGAGCAGTTTGGCCGCCTCGCGATCGTCGGCTGCGGCGGCCGCCTTCGACACGGCGTTGTTCACGATTTGCCCGACTACGACGTTCGTGGGACAAAGCTCCCGAAGCTGGTTGCTCGCGGCCTGATAGCAGGCGACCTGCTCCGCTGACTTCTCGGGTGTCCCGTCAGTCGCCAACGTCTCCACGATGAGCTTGACGGCGGCATCGCGGTCCGATCCGCGATCGGCGCCGTGGGCTGGCAGTCGCGTCGCGTTTCCCGCCAGTAGTAGCGCGGCCAGACCGATACTTCGCATGTAAATCGTGTCGAGATTCATTTTTCGTCCTTTCGTTCAGTAATCTGGGGGAATCGCTCGGCAATGGCCGAATGGTTAGCACCGATCCTTTGATGATGGGATGGCCATGAGAGCAGGATAATAGGCAGCAGCTACGTGTCGCACGCCTGTCGCGGTTTGCGCCCTGGGCCGTCACCCCGCTCTTGAATGCGTTGATGTATTTCTTTGCGATGAATCGTCACGTGCTCCGGCGCCGAAATGCTTACCTTCACACGTTGGTTCTGCACGGACACGACTTTGAGCTGCACTTGGCCGTCGATGACGATTCCCTGGCCCACGCGGCGGGTCAATACGAGCATGATGAATCCTTTTCCATTTGCCGGGGCCGACTGCCTTGTTGTTCGGCCACGGCCAGCGGCACACGTTTGCGACAGAACGCCGGGGGTAGCTTCGCGCTGTCTTCCTGGCGAGTGATCGAAAAAACGCGGAGCGGGGAGACGGCGGTTCCGTGCCGCCGTCCCCCTCGCTCCCGCGACTCAAAAACTAGCGACCGCCAGCCGGCGGCAGAATCACGGCGTCGATCACGTGGATCACGCCGTTCTTGCAGACGATGTCGGTCTTCACGACGTTGGCGTTGTTGACTTTGACCTTCCCGTTCTTGACGGTGATCTGGATCGACTCACCCTGCACGGACTCGGCCGAGTCGACTTTCACAACGTCGGCGGCCATCACCTTGCCCGATACCACGTGGTACGTGAGCACGGCGGTCAATGCCTGCTTGTCCTTTAACAGGGCCTCCAGCGTGCCCTTCGGAAGCTTGGCGAACGCCTCATCCGTCGGCGCGAAGACTGTGAACGGCCCCTCGCCTTGGAGCGTCTCCACCAGGCCCGCCGCCTTGACGGCCGTTACCAGGGTCTTGAAACTGCCTGCCTCGACCGCCGTTTCGACGATGTCCTTCTGGCAGGCGTCATCCGCCGACAGCCGGCCCGGAGCCGCGAGGCAAACCAGACCAGTCAACAGAGCCGTAATTGCCAACAATCGAATCTTCATTGCACTGTCCTCCCTCCGTGAGGTTGGTTCGCCCGGGCAAGCAACGCGCCTGCCGCATGAGGGTTGGCGAACGTTTCCGCGGAGTCGAAATTGAAAAACGCCTCTCTCTGTCCCGGTGAGAATCGCAATCGCCCGGCTGTGCGAAACTAGGCGCGTTGCGTCGCCGGAACACGAACAAACTGCAAGGCGGCCAGCGTTACACCGGCCAGACCGACGAGACTGTAGACCACGCGGCTGATCACCGCCGACTGGCCACCGAACAGCGCAGCGACCAGATCGAACTGGGCCAATCCGACGAGCCCCCAGTTGACTGCTCCCACCACCACCAGAACCAACGCCACCATTTCGAGACCCTTCATGTATCCGTCCTCCCAGCTTGCGAACGCCGTCTGTCCGGCCGCCCGGCCGAATCATTAAAACGTTCAAATCGTTCACATTACTTTACAGCCGAGTTTCTCGGCGTCAAGTGGTAATCCGGAAAAATACGCGATTAATAACAAGAAAAATGTCGCCGTAGAAAAGTTGCGTTCAAAACGCCTGGATAATATGATCTCCAGGGTCTGGTCAGACCGCTCCGGGAAATACCCCCAAGAGTGGGCGGGAAACGATTCCCGGCCCGCGGGGAAGGGAAAAGCAGTGGACACGTCGGGCCGCTTGCCGCACCGCCGCAAGTGAGGTGAACGCAGTGAAAACCGAGCCGCCCTCGCGCTACGTCAACACCACCCAGGCTGCCCGTGCGCTCGGTCTGAGCGTCAGCACGGTCAAACGCTGGGTCGACGACGGAGTGCTGCCGGCCGTCAAGACCGCGGGCGGTCACCGCAAGCTGGTATTGGCCGACGTTTTAGAGCTGGCCCGACGCGGCGATTTGCCGCACGTCGACCTGTCACACCTGACCGGGCGGAACACTGGTCGAAAGCGCGCCCGCCCGGTTGCCGCCGGCGATATCGCCGACGATTTGTACCGGGCCTTGCGAGCGGGCGACGGATTACGGACGCGGGCCCTGATTCGCGGAGCGTTTCGTCGCGGCGCGTCGATTGAGGACCTAGCCGATCACGCCGTCGGGCCCGCCATGCAGCACATCGGTCAAGATTGGGAAAAGGGGCGCATTGACGTGATGGAAGAGCATCGCGCTTCGCAGGTTTGCGCCGCCGCCTTGTACGAACTGAAGACCGATCTCGAACCCCGCACCAGCGGCAAACGACCGAAGGCCGTTGGCGGGGCGCCGCCCAAAGATACTTCGGTATTGCCGACGCTGATGGCGCAAATGGTGCTATTGGCCGCGGGCTGGGATGCCGTCAACCTCGGTCCGGACACACCGTTTGCCAGTTTTGCCAGGGCGATCGACGAATTGCGGCCCCGGCTGCTTTGGCTTTCGGTATGTCATCTCGAGAACGAAAAGGAATTCGTCGCCGGCTATCGCGAACTGTATCGCAAGGCCGAGCAGGCGGGTGTTCCCGTGGCAATTGGCGGTCGAGCTTTGGTCGAGCCTTTGCGCGCCAGCATACCCTACACAACCTATGGCGACGGCCTATACCATCTGGCAGCCTTTGCAAGAACGCTCTCGCCGCGGCCGAAACCTCCGCGCCGCGGACGTCCGCCCAAATCCAGATCGCAATAGACGAGTGTCGAGCACCGAACTCGCATCGCTGGACCGATTTTGGAATGACAATCGCGTCTTTCCGTCACAAGCATCGGCGCAGTTTGGCAGGCACCTCATTCAGGTTTCATCCCGAGCACATAAACTTCGCGCATAGGAATTCATGGTCACCCGCAATCGTGGCCCGTGCCGAATGAGCGTGCTATTATGCGGAGCGGAATCAGGTTGTGGTCAAGTCTTCCGACCTTGCGCGGAGCCTGCACGATGTGTATCGACCTAACGGTAGTCGCCCGCCGCGTAGCGGCCGGATTGTTTGTCCTGATGGCAACGTGCATGGGGCAGTCGGCAATTCGTGCCGCCGAAGAAGCAACCTGGCCGATCGACCTCGACGTGCCTAAGGAGGAGTGCATCGCGTTTGCACTCTACACGGTGCACAACGGCACGCTCAAGCTGACCGCGCAGTTGTACCCACTGGGCGAGGGAGTGGACCGCGCCGTCCGGTTGCAGATTCGCGATGGCGACATATGGCGCGACGTGGCCGAGGCGATAGTCAGCGAGAAGCCCTACGGCTTCCCGCAGGAAGACATCAAGCAGTGGACCGCCCATTTCCGCGTTGGCCACTGGGATGCCTCGCGCGATTACGCGTACCGCGTGGTCGCCGCCGGCGGCGCCGCCACCTTCAACGGCACGATTCGCAAGGACCCCGGCGACAAGGAGGAGATCGTGGTGGCGGCCTTCACCGGCAACTCACGGTTCGATCGCCGGCTGAAGCCCGACATCATCCGCAATATCAAGGCCCAAGACCCGGACCTGTTGTTCTTCTCGGGCGATCAGTCGTACGACCACAAGCTGCACTATCAGGCGTGGCTGCTGTTCGGCAAGCAGTTCGGCGACATCATCCGCGACCGGCCCACCATCTGCATTCCCGACGACCACGACGTAGGCCAGTCGAACCTGTGGGGCGAAAACGGCGTGAAGGAGGCGATCGGCGAAGCGGGCGACGACGGGGGCTATCACTGGTCGGTCGACTACGTCAACTCCGTGCAAGACGCCCAGACCTGGCATCTGCCCGACCCGTACGACCCCACGCCCGTCCATCGCGGCATCGGCGTGTACTACACGTCGCTGCGCGTCGGGCGAGTCGATTTTGCCATTATCGAGGACCGCAAGTTCAAGACCGGGCCGCATGGATTCGTGCGACATTCGGGTCCCCGGTCCGACCACGTGACCGACCCCGACTTCGATCCGGCAACCGTTAACCTGCCCGAGGCGCGGTTGTTGGGCAAGCGGCAACTCCAGTTCCTGCGCGAGTGGGGACAGGATTGGCGCGATGTTTCGATGAAGGCGGTTCTTTCTCAGACCGTTTTCGCCAACGCCGCGCATCGCCACGGGAAGTTCGACTACCGCATTGTGGCCGACCTCGACAGCAATGGCTGGCCGCAAGACGGCCGCAATCGAGCGCTGGCCGAGATTCGCCGCTCATACGCGCTGATGATCGGCGGCGATCAGCACCTGGCAACTGTCATCCATCACGGCATCAACGAATGGGACGACGCAGGCTATTCGTTCTGCGTCCCTTCGATCGTCAATCTCTACAACCGCTGGTGGGACCCCCAGCAGGACGCCGTTGTGCCGATCGAGGGTCGGCTTGAGCACCTGGGTTCGTACTACGATGGGCTGGGCAACAAGGTCACGATGCACGCCTACGCCAATCCCGACGAAGCACGCAAGAACAAGTACGGCGGCGAGTGGGGCGAGCGCGCCGCCGGCTATGGGCTGATCCGCTTTCATACCGCCTCGCGCAAGATCACCCTGGAGTGCTGGCCCCGCGGCGTCGACGTCACCGCCGCCGACGCCGAGCAATATCCCGGTTGGCCGATCACGATCGACCAGCAGGCGAACTACGGCCGGGCACCAGCGGCCTGGCTGCCGACGCTTGAAGTCGAGGGAATGACCGATCCCGTGGTGCAGATCGTCGACGAGACCTACGGCGACCTGGTCTACACGCTGCGAATCCGAGGCAAGCGGTTTCGCCCCAAAGTGTTCCGCGACGGCCTGTACACGATTCACATCGGCCAGCAGCCGGACCGCATGAAGACGATCGTCGGCGTGCCGGCAACGGCCGAGAACGACGAAGTGCTCAACATTGCTTTCGAGAACGAGTGACGGCGCGATTCGCACTGCCCGCGTCATGGTCATCGAGGCTGACAAGAAACCGGTGTGAACGCCGACAGTTATCGGTCTTTCCGAAATAGCAAGGGCGGAAAAGGAGGCGGAAACAGCGGACAGGCACAACCAGAGTTTTCAGTTTTCAATCTTCAGCCGGCGGAACGAAATGCAACTGACAACTGACTACGGACTACTGACAAGAACCACGGCTTTGCAGATTGAGCCACTCCCCGACCGTTGTGCAACTGGTCCTAAAACGTGAAAGTCGCGAAACCGATCGACATGCCGGCGCTGCCGATGACCACCAGCACCTTGTCGCCCCGATTCAGCCGGCCGCCTTGCTTTGCCAGGCTCATGGCCAGCGGCACCGAGGCCGAAACGGTATTCCCGTACTCGGCATGGATGCCGAAATAGCGATCGGCCGGGACGCCCAACTGCCGACATACCAGTTTCGACGCCGCTTCGCTCGCCGCGTGCGGAAACGCGATGTCGTAATCCCAGCGGCGCAGGTGTTCGTCGGCGTGAAAGTGCTCGACGATCTTCTTGACCGACGCCGTGATGATTTCGCGCGACCGCGAATAGAATTTGTTGGCCACGTGATGGTTCTCCGCCTCGGACGGCAGGTAATCCGTGGCGTTGGGCAGCGGGATCATGCACAGCGCGTAATGCTCTCCGTAGGTCTTGAATAGAAAATAGAAATCGTCCGGCTCCTCGTCCGCCCGGACGATGGTGGCCGTGGCCGCCTCGCCGATCGTGAACGCCGCCAGTCGCCGTTCGAAGTCGTCGCGATTCTCCACGTCGTAATGCAGAAAGCTCTCCAGACTGCACTCGCAGTTCACGATCAGCGCGCAACGATAGGCGCCGCCGCGAAGAAACGAGTGGGCAACCTGCATCGCTCGCAGCCAGCCGGCGCAGGCATCCAGGATGTCGAAGCAAGTGGCCTGGGACAAACCGAGCTCCGCTTGCACCACATTGGCGGTCGCCGGCTCCAGAAACCCGCGACCCACCCCGCAGTAGATTAGCAAGTCGATCTCTTCCGGCGACACCTGTGCCGAATCGATCGCCGTACGCGCCGCTTGCAGCACGAAATCCAAAGCACGGGAGCCCGGTTCCTGCTTGTAGCGCACCCGCGTGCCGCAAAGATCGAAGAAACGCGACATCTGCTCGCTGGTCGCCGATCGCTGCTGCTCGGTAAACTCCTCCGGGGCCGATCCCAGCACGCGCCGTCGCCAGTATTCGTTTGTCAGCTTTTCGGCGGGCACGGCATGTTGAACCGAGAGGATTCTCATGAACGCCTCGAGTGGAAGTGGCACGAGGAAACGGCGAGCCGCGTGGATGCATGATATCCGCCATCGCTCGTGATATCCACGACGAACGGTTGCGATTAAACTCCCGGTTGACGCATTTCGGAGCAACGATCGTGGTCGACGCATCCATCACCACACTTCAGCGGGCCAGGCCGCGACGGGCAGTACAGTGTGCCCGCTGGCTGTTTCGCCGAGCCTCCAGCCTGGGGTGGCGATGTGAGTTGACTCCCGAGGCGCTCGTGCGTGAGGCGTTGCCGCACGGCGAGAATTGGGACGACGGCCACGCCGGCACCGCGCTGGCGCAGTTGGTGCAAGCCTTCGACAGCGACGCGGGCCTGCACGACCTGGGCCGCTGGATCGTGCGGCGCTATCTCGTCAACCTGCTGCGGAGCCGGGCACTGGCCATGCGCGCCTGGGATCGGGATCCGCACATCGTGCAGGCGCCCGTGAACCGGCCCGTCGTTATTGTCGGCCTGCCGAGAACGGGAACCACTTTGTTGTACAACCTGCTGGCGGGCGATCCGAATTCTCGACCGCTGATGGCGTGGGAGTCCCTACTGCCCGGGTTCGCGGGACGCAGCAAGACGCGGCGAACCGTTCGCTTGTTGCGGTTTGCGGTGCCCGAGCTGCATGCGATTCACCCGCTTCGCGCCAGCGGCCCCGAGGAATGCACCTGGTTGATGGCTCACTCGTTTGTGTCGCCCGTCTTTCTGATGGGGGCTTATCTCGACAGTTATCGACAGTGGCTGTGGTCGCTTTCGGCCAGTGAGCTGTGTCCGGGGTACGAGCTGTATCGACGCTTACTGCAACTGCTTCAATGGCGGCGAGGCGGCGGTCGATGGCTGCTCAAATCGCCGTCCCATCTGCTGGCTTTGGATGTGCTGATGAGCACATTCCCGGATGCCCGCGTAATCTATTTGCACCGCGATCTGCGGCAGGCGATCCCCTCGGGCTGCAGCCTGTTTGCCGTGACACACAGCCACTTCACAGACGATGTATCGACAAGTGCCCTGGGAGCGGCTTATACGGAAACCTGCGCCAACCTCGTTCGCCGCGCGTCGGCGGTGCGGGACCAACATGCCGAGTCGGTGTTCGACGTTCATTACCAGGAGCTGATTCGCCAACCGCTCGCTGTGGTCCGCCGCATCTACGAGTTCCTCGAGCAGCCGCTCCGCGACCAAACCGCCCGTCAAATGACCGCGTGGCTCCACCGCGATGCGCACACACGGCGCTCCGTGCATCACTATTCGCTGGCGCAGTTCGGCCTATCCGAGGAAAGGCTGACGGAGACCTTCGGCAAGGAACAACTCCACTTCGAAGCGGGAACCGATTTGTCGTGTCGAACCTGAACTGGCTCCCGCCTGACATCCTGTTGCTTTTGTACATGCCGGTCAATAATCCGTTAACGAGCGCGGCGGCAGCGCGACTCGCATGGCGTTGAGGACGGCGATCACGTCGATCACCTCTTGGGTGATGGCTCCCGCCACCGGCGGAAGGTAGCCGGCGGCGGCGATGAACATGGCCACGACGCTGAGCGCCATGCCGCCCACCGCGCTTTGCAGGGCGATCCTCCGCATCCGCTGGCCGATGTGCATCAGCTCGTCGACCTTTTCCAGCGACGTATCCATGATCACGGCCCCGGCCGCCTCGGTCGTCACGTCGCTGTTTTGGCCAAAGGCGACGCCAACCGTGGCGGCCATCAACGCCGGCGCGTCGTTGATGCCGTCGCCCACGAACAGCGTATTCGCGCGGGCCGTTTCCGCTCGAACGATCGCCAGCTTTTCTTCGGGGCTTTTCTCGGCGTGTACCTCGCCGACGCCGACCAGCTCGGCCAGGTAGCGGACTTCCGATTCTCGATCGCCGGAGAGCAACATCACGCGGTTGACCCCGTGGCGGGGACGCAAATGGTGGATGAACGGCGCACCCTCGCGCCGTGGCGCGTCGCGAAACCGGTAGGTGGCCGCGTAGCGTTCGTTCAGCAAGACGACACACTCGAGCCCGCCCGCTGGTACCGGCAGCACGGGGGCCACGTCTGGCTGTTCGGCCGCAAGCTGCTTTCGGCTGGTGATGCGAATCGTCGTGCCAGCCACCTTGCCCCGCAATCCTTGGCCGGGCTTTTCGCTGATCTCGGTCGCCTCGCGGAGCGCCACGTGCTGGTCGCGGGCGGTGGTCAGGATCGCAGCAGCCAGCGGATGCTTCGAGTACCTCTCGATGCTGGCAACGAGCGACAACACGTCACTCGCCGCGAATTCCTCGGCGCAAAGCTGCTCGGTGAGCCGGGGTTCTCCGTACGTCAGCGTGCCGGTCTTGTCGAAGATTACCGTGCGACAGGCGGCGATTCTTTCCAGCACGGCCGGATCGCGAATGACGATCGCCCGCCGGGCCGCCAGCGAGATGGAGCCGATGATGGTCACCGGAATGGCAATCAACAGTGGGCAGGGCGTGGCCACCACCATTACCGCCAGGAATCGAATCGCTTCACCGCTTACCAGCCAGGCCGCCACACCCAGCGCCAGCGCAACCGGCGTGTACACGGCGCCGAGTTGATCGCCCAGCCGCCGGATCCGCGGCCGCTGCTGCTGCGAGGCTTGCATCACTTGCATAATCTGGGCGTAACGCGAGTCGACGGCCAGCTTATCGGCGCGGATGGTCAGTGCCGATTCGCCGTTGATGGCCCCGGACAACACGCTTGCGCCGGGGGTCTTCGACATCATGTACGGTTCGCCGGTCAAATACGATTCGTCCATCACCCCGTGGCCGTCGAGGACGGTGCCGTCGATCGGACAGACTTCGTGCGGAAACACCAATAGCACATCGCCCACGCGCACGTCTTGCAGAGGCACGTCTTCAACCTGCGAATCGGTCTTGCGGTGCGCCGTCGATGGCATGCGTTTGGAGAGCGCTGCGAGCACCGACGACGCGCTGCGCACGGCGTACGCTTCCAGCGCCTCGCCCCCCGACAGCATGAGCACCACCAGAGTGCCGGCCAGGTACTCGCCCAGGATCACCGAGGTGACAATCGAGATGCCGGCCAACACGTCCGCGCCGAACTCGCGCCTAAGCAGCTTCGCCAGCAGGTCCCACACTAGCGGCCCGCCCCCCAGCGCCAGCGCCGCAAACAGGGGAAATTCATAGAGGGGAATGTCGTAGACAGCCGCAGTGGCGGCTACGCCGAATCGCAACAGCAGATGCGCGGCGATGGCTGCGATCGCCAAAGCCGCGATCGCAACTTGTTTGCGACTCAGCGAGGAAACCGTCAAGGGTCATACTCCGTGTTCGATGCCGATCAGCGAACGCCCTTGCGCGTGGGATGCTCCACCCGGGGCGGCTCGCAAGCGGGCAAATCCACTGGGTAAATGGCTGAGAACTCGGCACCACGCGACCTGGAAAGCAAGTACCCCCGGCAGGATTCGAACCTGCGACCACCGGTTTAGGAAACCGGTGCTCTATCCCCTGAGCTACGGGGGCGTGGGCGACGCGGATCGCTCGGGTTCCAACTATCGGAACTCGACGCCGCGCCGTTCACTGCACGTTATGGATTATACGGTCCAAACGCAGGA
>CAYQAJ010000035.1:0-224 GCA_964415245.1 uncultured Pirellulaceae bacterium | reverse complement strand
ACGGGGGCTTGTGTGGCGGAGAACGACTCGATTCCGAGTGACTCGATTCGACGACCCGCCGCCGATCGCGCTACCGCGATTATACGCCACCGCGGGAAGTTAAACGCTAGCCCGCAGACGAGCAAGTCGCGACCGCCCTGCGCAGTGTCGGCGTGCGTCGAGCGACAGGGAGCGAGTGCTCCGCCGGCGCGGGTGTAGCTTTCTCCGGCTGCTTCCGCGCCGCC
>CAYQAJ010000034.1:0-27527 GCA_964415245.1 uncultured Pirellulaceae bacterium | reverse complement strand
CTCGCGGGTCGTCGTCTTCCAGCTCGATGAGTACTACGGACTGGCTCACTCGCAATCGCGCAGCCGCTACCGCTGGGTACACGAGCATCTGCTGGAGCACGTCAACATCCCCGAGAAGAACATCCACCGGCTCGACGGAACCGTGGAAGCGGCCGATGTCGAAGCCCACTGTCGCGAGTACGAAACGCTCATTGAGCACGCCGGCGGAATCGACGTCATGCTCCTGGGCATCGGGCCCAACGGTCGCGTCGCGTTCAACGAGCCGTTCAGCGTCCGCAACAGCCGTGCGCGATTGTGCACGCTCGACCCGGTCACCCGCAAAACGGCGGCCAGCGACTTCTTCGGCGAAGAGAATGTTCCCGTGCAGGCACTCACCATGGGGTTGGGCACGATCCTGGGGGCGCGAAAGATCGTCCTCATTGCGATGGGCGAGCACAAGGCGGCGGTCATTCGCGACGTCGTGGAAGGGCCCGTCACCGACCGCGTGCCCGCCAGCTACCTGCAAGACCACTCCGATGCCGTGGTACTGCTCGATCCGTCGGCGGCCAAGAACCTCACCGCCCGCGCCACTCCGTGGGTCATGGGCAATGTCGCGTGGAGCGAGGCGCTGATCAAGCGGGCGGTTCTCTGGCTCTGCCAACAGACGGGCAAGGCGCTACTGAAGCTCGACGACGAAGACTTCCGCCGCTACAACCTGCACCAGCTTCTGCGGCATCACGGACCGGCGGAGCAGCTCGCACAGCGGGTGTTCCGTTGGATGATGGAAACGATCGAGTTTCATCCGGCGGGCACCGAACCCCAGCGCATCATCTGCTTCAGCCCGCACCCCGACGACGACGTCATCAGCATGGGGGGAACGCTGATTCGCCTCGTGCAGGATGGCCACGAGGTGCACATCGCCTACATGACCAGCGGCAACGTGGCGGTGTTCGACCACGACGCGCTCCGCGTGGCCGACATGGTGGCCGAGTACAACCGTCTGTTCGGGATCGACCGCGAGAAGTCCAAGAAGCTGGAGGACGACGTGCGGCAGGCCCTGGCAGATAAGCGGGCCGGCGAGGAAGACGTCGACTGCGTGCGGATGATCAAAGGCATGATCCGCTGGAGCGAAGCGAAAGCAGGCGCCCTGCAGGTCGGTTGCCGCGAGGACTGCCTCCACTTCCTTGATTTGCCCTTCTACCGCACCGGCACCGCCGTGCGCAAACCGGCCGGCGAAGAAGATCGGGCCATCATTCGCGCTCTTGTCGAAAGCGTCGATCCGCAGCAGATTTACGTGGCGGGCGATCTCTCCGATCCGCATGGAACGCACCGCGTGTGCGCCGAGGCAATTTTTGGCGTGCTCGACGAGATCGAGCGCGAGAAGGGGCGCCGGCCCGAAGTGCTCCTCTATCGCGGCGCGTGGCAGGAGTACGAGCTGCACGAGATCGAGATGGCCGTTCCCTTAAGCCCGGGGGAGCTGGAGCGCAAGCGGCAGGCCATCTTCATGCACGAAAGCCAGAAGGACGAGGCGCTGTTTCCCGGCCCCGATCCGCGCGAATTCTGGCAGCGGGCCGAAGACCGCAACAAGGGCACGGCCGAAAAGTACAACCAGATCGGCCTGCCCGAGTATTACGCTCTCGAGGCCTTCGTGCGCTACCGCGGCACGCCGATCTGAAGCTGCGCGACTGAGGCACTGCCGCACTCTACGTCTGGCGCGGCGAATGACGCATTGACCAATGCCCCAATGACCAATATCGCCCCGGTTTGCCCGGGTCGATTGGTCATTGGGATTTGGTCATTGTGTCATTGCCCTTACGGGCGTCGTTCGGTCGGTATTGTTCGGTCGGTCCGGGCCCTAACTGCCGCTGTTCATCGCCTGGGAGATCTTGTCGCGTGCGTTGGCAAAACTGTCGCCCGTCGCTTCTCCCAATAAGTAAATGCCTGCCAGACATGCCACTACGATCAAAGCCAGCATCACTGCGTATTCAACAGCCGTGGGCCCGTGCTCTTCCAGAAATAGGCGCAACAGGAATTGCACGGCACGTAACTCCCAAGGCGCCATGCAGCCGACGCTCGGTCGCGTGGTCGCACGGCGCTGTTAATCGAACAATCGGTGAAATGTTGATGGGTAGAACAACCGCTTGCCAACTGTCGCGACGCGTCCGGTTGGACATGCTTGCACCGCTCCGACTAAAGATGAGCAATCGCTGCGGGCGGTGCGTCGCGATCTCGCGACAGTTCTTGCGGGATCGTTCGGTTGTCCGCCATCGAAAACCTACTGCGCAAACGACCGGGGGGCAAACGCGCCAGCGCTCGGCCGGATGCCGTCGAGCAAATGGTGTCCCCCATCCTGAAATCCGATTGACGAAGCACGAATGACGAATGCGAGGGTTAGCCCGGAGTATGCAAGCCTGAAGCGCAAGCGAAGGAAGGTTGGACGTGTCCTTCGCTTGCGCTTCAGGTTTGTCGAGATTCGACTCCGCCACACGAGCGCAACAAAAAAGGCAGGGTCGAGACGTGCGTCCGACCCTGCCCAACACGGGGGTGAGAAAGCCTCGGTAGGAAGGAGACAGGCGACGCACGGGGCCGTCGCCTCCCCTAATTACTACCCTATGTCATGCTGCTCCCGCGACGGCTCTCGCCGTTAGCAAAACAAAGAAACTGGGCCGAGATTTCACGCGCCACCGGCCGACTGCGCGGATTGTGCCGGTTATACCACCGCGTGCCCGACCAGCGGGTGCGAGTGAAAACGATGATAGCGACTGCCACGCGCGGCGCAGCGCCCTACCTCGCCCGCTCGCTTGCATGGGCAGCCGCGGCTCGACCTGAAGAAGTCGGTGTTCCCGCCTCGCCGCCGCCGTCGACGCGGTACTGCCGACCCGTTGCGTGCGCTCCGGCAGCGGTCTCCCGAGCAGTGTCCTCAGACACCATGTCCGGAATCGCCGCCAGGAATTGCGCCGGCTCGACGTTGCCCGGTTCCACCTTTTGCCACTCGCCGAGCACGCGTCGAGCCTCGTCGGCACTCTCCAGCGACAAAAGCGTTACGCTCAGCCACCGCAGCACCAACGGGTCGCGGCAACCTTCGTCGTAGGCGGCCTGGAGATACGCCCGCGCGGGAATCCAGTTTTTCTCCGCCGCCAACAGTGCCCCACGGAGTGCTCCTTCGAGTAGCTCCTTTTGTTCCGCATCGAGGGGCAGGTGGTCGAGCTGCACAAGCGCTTCCTCGCGGCGGCCGTGCTTCACGTGCAGCTCGATGAGCTGCCGCCGCAATGCGATGGAATCGCCGCTTCGCGCCAGCGCGCCTTCGAGCGCCTGCCGGGCCGCTTCGTCCTGGCCGTCGAGCTGAAGCGACAGCGTGTAGCACATCACCGCCACTTCGTGAATGTTTGCCAGGTGCCAAGTTTGCGGGTGCACCAGGCCGAACTGGCTGGCGGTCTGATAGGCGCGGGTCGCCAGGTCGCGCCGTCCGAGTTGCTGTAAGTAACCGCCCATGGCGCATAGAAGCTGAATGTCGAGCGGATAGTGTTCCAGCGCTTCGACGCATACCGTGAGCTGCTGCGACCGCGCTTCCGGCTGCCCGTCGAGCGACGACAGAATGCCGTAATACGCTTCCAGCATTTCGGCCGACTTGGGCTCGGCCGCCGAGACGGCCCGACGATAACAATCGACGGCGGTCGTCGCTTCGCCCAGCAGTTGATTCGCGTCGCCCACGCAGTTGAGCAGCCGCGCGTTAGGCCCGCACTCGTCGATCTCGCGCTGCGCCAGCATCAAGTCGCGTCGCGCCTTGCGGAGCTTGTTCTGCGGATCGTGATGCCGTGGCCCGCGCTGAATGCGGTAGGGAAGCCCCTCCAGCTCGATTCCCTTTTCGGCCAGCGACGGCGCAATCTCTTCGCGCACCCGACCCGAAAAACGGATACCCGGATAGTTCGGCACCAACCGCACCGCCCCAATCTGCTCTCCCGCCACGTGCCCCGGTTGCGACGGCACCTGCACCAGCAGCATGTAGGCCTTGCGGGGGTCGGCCTCGTGGTCGACGAACTGGCGAAGCTGCCCGGCGGCCCGCGGCGTGAGCCGCTCGCCCGCGTCGAGCCACAGCACCCAGTCGCCGTGTACCTTGGCCAGGCAGGCGTTTCGGGCGGCTGAAAAGTCATCGTGCCACTCGCCCTCTACCAGCGTGGACGAGAACTGCGTGGCGATCTGCGGCGTCGCGTCGCTCGAGCCGGTGTCGAAGACCACGATTTCATCGGCGATCGATTCGATACTCTCAAGCGTCTCGGTCGCGGCCGCGGCATCGTTCTTCACGATCATGGCCACGGATAGACGGGGAGGAGTCGAGGAGTCTCGGGACGACGAGTTGGACATCGAATCGGCCCCTGTGGAAGTAGGCGCTACGGGATGGTTGGGGGGAGGAAGTGTAACGACTGGGGCCGAACGAGGATAGGCCGATTTTTTGCTAGCTCGACAGCCGATCGCCACGATAGCCGCCACATTCATGTTGCGCTCACGCACTGCCGCGAGCGATCGAATCGTCATTTCCGGGCAGGCGGAAATCGGCGGCGGACTGGGGATTGAGGATCGCGGGACTCGGTTTCGCCGGTGGTAACGCTCCGTGGCAGTCGGTGCCGGTCTATGTTTGTCCGTCCAAGTCGGTACCGCGTACTGAGTACCATGTACCCGGTGCGTGTGGCCGGTTACGACGCCGGGAATCCGCGATTCTCTGCCGATGTCATAATAGACCGCCACCCCGCTCGGAAACCCCCATATGCCCCTCACTCTGATCCTCACTTGCGAGCACGGCGGCAACCGGATTCCGCCCCGCTATGCCGCGCTCTTCCGCCGCGCGAAGCGGGTCTTGGATAGCCATCGCGGCTACGATCCCGGTTCGCTGGAATTGGCCCGACTGCTGGCCCGGCAACTTCGCGCGCCGCTGGTTTACTCGACGGTCAGCCGGCTGTTGATTGAATTGAACCGCTCGCCCAGACACCCCAGGCTATTCTCGGAGTTCAGCCGTCCGCTCGACGCCGAAGCGCGGGACGAGCTGATGCAGCGGTACTATCATTCCTATCGCCGCCGCGTTTGCGAACTTGTCGAGCGGTCGATGCGAGGGGGGAGCACGGTAATGCACGTTGGCGTGCACACGTTTACGCCGGTGATGAAGGGTGAGCGCCGCACCGCCGACGTGGGCCTGCTCTACGACCCGGCGCGCCGCGTCGAGCGCCGCCTCGCGGACCGCTGGCTCGACGCGCTGCGCCGCTTGCGGCCGGAACTGAAACTGCGCCGCAACTATCCCTACCGCGGCACGTCGGACGGCCTGACCACCATGCTGCGCCGTCAATTCGGCTCTCGCTACGCAGGAGTCGAGCTGGAAGTGAACCAATCCTGGCCCTCGCGCTTAACATGGCGCGAGCTTCAGCGCGATCTGGCCGCTTCCGTGGTCATGGCCCGTGGGACTGCATCCCTCCCGCGTCGATTCTCCTGAGCTACGCTTGCCCTCTTGCTAACCGTCGCAAAGAAGCCAGAGCTATTCGCCTGCCCTTGGCCGATCGGAGAGCGACGATTAGAAATGGCCCCTGATTTCGGGGGACGGGCGACGTCTTGCCCAGCCTCCCCGGGGATCGTAAGGTAATAAATAGGTGGCATTGCGGCGATCATGGCGACTTGGCGCGACTTTACGCTAGATTCCGTGCAAACGGCGATATTCACGCCGGACCACACTTCGTTTTCCTCCGCGAAAGCCGTTGCAATTGTTCTGGCGAAGTTCCAGGGCCGGTTTGACGGCGACATGCAGGTCGTGCCGTTGCCGTCCGAAGTTCCACCAGAGCTTCCCCACGTGCAGTTACAGAGCAGCGATGGACGCTGGCGTCTTTCGATGGCGCCGGCCCGAATTGATTCCTATTGGCGGAACGCGGGTAGTGATTCACAGCCCAGTCTAGGCGGCGTGGTCGTTGAATGCGCAGAAGTGCTGGAGAGGTACGTCCAGGAGAGTCATGTTCGCGTCGCGCGAGTTGCGATGGTCATCAATCGAACGACCGCAGTTGACGATCCCGCTCAGGCCTTAATCAAACGGTTTTGCAACGACGCCAGCCAGCGCACGCCCTTCAATCGGTCGGCCGCATTCGAAATCCACAATCACAAAGAGTATCGCCCACGAAGAGACGATATAGTTTACGCGATCAATAGTTGGGTACGGTGCAAAGCCGCCAAACGGGTTACCGACGACAAGTCCGTGATTCTGGTTCATCAGGATCTGAACACGCTCGTAACTGAGATGGAATCCCGCCGGTTCGCACCGGAAGAAATCCACGCGTTCTTTCAGATGGCGGCGGTTGAATCCGACGATATTCTTCGTAACTATTTCCCCGGATAAGATTCGCAATGGCACCAGTCATCGAGAAGGAAACGGGACCAACGATTACGGAACTGGAGTTGCGGTTGGCGCGTTTATCTGCCGCACAGTCGCCGCAACTCCATTCGCCGGTCTCGGAAAGGGACGACCGCACGACGCCCGCCGACGTTCCACAGGAGCGATTAAAGCTGGCTACTGCGAACATTCGTCATCTCTCGTGGATCATCGGGCAGTTGGTCGAGCTAATGAAGGAGCCAGAAACCGACGACTACGGAATTCTGCGTCCGACACGCCATGCGTTCGACACAGCGTGTCAGCTTTTGACCGACGCTGCCATTGTGTCCGCTCTCGCCGGTCGACAGATTCCGCGCGGATGTGCGTCCACGGACGCAGAAGGTGGACTTCGCATTGAGTGGGTGCGCGAGAAGAGCAGCGTACACCTGGCCGTCCCAGCCACTCCAGAGCGCGACGGGTATGTCTATCACGAGATTGATCACAATTACGGCACCGTTTCGGCAACGCCCGAGGCACTTGCCCGCTGGCTGCGCGATATCAATCCGTAGAGACTCCCGGCGACCCGCGGCGGCACGGCATGGAACCACTCGTTTGCAGCACGATCGTTTACCGGGCAATGGCGCGAAAGAGTTGGGTGGATGCCGAAACGCAAGGAATCTTGCCGGCGGCCTTCATTCGACGTCCTGCGCCGGCCGACGAAGATGGACTTTCGGTGGATGTAATATCCGCCCAATCCTGCGCGAAATCGTTGCGCAAATGCCATGGCGTAGCATCGCTGCACGTTGGTCGAGTACGTAACCTCGGCCTCGACGTGGCTATCGATGCTCACCCCCATGCGAATATCGTCGGTATTCCCCGGGTTTTCGACAATCGGGCACGGGCAGAATGGTCAGCCAGCCAACTCGCAAAGCAAGCGCGGCTCGTAATAAGCGAGTAACCCGTCTTGCCGCGGTGTTTCTTGGAGAGCGTCGCAGCTTCTACCGTCGGTACCTCGGTGCTATGCCATGCCTATTTGCATGCGCTTGCCGGATTCTCACAATTCCGGAACTCTACCGCGCGAGGCGGGTACCCTCTCACCGCTCCTCCACGGGTACCCACACTCGCGGCCCCGGGCCCGTGTAGCGGGCGCGGGGGCGGATCAGGCGGTTGTTGTCCAACTGTTCGATTACGTGGGCGCTCCAGCCGGTGACGCGGCTGACCACGAACAGCGGCGTGTACAGGTCGACCGGCAGGCCCATGTAGTGGTACAGCCGGGCGCTGGGCCAATCGAGGTTGGGGGGGAGTTTTTTCTCAGTCGTCACCACGCGCTCGATCGTCTCGGCGATTTGCTCCAAGGCGGTGTTGCCCACTTCCTGGGCCAGGTCCTGGCACAGCGACTTGAGATAGCGGGCCCGAGGGTCGCCCTCTTTGTACACGCGGTGGCCGAAGCCCATGATCCGCTGCTTGCGAGCCAGCGCGTCGCGGACCCAGGTTTCGGCCCGCTCGGGCGAGCCGACCTCTGCGAGCACTTCCATCACTCGTTCGTTGGCCCCGCCGTGCAGCGGCCCCTTGAGCGCCCCGATGGCGGCCGCGATCGACGAGTGCATGTCGGACAAGGTCGAGCACACGACGCGGGCCGTGAACGTCGAGGCGTTGAACTCGTGCTCGGCATATAGGATCAGCGACACGTCCATCGCCTTGACGAACGACGCGGACGGGTCCTTCCCCTCGAGCATCCACAGCAGGTTGTCGGCCAAGGAGCGCTTGGGATCGGGCGCCACCGGTTTCTTGCCGCCACGCAATCGGTGCCGCGCCGCCAATGCCACGGGAAGTTGTGCCAGCAGCCGCTCGGCCTTGCGCAGGTTGGCGTCGTGCGAGTTATCGCTGACGTCCGGATCCCAGTGGGCCAGCAGGCTGGCGGCGCTGCGCATCACGTCCATCATGGGGGCGGCGCGGGGAATGGCCCGCAGCACGTCGATCACCTCGCCCGGCAGCGCGGCGTATTTCCCCAGGCGCTGCCGCAGCGACGCAAGTTGCCCGGCGCTGGGCAATTCGCCGTGCAGAATGAGATGGGCCACTTCCTCGAAGGTGGCGTGCTCAGCGAGGTCCTCGATCGAGTAGCCGCGGTACGAGAGCCCGCCCGCGATGGTGCTGATGGCGGTTTCGCCGGCGATGATGCCTTCGAGGCCGGGGCTATAGACTTCTTCGGTCATGAATCGTTGTCCTGCAAGGTGATGGATCGATAGTTTTCAGTGTTCAGTTTTCAGTGTTCAGTCGGAGGAGGTTAGTTGTTCGTTGTTTGTTGTCGGTTGTATAGGAAGGAAACTCGGACCGTCTGCGTAGCGTCGCGTTAGCAGCAATCCTATTCTCCGTTTTCGCGCTTTCGCACTTTCGCGATCAGCCGTCTATGAACCAATCCTTGCTCGATACGTTTCCCTCCGGCTGAACACTGAACACTGAAAACCGAAAACTTGCTGCTCGAAACGGTAAGAAGCTTCTCACGGGCGTTCCTCGTAGTACCCCCGCGTGCGGCGTTCGAGCTCCTCGTAATCCAGCAGGTCGTACAGCTCTTCGCGGGTCTGCATCAGGTCGAGCAATTCTTCCTGCGTCCCTTCCTGGGCCATCAGGGCGAGGGCGGCCTCGATCGCCTTCATCGACACCCGCAACAGCGTCACTGGATAGAGGACCGCCGCGTATCCCAACTCGGCCAGCTCGTTCATAGTCAACAGCGGCGACTTGCCGAACTCGGTCATGTTGGCCACCAACGGGGCATCGACCGCCTGGGCGAACTGGGCGAATTCTTCGCGGCTGGTGAGCGCCTCGGGAAACACCCAATCGGCACCTGCTTCGAGATAGCGCCGCGCCCGGTGAATCGCCGCGTCGATTCCGTCGACGCCGCGGGCATCGGTGCGGGCGACGATCACGAAATTTGGATCAGACTTCGCGGCGGAGGCGGCTCGCAACCTGGCACACATGACATCCGTCTCGATCAGCGTCTTGCCCGACAGGTGCCCGCAGCGCTTGGGAGACTCCTGGTCTTCGATCTGCACCGCGGCGGCATCGGCCGCTTCCAACTCTAAAACCATCCGCTCGACGCTCGCCACGTCGCCGAAGCCCGTGTCCGCGTCGACGATGACTGGTAGATTCACACTGCGGGTGAGGTACGTCACCTGCTGGATCAGCTCCGAGAGGGTGAAGAGCCCCACGTCGGGCAGCCCGAGCACGCCAGCCGAAAGCGCGGCCCCCGAAAGGTAAACGGCGTCGAAGCCCATCCGCTCGATGAGCCGCCCCACCAGCGCACTGGGAGCACCGGGAATCGGGACGGTACGCTCCGCGACAAGCTCGCGCAGAACGGTGCCAGGTGTTGCGTCCATGGTGTCGATGCCTTTTCAGCGGGCCAGCGGGGCGCTGCTGAATCATAGAGCCCGGGGCGCGGACCCGACAAGTGGATAGTATTGCTGCCCTCAGCCCCGCCCTCTCCCAGCGGTAGAGGGAGTGAGCGGCCGTGCGGCTGGCTCGATGAGCAGCTAGACTTGCACGTTGACGCCGCGCTACCGAGGCGCTATTCGACCGCCGCGCCGCCGCGTTTTTGTACCCGACCGAACTTGCCTCCGAATCCATCCGCCGTGACTTCGAGCGCTTCCTCTCCATACGCCGGCGGCTCCCCGCCAGGTGACGATTACCGCGCGCCGGCGAACGAGCCACGAATGGGCCGCGCGAGCCCAGCACACGCGCTCGCCTGGGCCCTACTCGAAGCGGCGCTCATCTTCGGGCTGTTCTACCTGTACGCCGGCACGGCGGTGCCCGACCGCAACGAATCGCATTACCTGGCCAAGGCGCGGCACTACTGGGATTCCTCATGGTGTCCGGGCGACCAGTTTCTCGATTCGGCCGATCCTCACCTGGTTTTTTATTGGGCGTTTGGCTGGCTGACGCTGCTGTTGCCCCTGCCGGCAGTGGCGTGGACGGGGCGGATCATCACCTGGGCCCTGCTGGCGATCACGTGGCAACGGCTGAGCTTCACGCTGGTACCGCGGCGAATGGCGTCGCTGCTATCGGCGGCGATGTTCATCTGCCTCGTGCACTGCTGCCACATGGCGGGCGAGTGGGTCATCGGCGGCGTGGAGTCGAAGGGCTTCGCGTTTGTGCTGGTGTTTGCCGCGCTCGAAGCCCTGGTGCGCGGACGCTGGCGATGGGTGTGGCTGCTGTTGGGAGCGGCCACGTCGCTGCACGTGCTGGTGGGTGGCTGGGCACTGGTGGCGGCGGGAATCGCGTGGTTGATGGCGCCCGGCGAGCGGACGAGCCTTTTGCAATCGCTCCCCTGGATGGGCGCGGCCATCGTGTTGGCGCTGCCGGGTCTGGTGCCGGCGCTGTTGCTCACGGTCGGCACGGAACCCGACGTGGTACGGCAAGCCAACGACATCTACGTGTTCCAACGCCTGCCTCATCACCTCGTGCCGACGATCATCTTCGCGACGACGCCTTGGTACGTTGTGCGTCACGTGGTGTTGGTCGTGGTGTGGGGCGGGCTGTTTCTGGCCGTCGGGCGCGATGTGCGGCAGCGACAGCTTGCACGATTCGTGGCGGGCGCGGTACTCATTGCGGTGATTGGCGTGATGATCGCCCTGGCGACCGAGCATTGGCCGACGATTGCCGCCGCGCTGCTGCGGTTCTACTGGTTCCGCATGAGCGACGTGATGGTGCCTCTGGGCGTCGCCATGCTGGCCCTCGCGGCGTGGCAGCAGTTGGCCGAGTGGCGGCCCGACGTCGGCCGGTGGACGGTTATCGCAATGGCGGCCGTAACGGCGATGGTGCTCGCCGGGATCGTCAATCGCGAGCGGAACGACCTGCGCCCCAAGGCCGATCGGCAGTCGCTCCCAATGTCGCGGTACGAAGCCGAGACTACTTGGGACATCTACGAAGATTGGCGCCGCGCTTGCCGCTGGATCGAGGAGAGCACCGAGCCCGACGCCCGGTTCCTAACGCCCCGCATGCAGCAGACGTTCAAGTGGTATGCGTCGCGCAGCGAAGTGGCGACGTGGAAGGACATCCCGCAGGATGCCGAGAGCATCGTCGAGTGGTGGAATCGGTTCCACGAGGTGTATCCCGAGTTCGTCGATGACGACGGGTTCGCGACGCAGGGCCTCGCCGCCCACGACGACGCGGAGTTGTGCCGCCTGGCCCACAAGTACGGAGCGCGGTACGTGGTGATCGACCGCACGGTGTCGCGGCGGCGGCCGCAGTTCGAGCGAGTGTATCCGACCGAGGCGGCGCCGAATAAGTATTACGCGGTGTACCGGGTACCGGAGGAGTGCGAGGATGTATCTGCGGTGAATTCACGTTGAGTGGAGGTGCGACACAGAGCGCGAAACCGCAAGCGAATGAGTAACACTTTTTCTAATGACCTGCCCGATCGGTTGGTTGCGCGATTGGCGAAGCCGCTGTCGAATCGCGCGGAGCGTGAGCGAGAGATGCGTGAGCGCATGGCGCCGGAGCTGGCGTACGGCCGGCACAACGGACCGCCGCGGTACGACGCGCGGGCCGCAGCGGTGCTCGCGCTGCTGTACCCCGATGCAGGCGATTGGTATGTACCGCTCACGCTGCGCCCCGACGCGCTCCCCGCACATGCCGGCCAGATCAGCCTGCCGGGCGGAGTCATCGAACCGGGTGAAACCAGCGAGCAGGCGGCACTGCGCGAGCTCGAAGAAGAACTGGGCATGCCCGCGTCACAGGTGCGCGTTCTCGGCCGGCTCAGCCCGCTATATGTATTCGCCAGCAATTTTTGGGTGACGCCGATCGTGGGCGCGACCGAAACCAGCCCACAGTTCACTCCGCACGCCGTCGAAGTGGCCGAAGTGATCGCCTTGCCGCTGGCCTGCCTGTTGAACGAGGCCAGCTACGGCGTGCACCTCGTACGTCGCAGGGGGCTGGAGTTTTCCGCGCCACACATCGCCTGCGGCCATCACCGCATCTGGGGAGCCACCTCCCTGATCCTGGCCGAACTGGCCGAAGTGGTGAAAGCTGCGTCACGTGGTTAGAGGACGGGTTTAAGGTGCCCTATCGCCGGCGGACACGCCGGGCGCGGCTACGATGCGGGCCGGCGGCGGAGAACACTCATCGTCGCTTATCCGTGTCGATGAGTGCAGATTTGTGTTTCTCAGCCGAAGCCGCGTCCGGAGAAGGGGACAGGCAGCCACCCAGGCGCGGGGAAGCGCCAAATCGCCAATCTCAAATCCCAAGGCTTGCGGACTCGGCAAAGTGAGCAGTCCCCGACATGTCGCCCGTCCGCGCCCGCAGTCACGCGTGCGAGCGCTCGGTGCCGAATTCCAATACCCGCTGCGGGTCTTCCCGCTCCGCCTCGGGGTTCAGCTCTTTGAACAGCAGGCTGGGCTGGATGTCGGAGTTATTCTGGTACTTGTCGCTGCTGTACTCGGTGATCCGGCCCGTGAGCTCGTGATAGAAGATCTGGCAGATGGGCACGAAGGGATAAATCCGCACCGGCTGCACGGCGAAAATCTCAAGGGTCCAATAGCCGCGGAAGCCCACGTCGCCGAAGCCGGCCGTGACGTGTACGAACAGGCCCAGCCGGCCGATCGACGAGCGTCCCTCGATCATGGGGACCAGGTTGTGGGTTTCGGTGCGTTCGACCGTCCGCCCCAGGTAGAGCTGGTTGGGGCTGAGGACGAGCCCTTCCTCGGGCACCTCGATTCGCCGCACGCGGTTGGCTTTGCGCATGTCGAGCACGACCTCTTCGTACACCATCAACTCGTCGTGCAGCGTCAGGTTGTAGCTGTTGGGGTTGAGGTTCTGCTCGTCGAACGGATCGATGACGATGTTGGTGCCGAGGCTGTTCCGGATTTCATCGCCGGAAAGAATCATGATCGACTCCCCCCTTATCGGCTTTGCGCTTGTTGCTCGACGCCGATTCGCGGACAGATGTTCCCCAGCGAACACTCCTGACACAGCGGCTTGCGCGCTTTGCAAATGCGACGGCCATGGTGGATCATGCGGTGGGAAAAGTCGATCCACTGGCTGCGCGGAAGCTGCTCCATCAGGTCGCGTTCGATCTTGGCGGCGTTGGTGTGCTTCGTCAAGCCCAGGCGGCGGCTGATTCGCGTAACGTGCGTATCGACCACCACGCCGGTCGGCATTGCGTAGGCCGTGCCCAGCACCACGTTGGCGGTTTTGCGGCCAATGCCGGGCAATTCGACCAGCGCATCGAGGTCGCGGGGCACCTGGCCGCCGTATTCGCGGGCCAGCGCCTGGGAGCAGGCCTTAATGCTCTTGGCCTTGTTGCGGAAAAAGCCCGTGCTGCGGATGATTGCTTCGAGCGTTTTGAGCGGAGCGGCGGCCATCGCCTCGGGCGTGGGATATCGCGCGAACAATTTGGGCGTAACCTGGTTGACGCGCTCGTCGGTACACTGCGCCGACAGGATGGTGGCCACCAGAAGCTGAAACGCGTTTACGTGCGTGAGGGCGCACGTGACATCAGGATAGGTGCGGCGTAGCCCGGCGGCGACGGCGGTTGCGTGACGTTTTGCCTGGGCGGTGACAGCCATGGCGGCCGATTGTGCCCGGGGCCCGCCGGAAGTGTCAAGTATCGGTGGGACAGGGTGGCGTTGCCCGGCGAAATCGGCCGATTCTTGACTTTGGCCCCAGCGACCGATAGAGTTCACAGGTCATTTTCGGCCCGATTGCTCAGGGCCCCGCCGCGGCAGTGATGCCGAAATGATGCGGCAGCGATGCGCGGAGCGCAATTCTCTTCCCGCGCATGAGCAGCATCTGCCGACGGCAACATCTTTCCAACAGTACAGGAACGATCCATCGATGTCCCAATACGCCAATAACCCCTACCAATCCCCTTCAACGTACTATCCGCCGTTTGCCGCGCAGGCCGTGGAGTCAGATCGAGCGGCGTTCATTCGCCGCACGTATCTGCACCTGGCCGGGGCGGTGGCGCTGTTTGTCGGCGTCGAGGCGCTGATCTTCGCGCTGGTGCCGCCCGCCACGCTGGCGCGCATCTGCGGCACGATGGTCAGCGGCTGGAACTGGCTGTTGGTGCTGGGGGCGTTCATGGTGGTGGGCTGGGTCGCCCAGGGTTGGGCCGTTTCGAGCGCTTCGCGCGGCTTGCAATACCTGGGGCTGGGGCTGTACGCGGTGGTCGAGGCGGTGATCTTCCTGCCGCTGCTTTTCTTCGCCAACACTTTCGCGCCGGGCGCCATCGGCTCGGCGGCGCTGATGACGGCGATCGTTTTCAGCGGCCTGACGATCATGGTGTTCGTGTCGGGGGCCGACTTCTCGTTTTTGCGGATGCACCTGGGAATCGGGGCGATGGTGGCGCTGTGCGCCATCGTGGCCGCCGTGATATTCCAGTGGAACTTTTTGGGCATCGGGTTCTCGGCCATCATGATCGCCCTGGCGAGCGGATACGTGGTGTATTACACGTCGAACGTGCTGCACCACTACCGGGTCGATCAGCACGTGGCCGCCGCGCTGGCGCTGTTTGCGGCCGTGGCGCTGCTGTTCTGGTACATCCTGCAGCTCCTGATGTTCCTGAACCGGCGGTGAGCGGGCGGGGTCCGCAAGTGCAGAGCGCAGAATGAAGAATGCAGAATGGGCAGGAAGTTTTCAGTGTTCAGTTTTCGGTTTTCAGTCGGCGGCAGTCCAATGCGTCCATAACGTCCATTTCGTCCATTGCCGCAGCAACAGATTGCCGCCCGTGGTTGACGAAGCCCCCACTTACGATCCGCTGTACGTGAAGGGGTTCGAGCACTTCAACTCCTGCGACTTCTTCGAAGCGCACGAGGTGTGGGAAGAGTTGTGGTCCGACCACCAGGGCCCCTCGCGGCGATTCTTTCAGGGGCTGATTCAGGTGGCGGTGTGCCTGCACCACTTCGGCAACGGCAACACCCGCGGCGCCGTGAAGCTGTACAACAGCAGCCGCAACTACCTGGAAGCGTATCGGCCGCAGCACCTGGGAGTGGACGTCGACAAGCTGCTGGACGACCTGGAGGCGTGCTGCCGCGAGATCGTGCACAGCCCGGAAGACTTTCCGACCGCCGAGCTCGACCCGGAGCGGATACCGGAGATTCATCTCGACCCGCCGGCGGCTGAGGCATAGTCGGGCCGAGCGGGGCGGCGCCGTGTTGTGGCGCGCATGGACGGAATGGACGAGATGGACGGCATGGACTGCCGCCGACTGAAATCTGAAAACTGAACACTCTCGCCGCGTTCTGCGTTCTGCACTTTGCACTCTGCATTTGGTCCCCCGCCCCACTTTCACCGGTCGGTGCTGCCGCTTAGCATGAGTGGCTTCGAGCACCAACAGGGTCCGATGTCATGCCCAGGAAATCGGCCGAGTCCGGCGAGCCGCACGTCGACGCGGAGCGCATCGAGCGCGCCGTGCGCGAGATTCTGGCCGCGGTGGGCGAAGACCCCGACCGCGAGGGATTGCGCGACACGCCCGCGCGGGTCGGCCGCATGTATGCCGAGCTGTTCAGTGGTCTGCACGACGATCCCCGCCGCCACCTGCAAAAGTTTTTCACCGAGAAGTACGACGAAGTGGTGCTGGTGCGCGACATCAGCTTCTGCAGCCTGTGCGAGCACCATTTGCTCCCCTTCATGGGAAAGGCGCACATCGGCTACCTGCCCGACGGCAAGGTCGTGGGTTTGAGCAAGCTGGCGCGGGTGGTGGATTCGGTGTCACGCCGTCCGCAGGTGCAGGAGCGAATGACCGAGGAGATCGCCAACCTGCTATTGAGCGAGCTGGACGCCAAGGGGGTGGCGGTCGTGATCGAGGCGACCCACACGTGCATGACAATTCGCGGGGTGCGCAAGCCGGGCAGCCTGTGCGTGACCTCGGCCATGAAGGGCATTTTCCGCTCGAATTTGTCGTCCCGGTCGGAATTGATGCAGCTCATTTACGGTGGCCGACCGTAGCATAGCGCGCCTGTCGGCTGCGAGAGCAAGCGGTTCTTCCACGCCCTGGTGGATCAAGCCAGCCAAGTACCAATGACGAATGACCAAATCCAAATGACCAATTCGTGTCTTCCTCATTGGTCATTTGGATTTGGTCATTGGTCATTGTGTGTTCCTGGGTGATCGGGCGAGTTAGGAGTCGTGCGTGTCACCGCTATTGACACTGTTGTCGTTCGCGCTGCGGGTGTCGTTCGGGTTTGCCGTGGCGATGGCGATCACGCCGCCGCGATGGGTGGGAAGCGGCTTCTATCGCGTGCACCTGTGGGTGCTGTTGGGCGTGTTCACGCTGGCCGCGCTGGTTGTGTTGAGCGTGAAAGGGTCTCCTGATTCGGCCGTTGAATTTTTCGGTGATTCGGCCGCTTCCGCGAGTGCGCCGGAGTCCGCCGACGCCGAGGAGGGGAGCGAGTCGAGCGATGCACCGCTTGCCAGGCAGCCGGCCAGCAGCGTCAAGACGCCCAATCCGTCGAAGGCCCCGTGGTACATTTTGAGCCTGCAGGAAATGCTGGTGTACTACGACCCGTGGATCGCAGGGGTCGTGCTGCTGAGTCTGGTGATTGCCGCCGCCGTGCTGAGCTATGTCGGCTCCGTCGTGTGGCTATACGAAGAGGCCACGCTGGGTCGGTGGATCATCGTTGCCATTGCGGCGCTTGCGCTCGTTGCGGCGCTGCTATTGCCTGACGCGAAGAGGCCAGCGGCTGCCTTCGCGCTGTTGCCGGCGCTCGACGTGATTTCCAGCGGCCTGTTGGCGGGCGTGATCTTGGCCGCCATGCTGCTGGGGCACTGGTACCTTAACGCGCCGAACATGAACCTTGCGCCGCTCAAGCGGCTGGTGCTCTTGGCCATCGCCATGGTTGTCGTTCGCGCGGCGGTCAGCGGCACTGGCCTGGCGGTCGAATTCGCGTCGATGCCGACGTCGGTAACTCAGCTTGGACTTACCTGGTGGCTGCTGGTAACGCTGCGGTGGGTCGCCGGTCTATTGCTGACGCTCGTGCTCACGGTGCTCGCCTGGCAGACGCTGAAGATCCCCAACACGCAGAGCGCCACCGGCATTCTTTACGCCGCCGTTGCCGTGTGCTTTTTGGGCGAGCTGACGGAGATGTTGCTTGCGACTTAGCCGTTGTATCGGCTGCGAAGCGCGCCGCGGCGCCTTATGATTCCGTGGCGCATGCTCTATGATGGAGGTCCATGCAGCGAGACAAATATACTCAATGCGGCCAAGGTTTTCAGTGTTCAGTTTTCAGTGTTCAGCCGGACAACTGACTACGGACAACTGACAAAGAAGTGCAATTAGGCAATGCCTTCTACACGCCTCAACGTTACATTCGATTGCACCGAGTGCGGTGGCAAGACGCGCTTTCAGCCGTCGCCCGAGACGACGCAAATCGCCTGCTCCCAGTGCGGGCGGTCGATCGCCCTGGCCGTTGCGCCCGATGCCGAAGGGCGGGTGGAGCGGTGTCTGTTGTGCGGATGCAACGAGCTGTACGTGCGCAAGGACTTTCCGCAGCGGCTGGGGCTGACAATCATCGTGCTCGGGTTCGCGGTAAGCTGCATCCCTTGGTATTTCGGAATGTGGTACACCACGTACGCCGTGCTGTTCGGCACCGCCGTCGCCGACGCCGCTTTGTATCTGTTGACGGGCAATCTGTTGCAGTGCTATCGCTGCCGGGCCGAATACCGCAAGGTTGCAGAGATCGAGGGGCAGCAGCCCTTCAGCCTGGAAACGCACGAGCGGTATCGCCAGATGGCGCAGCGGTTGGGTAAGGGGGTGTTTCGAAGTGCGCTAGCGGAGCGCGAAACGGCAAGCCGGGTGGAAGATTCCAAGTCGGACCGCGCGTAGAGTGGATACATGGACCCCGAGCGAGAACGCATCCAGGCCGACCTGAAGGGTTTGCTCGCCGGCGAAGTGCTCTGCGACGACGTGTCGGTGCAGATGTACGCGACCGACGCGAGCATCTACCAGATTCGTCCGCTGGGCGTGGTGCGTCCCCGCGGTGTGTCGGATGTGGTGGCGTGCGTCGAATACGCGGCCAAGAACAACATTCCCCTGCACGCCCGTGGGGCGGGCACGGGGCTGGCGGGGGAATCGCTCGGCCGGGGCCTGGTGATCGACTTCTCGCACTCGATGCGGCGGATCATCGCCGCCGACGGCGACACCGTGCGCGTGCAGCCCGGCGTGGTGCTGGCCCAGTTGAACCGGTATCTGGCCAAGAGCGGCCGCTTGTTCGGCCCCGACCCGGCTACGCGCAGCGTAACCACGATGGGCAGCGTGTTGGCGCTCGATGCATCGGGCAGCCACTGGCCGGTGTATGGTTCAGCCCGTCAGCACGTGGTGAGCATGCAGGTGGTGCTGGCCGACGGCCAGGTGATTGAGGCGGGCAAGCATCCCGTCGATTCGCCGCCGGGCGATGGTCCCGATAGCACGGCCGCAGCGCCACCGCCGCCGCGAGCGCAGACGCTGGTGCGCGGGCTGGCCGACCTGATCGGCCCCCGCGAGAAGCTGATTGCGCAACATCAACCTAAGACCCGCGTGCAGCGCAGCGGCTACTGCCTCAGCGGCGTGCTGGAGAATGGGCACTTCGACCTGGCGCGGCTGCTCGTGGGGTCGGAGGGAACGTTGGCCCTGATTACCGAGGCGACGGTCCGCACGGTGCCGCAGCCCAAGTTCCGCGGCGTGGTGCTGCTGTTCTTCGACCGGCTCGAAGCGGCGGCCCAGGGCGCGCTCGAAGTTTCGGCTTTCGGCGCCAGCGCGTGCGATCTGATGGATCGCCGCCTGCTCACCATCGCCCGGGAAATCGACGTCCGCTACGACCTGCTGATTCCGCGGCAGGCGGAGGCCATGTTGCTGGTGGAACAGGACGGCGACGACGCCCAGGAGCTGCAAGACCGGCAGCAGAAGCTAATCGTCCGCTTGCAGCGGCGCAAGCGGCTGGCGTTCGACCACCGCGTGACGATGGAGCAGGAAGAGCGCGATCTGTATTGGCGGCTGACCCGGAGGGTGATTCCCACGCTCTACCGCCTCAAGGGTTCCAGCCGGCCCTTGCCGTTTGTCGAAGACGTGGCCGTGCCTCCCGAGCAACTGCCCGAGTTTCTCGTCCGCCTGCAGAACGTGCTCCAAACGCACGCTGTTACCGCGTCGCTCTTTGCCCACGCGGGGCACGGGCAGCTTCACGTCCGCCCGTTCCTCGATATGTCGAACGACGACGACGTGCGCCGCATGCAGCAGGTGGCCGACGCGATGTACCAGGAGGTGCTCGACGTCGGGGGCACCATCAGCGGCGAACACGGCGACGGCCTGAGCCGTACGTGGTTTGTCCGCCGCCAGTTCGGGCCGCTGTACGACGTGCTCCGCGAGGTGAAGAACATCTTCGACCCGAAGGATATCTTTAACCCCGGCAAGGTCGTCGCCAGCGATCCACAGCCGCTCACGGACAATATGCGGAGCGTATCGGCATCGAGCAACGGTGCCGGCGGTGCCGCGAAGTCGGATGTCGAGGCCAAGACGCCAACGGAGACGACGGAGGCACCGCCCGAAATCTTCGAGCCGCTGCTGGTATGGAATCCGGAGAGCATGGGCTACATGGCGCGAAGCTGCAATGGCTGCGGCCGCTGCCGCACGTTGTCGCCCGATGAGAGGATGTGCCCCATCTTCCGCATAGCGCCGGCGGAGGAAGCTTCGCCGCGGGCCAAGGCGAACCTGATGCGGGCGATTCTGACGGGGCAGCTCGACCCCGCGCAACTGACGCAGGACGCGCTCAAGGAAGTGGCCGACCTGTGCGTCAACTGTCACCAGTGTCGGCTGGAGTGCCCGGCGGGAGTCGACATTCCCAAACTCATGATCGAGTGCAAGGCGCAGTACGTGGCCACCAACGGTCTGCGGCCCAGCGACATGCTGCTCGCGCGATTAGACGGCGTGTCGGCGCTGGCCAGCAACTTTCGCACGCTGGCCAACTGGTCGCTCGGCAACCGGCAGATGCGCTGGCTTCTGCAGGCGACACTGGGAATCGCCCAAGGGCGCAAGCTGCCGCGGCTGGCTCCCACCAGCTTTCTTCGCAGCGCCCAAAGGCGGCGGCTGACGCGACCGGCACGCCGCAGCGGGCAGAAGGTGCTCTACTTCGCCGATACGTATGCCAACTACTTCGACGTGCAGTTGGCCGAGTGCTTCGTCGCCGTGCTCGAGCACAACGGCGTGTCGGTGTACGTGCCGCCCACGTCGCCACAATCGGGCATGGCCATGATTTCGCTGGGGGCGGTGGAGCGGGCCAAGCGCGTCGCGGCCCGCAACATCGCTCTGCTGGCCGACGCCGTTCGCCAAGGATACACGATCGTGGCCACCGAGCCGGCCGCCGCGCTTTGCCTGAAACACGAATATCTGAACCTGCTCGACGATGAGGATGCCAGGCTCGTGGCGGAAAACACCAGCGAAGCGTGCACGTACCTGTGGAAAATGCACCAAAGTGGAAAGCTCCAGCTCGATCTGAAGCCGATCAACAGCTCGCTCGGCTATCACCTGCCCTGCCATGTGCGGGCGCTGGGCGTCGGTGCACCCGGCGAACGGCTGCTTAGGCTGATTCCCGGGCTCAACGTGCAGCGCGTCGAACGGGGCTGTTCGGGCATGGCGGGCACCTACGGGCTGAAACGCGAAAACTACCGCAGCAGCCTGCGGGCGGGTTGGGGGCTGATTTCGGCGCTGCGCGATCCGACCATTCACGTGGGAACGACCGAATGCAGCACCTGCAAGATGCAAATGGAGCAGGGGACGACGAAACCCACCATTCACCCCATCAAAGTGCTGGCGCTGGCCTACGGGTTGATGCCCGAGGTGGCGTCGCTCCTCACGGCCCGCGGACACGATTTGGTTGTCACGTGAAAGTACGCGTAAAACTGTTCGCTGCGATGCGGGAGGCGGCCGGCGTCGATTCGGTCGAGATCGTGCTGCGCGAGGGGGCGAGTGTCGCCGACTTGCGTGCCGCTCTCATCGAGCGTTTTCCCAAACAGAAGGCGTTATTGGCGCGGGTGTTGTTCGCCCTCGATTCGCAGTATGCTGGCGATTCGGCACGAGTCTCGCCGCAAGCGGAGATCGCGTGCATCCCACCCGTGAGCGGCGGATAGCAATGGATCGATATGAGCGCGAACGCGTAGTTCCGCTCGCGCAGCATCCACCCCGCTTGCGGTTTCGCAAAACTCGATCGTCGACCGTCGCGGTGTCCACACCGCTTGCGGCCAGCGCGCTTCCATGAAGATCCACCTCACCCCCAACCCCATCGACACGCAAGCGCTACTCGACAGCGTCGCCTCACCGCGCGCCGGCGCCGTCGTGCTGTTCCTCGGCACGACGCGCGAAGTGACGGGATCGCGGCGCACCGCGTCGCTCGACTACGAGTGCTACGAGGAGATGGCGCGGGCCAAACTGTGCGAGCTGGCCGACGAAGCCCGCCGCCGCTGGCCTCTCACCGGCTGTGCGCTAGTGCATCGTGTAGGGCACCTGGAAATCGGCGAGGCGAGCGTGGCCGTCGCGGTGAGCTCACCGCATCGCGACGACGCCTTTGCCGCCGGAAAGTGGCTCATTGACACCATCAAGGAGGTTGTGCCAATCTGGAAGCGAGAGAACTGGGCCGACGGCACGAGCCAGTGGGTGCATCCCGGAGTTGAAGCGGTCGCGCCGCGAGCCGCGAAAGACCAATGACCAAGCGACCGTGAATGACCAATGACCAAGCCCAAATGACCAATGGGAGCAGCGCCACTTCCGACTTTGGTCATTTGGATTTGGTCATTGGAATTTAAGTTTTGTTTGTGATTTGTAGTTTGTGATTTGAGATTTGCTACCGCGAAGGCCCTGCATGACCATTTCGGGACCACTCGCCGATTCCTTCGGCCGCGTGCACACCAGCTTGCGGATCAGCGTTACCGATCGCTGCAACATCCGCTGCTTCTACTGCATGCCGGCCGAGAACGTGCGGTTCATGCCGCGGAGCGAAATCCTCACGTTCGAGGAAATCGAACGCTTCGTGCGCGTCGTCGCGCAATTGGGGGTCAGCAAGCTGCGGCTCACCGGCGGCGAGCCGCTGGTGCGGGCCGACGTGCCGACGCTCGTGATGAAGCTCGTGGCGGTGCCCGGCATCGACGAGGTCGCGCTCACGACCAACGGAATCCTGCTAACCGAGCAAGCCCAGGCACTGAAAGAGGCGGGACTGGCGCGGCTCAACGTCAGCCTCGACACGCTTCGCGAGGAAACGTTTCGGCGCATTTCGCGCCGCGAAGGGCTGCACCGCGTGCTGGAAGGAATCGCCGCTGCCCAGGAGGCGGGCTTTGACGACATTCGCCTCAACGCCGTGGCGATTCGCGGGCTGACCGAGGACGAAATCGTGCCGCTGGCGCGATTCGCCCTGGAGCGCGGCCTCGAAATGCGATTCATCGAGTACATGCCGCTCGATGCCGACGGCACCTGGCGAACCGAACAAGTGCTGTCGGGGCGCGATATCCGCCACACGCTCGAGGCCGAGTTTGGGCCGCTCGTGGCGCTGGCGCGCGACGACCCCAGCAAGCCCGCCGTCGACTATCGCCTGGCACATGCGCCCGGGCGCATCGGCTTCATCAACCCGGTCACCGAGCCGTTCTGCGGCGACTGCAATCGTCTGCGGCTCACCGCCGAGGGACGAATCCGCAACTGCCTATTCTCCACCGTCGAATGGGATGCTCGGTCGC
The DNA here is from genome assembly GCA_964415245.1 of uncultured Pirellulaceae bacterium. Classification (GTDB taxonomy): domain Bacteria; phylum Planctomycetota; class Planctomycetia; order Pirellulales; family Pirellulaceae; genus CAYQAJ01. The sequence continues at coordinate 4,528 of CAYQAJ010000034.1, read as the reverse complement.
TACTCCGCGGCGGCGCCAGTGATGAGCAGATTGCGCAGCTCGTGCACGAGTGCGTGGCCGCCAAGAAGGCGGGGCACGGAATCGACTCGCCCGATTTCCTCAAGCCCGAGCGGGCTATGTACCAGATCGGCGGCTAAGGGCCGGCGCACAAGATGCTGAAAGAACGCAGCGTGCCAGTTCTCAACGGCGCGAGTTTTCAGTTTTCAGTGTTCAGTTTTCAGTTGCGGTCACGGGAATATGGACGTGATGGACGAGATGGACGACATGGACGACATGGACGGCGCGTAAAACTGACGACTGACAACGGACGACTGACAACGGACAAGGCGTCGCGACTTGCAACGTGAGCGAGTCCCTCCGGTATCCGAGGCATTTCGCTACGTTCCCCAGTCGCGGGCGTATCGAAAATCGCGGTCCATGGTGCGGTGGGAGAGTTTGGCGATCACCGGCAGCCGGCGTTTGTAGTGGCTGCGGCGGACGCGATCGGCCACCTGGCGGAGGAACTCGCCGTCGAAGCCCGCTTGGCGCAGCTCCTCGCCCTGCCATCGCCGATCGACCATAAGATAGAGCAACCGGTCGACGTCGGCGTACGAGAAGCCCAGCTCCGCCTCGTCGGTTTGCCCGACCCACAGGTCGCCGGTCGGCGCCTTGGAGAGGATACTCGCCGGCACGCCCAGGTGCGCGCCGAGCTGGTAAAGCTGCGTTTTGTACACATCGCCGATGGGGTTGATGGCCGAGGCCATGTCGCCGTACTGGGTGCCGTAGCCCAACAGTAGCTCGCTCTTGTTGCTCGTACCCAGCACGAGCCCCTCGAACTCGGCGCTCTGGTCGTACAGGATCGTCATTCGCTCGCGAGCGCACTTGTTGGCGCGGCGAAGCTGCGAGGCGTCGGGCTGTCGAGCGAAATAAGCGTCGATCTGGTCGGTAATTGGTATGTCGCGCGTGGCCACGCCAAGCTGTTCGATCACGGCGCGGCTGTCGCGGCGCGTTTCCTCGCTCGACGTGCGATACGGCATGGTGACCGCCAGCACGTTCTCGGCCCCTAGCGCCCGCACAGCGAGAAACGTGACGACCGACGAATCGACGCCCCCCGACAACCCCACCACGGCCCGCGACAGGCCGGTGCGGCGAATCTCGCTTTGGATGAACCCGACGAGAATCCGCTCGACCAGCGGCGCGTTGATCGACAGGTCGGCCAGTGTGGTTTCAGGAGTGCGAGTCATAGCGGCGTCGCTTGATGCGCTCGAGCTCTTCGATCAACAATAGCAGCCGTTCGTCGCGGGCCAGCGGCGTGATGACCCGCTGGCGGCGCAGCTCGGCTGGATCGATTTCGGCGATGGTGAGGGCTTCGTCGAGCTGCGGCGCTTCGGCCAGCACGCGGCCGTCGGGGCCCACCACCATGCTTCCGCCCCAGAAGCACAAGCCGTCTTCGTAGCCCACGCGATTGACCAGCACCACCACCGCACCGAGCAGGAGCGCGTAGGCACGGCACAGGTACTGATACGTTTCGGCCGTGGCGATCGACTGGCCCTGCACTCCGCGAGCCGGCGAGTTGGCCACGCAAACGAGCATGTCGACTTCCTCGGCCTGCATGATGGCCGCCGCCGACAAGTGCCAGAAGTCCTCGCACACCAGCAGACCCACCCGGCCGAATCGCTTCGTATCGAAGGCCTGAATCCGCTGGCCGGCGGCGAAGTAACGCTGCTCGTCGAACAGGCCATACGTGGGCAGGTACACCTTGCGATGCACGTGAACGACGCGGCCCGCTTCAGCAAACAGGGCGCTGTTGTGGAACTTTGCCCCGGGTGTCTGCTCGACAAAACCGAGCGACAGTGCCGCGGGCGACGCCACCTCGACCAGGTCGCGAATCTCGGGCGAGTCGAGGGGCAGGGCGACGTCGGGCACCATATCGCGGAGGAAGTAGCCCGTGAGCGAAAGCTCGGGAAACACCACCAGGTCGGCCCCCTGGTCGCGAGCCTGAGCGATACGGTCTTTGTGCAGCGCCCAGTTGCGGCGGCGATCGCCCAGCACGGGGGCCATCTGCACCAGCGCCACGCGCCAGCGATCGGGCGCAGGCTGCCCGACCGGCTCGGGCGATTGCGCCGATTCAGGCGTTTTCGCCGGCTCGGTTTTGACACGCGCTACGGGAGCGGGTTGGGTTTTGATGGCCAAGTGAGTCGCTCAGGCAAGTGAGGAAGCGAGTCGACTTCCGTGTTCTCCACCTTCACGATGGAGTGGCCGCGGCGCGGTGTCAAGCCGGATGGAGGCGACGTTCACGGAAAGGGTCGCACGCATACGGTTGGGGGCGGGAGTTTTCAGTGTGTCGGTGTTCAGTTTTCAGTCCGCAAACAACGGACAACTGGCAACTGACAACTGACATACGCTAGATTTCGCGCTGCAGATAGAACAGGATGGCGTTTTGCAGTTCGCGGCGCGTGGTCTGCGAATACTCCAGATCGAGCCACAGAATGCGGCCCGACGAGTCGAGCAAGTAGGTTCGCGGGAGGGTGCTCGTGGCTACCTTCGCAAAGGCGTTGCCAGTGAGGTCGAACATGCAGTCGAACTTATCTGCTTCGCCATGATATAGCTCCCCGACAGTCACGCCGTCATCGCCGCGATTCACCGCGACGGTATTCACCCCGTACCGTGAAAATGGCGTGACGACGTCGCGCGTCAGCCGCGTGAATTGTTCCCGGGCCATGGGATTCGTGGACGTCCAAAACACGACGACGGTGAGCCGCTCGCCGTACAGGTCTTCGAGCTTTTTGACTCGGATGTCAATTGTATTGAGATCGATCGCCGGCATTTCGTCGCCCACATTGACCAGGCAGGTATCAGTGTGGGCCTGGCTCATCGTGATCGTCGGCGGATATACTTCGGCGGGAGGCGGCGGAGGCAGAGCGGCGGCCACTTTGCGTTCGTTCGTGCGCGGCCGGGGGCCGAAGCCGATCGACGCGCCAGGTGTTCGACCACTCGCCCCACTGGATGTGTTATCGGCGCCGGTTCGCGGCGTCCTCCGCTTTGACCCGATCGATGCCGTGCTCGGCCCGGGCGACTCGCTGGAACCTGGCTTACATCCGGCCGAGGTCGCAACCAGAGCCGCGGCGGTGACATAGGCGATCAGGGCCACGGCAAGAGAAGAAGAGACGCGAAGCTTACGAAAAAGCAGAGCAAGTGGAGACGGGCGGCGATCCATCATGGTTGGCAATACCTCCTTGTTGCCGAGCCCGACACCGATTCCTGGTGCGGGCGCCGGTTGCTCGTCCAGCCGGCGGAAGTTTCCCCAAATTGCCGATTCTCGTCAATGTCGAACTGGGCTGTGACCCAGAATAGGGGACCCAGGAAATGGGACAGGCACACTTTGCTCCGCAGACTGCGCAAAATGAGCCAGTCCCCCGTGCATTCGCCGCCCGCTACGGCGGAGCGATGCGGATGCCCAGATCCCGAAGCTGCTTGGGCTCCACTCCACTGGGGGCCTCGGTCATCAGGTCGGTGGCCCGCTGCGTCTTGGGGAAGGCGATGCAGTCGCGGATGTTGTCCAGGCCGCCGTACAGCATCACGATGCGGTCGATGCCCAGCGCGATGCCGCCGTGCGGCGGGGCGCCGAATTGCAGTGCGTCGAGCAGAAAGCCGAACCGCTGCCGGGCAGCCTGCTCGTCGATTCCCAGAATGTTGAACACCGATTGCTGCACGCCGCGGTCGTGGATTCGGATCGTGCCGCCCCCCGCCTCCGAGCCGTTAATCACCAGGTCATAGGCCTGGGCGCGGCAAGCGGCGGGGTCGGTCGCGAGCAGCTCCTTGTCCTGCTTGCGCGGCGAGGTAAAGGGATGGTGCATCGCCGCCCAGCGGTTCTCCTCTTCGTCGCGGCAAAACATGGGGAACTCGACCACCCACGAAAAGTGCGGCTTGCGCGGGTCGTACAGCTTTAGTTCCTGCCCCAGGCGCTTGCGGAGTCCGTACAGTGCCCGGCACGTGGTCTCCCACGAGTCGGCGATAAAGAGCAGAAGATCGCCGGGGCTGGCTTTCATCCGCTGGCCCAGCGCGGCAAGCTGCTCGTCGGTGAGGTTTTTCGATACCGGCGACCACAGCTTTCCGTCGGGCTCGACGCGAAACCACAACAGCCCCTTGGCGCCGTAGTCTTGCTTCACCAACTCGGTAAGCTGGTCGATGTCTTTGCGCGAATAGCGCGCCGCCCCGCCGGTCGCCGTGAGGCCGCGCACCTTGCCGCCCGCTTCGACCGCCTCGCGCAGCACGCGCAGCGGCGACTCGGCCGCCAGATCGCTCACGTCGACCAGCTCCATGCCAAATCGCAGGTCGGGCGCGTCGTGCCCGAAGCGCGACATCGCCTCGTCGTACGTCATCCGCGGCAGGGGGAGCGTAAGCTCGATGCCCAGGATGTCGCGGGCCAGCCGGGCCATCAAGCCGTCGATCACCCCCATCACGTCGTCGGCGTCGACGAACGACATCTCCATGTCCAACTGCGTGAACTCGGGCTGCCGGTCGGCACGCAGGTCTTCGTCGCGGAAGC
>CAYQAJ010000033.1:0-27601 GCA_964415245.1 uncultured Pirellulaceae bacterium | reverse complement strand
CGCGGCTGCCGCTGAATACCAGCATGCGCTCGACGTTGCGATTCGCGCGCAAGATATATACGCCGTGCAAGGCGAGCACGTTCCGTTGCCCGAGCTGACCGCCGACGCAATTTCAATGTTCGCCGAAACGAGAATCGGTTGGCTGGGGCAGATTGGCGTGCATGAGCTGGCGCATGCAATTCTCGGTCGTGCCTCATTCATCGACTGGTTGGAAACCTTCGGGCACTGTACGGACCGCCCCAAGGTGCGCGCGCACCTTGACGGCCGAGCGGAGCGATTCGTCGCCAGCCAATCCGGCGAAACCGCGCCGCCAATCCAGTTCGATTCGCACGCAACCGATTGGCTTCGCGTGTTGGCGCACTTGCACTGCCGCATCGCGGCGCTGGGGGCACGACTCGACAGAGTTGACGACGTGACGAGGTACGGTCACAAGCCGCTGGTCGAAGCGGTTGAAGCCGTTCGCACCGAAGCCGCCCGCATGACAGGCGAGAGTTTCGCCACCATACTCGCAACGCCGCCGCCGGCTGAGTTCGCGCGCTGTTGCCGACAGGAGGTCGAAGCCGCATGAGCGAGCTGAGAATCATCGAACAGTTTCGCCCCGGTCAGTTTGTCGTGACAGGCGCCGCGTCCGCCCTGGCTATCACGCGGCTGCTCGAAGTCACCGGCTCGCGGCTCGAATACCGGCGTGCCGGCGATATCACAATCAGTTTTCCAAACGATCGACGGTCGAAAGTCGAAAAGGTCCTGAACCGACTGGGGGTCGTATGCCACGTCGCAAACGAATGACCACACCCGCCACGGCGTTCGGCTGCGACGCAACTAATCGCAATGATGCGAATGGTAGCAACCCCCGCCACAAGTTCGTCGTGCACCATGATCGTCTCCTGCAATCTCTGCTGGTCGTACAGCACGACGACACGCTGCACCTCGTGCCCAATGTCGAGGGCGGCTGGGCGCGCCGGTTCAGGATCACCATGACCGAAGAGGCGAAACGCGATCGACTCCGCCCTGCCCAAGACGTCGACCCCGCCTGGCTCGGCTGCCCCCAGGCGTGAAACAAGAAAATCGGACGCACCATTTGCGACGTGCCGCACTTTCTATCACCTGGTCGATATCCTGGTCGTCGGCGTGGCGGATGCGTTAGAATCGACGTGGGGAGTTCGCCCGTGATTGATTCTGCGATCAGCCCAATCTACGAGGTGCCGTATCCATGCGGGCCCGGCTTGTCGGCAAAACGTGCCGGCGAGTTCGGTCGACGGCTTTCGGTTCTTTTGCAGCATGGACTGATTGCCCATGCTCACGTGCTGGTCGATGAAGCTGATCAGCTCATTCGCGATCGCTCCCGGTCTCGCACAGTTGACGAGATTCTCGACACGCCGCTCGTCAACGTCATTCCTGTCCGTTTGGCGAACACGTTGGAATCGCTCGAGATCTTCACCGTCGGCGATCTTCAACGCGAGCGGCATCAACTCGATTGCATCGCTGGCGTCGGCGAACACGGGCGTCGTCTGGTTGACGAGGTGCTCGCGAAGCTGGATCACGGCGAGTGACGAGGGCAACCGATAATTCGGCGACAGTCGCCGAATTTACTGACCCACTGCGGTTCGGTTTTCATGCTGCCGAAACGCTGCCGGAGGCGATGAAGCGGGGCGACGTGCGAGCGGAACACGACGGCAGCTACCTGCTTACCAACGTGGAAAGCAAGTTTGCCGGTGCCGTCGTTGACCGCTGGCGCAAGGTCGCAGCCGTTCCCGCTGCCCCTCGTCAACCGGAAACGGAAAATGCCGACCGTCGGCAATATCGCCTACGTGGCGTTCTCACGCATCCGGGCCTCGCACGACCCGGAAGGCGCATCGACCGCAGAGAGTGCGGGAGGCGTTGCGTGGGGCGTTGGGGAATCGCGATCGCGGTCTTGTCGTGCGGATCAACACGAAGGCGGCAGTTCGCGGTTGTCAGTGACAACCGCCCTCAAGGTTTTATGCCGGTTTCTACGGGTTTTCACGGCTGCCGCATGACTGCCGCCTGAATAGCGTTTGACCCTATAAAAACAGTGGTTTTCGGCATATTCGGCGGTTGTCGGCTTGGAATTTCAAGACTGCCGCCTTAGACCACTCGGCCACCCATCCTCGTAAACCGCCGCCCGGCTGTCGCCATGTACCTCCGTCGTTCGAAGCGGACATCGCTCGACCGGCCGCGGCTACATTCTAATCTAAGTCGGTTCATGTGACCGGGAAAGAGCAGCCCTCGCGAGAGCCGTACGACGCACACTACAATGGCATCGGGTTTATCAATCAACCAGCAATCGGTGGGCATTGTCACGATGAAGCAAGACACGCGAGAGCTGCTCGGTCTGGAAGCGTACTTCTTGTGGTGTTACGCCAGCATCGCGGCGCTGGTATTGGGCATATTCGTCGACAACGTGTGGATGTTCAGCGGCGTGTTCGTTGTAGCCACGGTGCTTCTGTTCGTGTTCGCCTGGCAGGCCATGCGGCGCTACTTCGGCTCCCAAGAAATGTCGGCCGGCACGCGGCGAATCGGCGTGTTCACGGTAATCGCGTGGTCGCTGTGCCACGTAGCCGTGATCGCTGGCAAGTTCTACCTCTGGTCTCGCGAGCTGACGGTGATCCAACTGATTCGCGATCTGGTATGCGGTTAGGGGCACGTACGAGGTTGCATCGCGGTCGTTCCGCGATCGGGAGCGTTCCGCGGCGCTTGACCTTTCGCTGCATCGCGCGATAGCATGACCGGTGTTGCGCCCCGCCCCCAACCGCGATCGAGCGCGTCATGCCCTACGCTGATTCCCGCCTGCCGAGCGACCGAACACACGCCCACCGCCTGATGCCCGGGTCGCGGCGCGAGTTTCTTTGCCGCGCCGGCGCAGGTTTCGGCGGACTGGCGTTGGCGTGGCTGTTGGCCCGCGATGCCGCCGCCGCGCCGCGCACTTCGAGCTCTCCGCTGGCGCCCAAGATGCCGCACTTCGATCCCGGCTCGAAGCGGGCCATCTTCCTGTTCATCGACGGCGGCCCCAGCCACATCGACCTGTTCGATCCCAAGCCCGAGGTCAACAAGTTCGCCGGGCAGCCCCTTCCCGCGAGCATCAAGCCGGCCTTCACGCCGATGGGCGTTTCCGCCAATCCCATCCTGGGCTGCAAGCGCACGTTCACCCACCATGGGCAGAGCGGCATCGAAGTTTCCGACTGGCTGCCGCACATTGCCGAGTGCGTCGACGACATGGCGGTGATTCGCTCGTGCTGGGCCAACGGTCTGAACCATGTCGGCTCGGTGTGCCAGATGAACACCGGCTCGGTGCTCGCCGGCAGGCCGAGCCTGGGGAGCTGGGTCACCTACGGCCTGGGGACCGAGAACGACAGCCTTCCCGCGTTCGTCGTGCTGCTCGACAACGACCAGGAGCCCCCCGGCGGAGCGCGCAACTGGGGCACGGGCTTCATGCCGGCGACGTACCAGGGCACAAAATTCCTGCCGGGCAATTCCCCCGTGCTCAACCTCACGCCGCCACCGCAAATCGGCGCCGTGCAGCAGCGTCGCAAGCTCGATCTGTTGGCGAAGCTGAACCAGGAGCACGCTGCCGCGCGATCCGGCCAAAGCGAGCTGGAAGCCCGCATCGCCAACTACGAGTTGGCGTTTCGCATGCAGGCGGCGGCCCCCGCGGCGGTCGATCTGGCCGAGGAGACCGACGAAACCCATCGCCTGTATGGGCTCGACGACAAGACCGCCGAGGCATTCGGCCGGCAGTGCCTATTGGCGCGGCGGCTCGTCGAGCGCGGCGTTCGCTTCGTGCAGCTTTACTGCGGCGCCGGCAGCAAGTGGGACGCCCACAGCGGCCTGGAAAAGAACCACAGTGGTCTGTGCCTTGCCAGCGACAAGCCGATCGCCGGCCTGTTAAAGGACCTCAAGCGGCGCGGATTGCTGGACGACACGCTCGTCGTCTGGGGGGGCGAGTTCGGCCGCACGCCCATGTCGGAGAAAGGGGACGGCCGCGACCACAACCCGTACGGCTTTACCATGTGGATGGCCGGCGGCGGCGTGAAAGCGGGGCAGGTGGTCGGCGCCACCGACGACTTCGGCCTGTACGCAATCGAAGACCGCGCCCACGTGCACGATCTGCACGCCACGATCCTGCACCTGCTGGGCCTCGATCACGAAGAGCTCACTATCTACCACCACGGCCTCGACGAGCGGCTGACCATGAACGAAGGGCACGTGGTCCGCAAGCTGCTGGCGTAATCGCTTGTGCCGGAGCTTATGCGGGGCGCCGCGCCGATTATCGGGCTCCTTCACGCAGATCTCGCACAATCAGTCGAGCGGTTCGACAACTTCTCTGCCGGCCCGGGTCGAGAGCCGCCGCCACACGTCGAGGTTGATTTCCTCCTCGACGAAGTGGACCGAGCCGTCCATCATCAGCACTTGAACGCCGCCGCTGTGGTAGCTGCGGGCTGTGACCGCGTCGAACGTCGGCGCGGTGGCCGACTTTCCTTCCTGCTGGTTGGTCCAGTCGACGTCGTAATCCACGCCCCCCACGTTGCAGATCACCTCGGTGTTGGGAGTGAAAGTCGTGGTAAAGCCGGTCTGATGAGCTCGGCCGTCGACCCATTCGGTGTGACCGCTATTGGCCTTGAAGTCGCCCCCCAGTCCGCAGACCGATGCAGGATTCGGGATGCCAGGGTCGGCCGCGAGCCCGGCATTACGGTAATACGGATTCCACGGCTTCACCTCGGCCATGGCGATGGTGTTGCTCAGGCCGTCGAAAAAGTCCTTGCCCGACAGCCGACTGTCGGGAAAGAAGGCGCCCGGTCCGCCGGTGCCGGTCGCGGGGTCGTAGACGAACCACACGCCGACGTTGGCGCCGTAGCTGACAGGATAGTGCGCCGGAACGCCGTCTTCGAATCGCACCTCGTCCACCGGCTCGGAGGGGCAGACGTAAGAAGGAACGCGAAACGCGCTGAGCTTCTGCAGTACGCCTCCGCCCATGTCGACGCTCGGAATGTCCTCATAGCTTTCATCGAAGTCGATGCGCTCTGATACGTTCATCTGCTCGAGATAAGGGGAGAAGCTGGCCGTGCACCGACCATCCGTCGATGTCGCCGGAAGCTTCGGGCGCGGTCGACCTCCAGCTTGCGGGATAGTGTCGGCGGGCGGTTGCAAAATGCGAAAGCGCAACGCCGACTTGCTTAAGGTTGTTGCTGCACGAGGCGCGACGCGCGGCGGCACGTGCAGCATGAATCGCGGGGAGCAGCAAAGCAGTCAAGATGCCGATGATGCCGATCACCACCAGCATTTCTACCAACGTGAAGCCGCGGCGGCGGCGTGGCGATCGCTGGGGGAGAGCTGAGGCCATGGAGGGCTCCTTTCAAATGGCAGCGGCCGTTTTCAAATGCCAGCGGCCGTGCGGTCGGGGGCAAGCGTTCATGCCGCCTGGCGGGTGGAGGAATGAGGGGCGACTCGGGAGCGCGTGTTATAGTGATATTGAGAATCGGTATCGTTAGAACGCGATTTTAGCCCCTTTCGCCGCTCTGTGAACGCCATTAGGAGAAATCCCAGAGAAATGCGTAACATGCTTGCGTTCTGCATGTTACGCCTTGGCCGCCGCCGAAGTGCGGTAGGCTGCGATCGATCCGGCAATCGCGCGCCCGGAAAAGGTTCATCGCTGACCGGCTGCTGGCAGCGAAGCGGAGGCGAAGTCGTCACCTATGCGCCTCGGCGACTGTTCGGCAACTTGGCAGCGTCCGTGAGAACGTCGATCGAGACGTGCCCGGCGCAGGAAAGAGGCCATCCAACGGATGCTTTCCGTCGGGTGGCCACGTTGGTCTCGAATGTCTAGCGCGGCAGATTGCACTGCCGGACCGAAACCTGTTGCGAGTCGACCGCGCGATCCGCGCTGGCACTCCGCATCATGCCCGCACGATCGCAGGCCCGCGCGCTAGTTCTCGCCCTTCAATTCCTCGACGAGTGCCAGGATCGCCTTGCTGTCTTCGGCGGCGTTCACCTTGGTGTTCTTCAGGGCAATGTTGCCCTCCTTGTCGATGACGAACGTCCAGCGGTTCTCGGTCACGCCGCGGACCAGCACGTGCTCGTTGCCGTCGGCGTCGGTAAACGTGAATTTGCCGCCGTTCCCGACCGGCACGCCGAACTTCTTACCGACCGCTCCATCCGAGTCGGCCAACAGCGTGAAGTTCAGGTTGTGCACTTTTTTGAAGAGTTGCAGTCCCTCGGGGTTGTCGCCGCTGACCCCGACCACTTCGACCCCCTTCTCCTTCAGGGTCTTCATGTCGTCGCGGAAGCCGCAGGCCTGCTTGGTGCAGCCGCCGGTGAGCGCTGCCGGATAGAAGTACACCACGAGAACCTTCTTGCCCACCACGTCGGTCGACTTGAAGGTACCGCCCTTGTCGTCGGTGCAGGTGAAAGCGGGCGCTTTACTGCCCACCTCCAGTTCGCCCGCGTCGTCCTCGGCACGCAGCGCGGCACCCAGAAGAGCGGCGGACAAAAACGAACCACACATCAAGACTGCCATGGCGAGTTTCATCGAATCGGCTCCTTGCAGGGAAATTTAGAACGTGATTCCAAACCGTCGGGGACTGGCTCACTTTGCGCTCGTCCGTTGTCAGTCGTCCGTAGTCAGTTGCAGATTTGCCTGCCGGCTAAATACTGAAAACTGAACACCGAAAACTTGGAGTTTTCCTGTCCCCTTCTCTGATCGGTTTTCAAAATTGTCGGGGACTGGCTCATTTTGCGCAGTCCTCGGAGCAAAGTGTGCCTGTCCCCTTTTCTGATCGGTTTTGCAACAACCTTTTACAGGAGGAAACATCAAGCGGGAGTACAGGTGTGACGATGCAGTCCCCCATTGTAATGGGGCATTTGGCCGGTGCAAGGAAGCAAAAAGTCCAGAGTCGAGAGTCGGAAGGGGATTCGGAGCCTGAAGTGCGAGCGAACGCACGTCGGAAGGCGGACGTTGGACGTCGGAGGTCGGAAGGCGGAAGTCGGAAGGCGGACGTTGGAAGTCGGAGGTCGGAATTCGGATGTCGGACATCGGAAAATGCCATCGGCTCTCGAACGTCGGTGGCGGGTTGTTGGTGGTCGGTCGTCGGCTGAATGCCGTCCGTCGGCCTGCCCAAGCGACCTGGTCGCGGGGCTGAAACAAAAACGCGGGCGAATAACGGGCGTTAACGGCGGTGAAAACGGAGGTTATCGGTGGTCGGCATGTCGTTTCCGCCATGGATGTCGCTTTCATGACGGTTGGCATGTCGCGAAATCCGGAACAGAGTCGAGAGTCCAGAGCCGGAAAGCCGGAGTCGGATGTCGGAGCATCGCTGGGTCCCTTTCCGCTCTTTGCGCCTTGGCGGTGGTTTCCGGCCGGCGGAAATCGGAAAACGGAACAGGGTGGTTGTCAGTTGTCCGTGGTCCGTAGTCAGTCGCCGCCAGCCGGAACGGAAAACGGAACACTCTGGCCGCAAGAATCCTACCCGCCACGGTCCGGAAAGTCAACAATAAGTAATTATAACTTTCTGAGGTTGTGAGCCTTTCGGCCTGCGGGGACACCTGGCCGACGGGGACTCTGTGGCGGTCGCCGGAGATCCTGCCGCGGCTTCCGGGGACTTGGTGTCGCCGGCCGCCGCCGCGGGGCTGGGCGGAACTCCAGTCGGCCTACGGCCTCCTTCCGTTCCGCCCAGCCCCGCGGCCCGAGCATCCCTGAATCCATCCTGGTTCATGACTCCTTCCCTCCTCGCCCTCTACGGTAATGAACGAGGAGGCAAGTGTCTCAGTCATATTGGCACAGAGGGACGATCCTCCAAGAAGCAACCCCTTACATCATTTGTGGCACAATCGTGCCATATTCTGTTTCTGCGCCGCAAGTGGTTTTGCGGCATTCCGTAATGCTGGCAGGAATCGCCGATGCCCGTATAACGCCGGCTGGCGGACACGCCAACGAGCGCGACGCCACAATGGAGCAATCCGATGACGAATGAGAGCAGGCCGCCCGATAAGCCCCGGTGGGACGAACTGGCGGAGCCCAAAAAGCCACCAGTCTCAATCCCCCTGCCGTTCGAGAAAGCTGTGGAGGGGCTGGTGCGGGTCAAGCCAGAGCCGGCGAAGAAGAAGGCTGGGAAGGCCAAGCCGAAGAAGTGAGTGTTACAGCATCATGGCCAAACCACGTACACCTCCGCCCGACTCCGCCATCAAGCGATGTCTGAAGGCAATCCAAGAGGTCGGAGTGCCCACCACAAAAGCCATCGTCGCGCCAACAGCTTTCGGCGAAAGCGGGCTTGGCGCGGGCGACGTGCATTACTGGTGCCGCAAACGCGAGTTTATCTTGGGTGGTGAGGCTGGCGATATCGCCGAAATTACGCAAAAGGGCACGGAGTTCTTGGCGAAGTAAAAAGTGGCCGGTCAGCCGCCACTGGCCGCCGACCGTATGGGTTTGCAAAGTATATCGTTCCGATAGTCCTTGATGCGTTTTTAGGGGGATAACGCCAGCGGGGGGTAACGCTCCCTGGATTCCGCCGTTCGCTGGTCGATCTCCCTCTTTCCGCTCCTTCGCTTGCGCTTCAGGCTCCAATCTTGCATTCCGCTCTCCGTTATCCGCCTTTCGCTTTCAGACGTTCACCGCTTTCCCCTTCTTTACCGACTCGGTCTGCTTCTGGCACAGGATAATCGCGTCGCGGGCCAGTTCGCCCGAGAGTAGGGGCGACGGCTTGTTCTTGGTGGCCGAGGCGGCGGCCTCTTTGATCTCGGCCTCGAACGCCAGCACCGAGTCGGCCTCGCCCAGCTTGGGCCGCGTCACTTTGCCGTCGGGCGTGAACACCTTGAGCGGCATCAGCTCCACTGTATCGGCCAGGGCGGCGAAGTCGTAGTGCAGCGTGGCCCGTTCCAGGTGGATTTCAAACGCGTGCGTGAAGGGTCGGCCCTGCTGATGAATCACTCCGCTGGTGGCCGACACGACCAACCGCGGATCGCGGAATTGAAACTGCGTCTGGCAATACTCGACTACGTCGCCCCGCATCCGCCCCTGGCTCACGAGCTTCGTCGGCATGCCGAACAGCAGGCGGATGAAGTGGGCATCGTGCACGTGCAGGTCGATGAGCGGCCCCCCCACGCGATCGGGCCTATAAAAATCCTTGAGCCACAGCGGGTCGGAGATGACGCGGCGGAACGAGCCGCCGAGCAGCCGCCCGTACTTGCCGCTGTCGATCACTTTGCGCGCGTAGGCGTACTCGGGGAAGAACGGCAGCACGTGCGCGATCAGGAGCTGCCGTTTGGCCTTGCGGGCCGCCGCGACCATCCGCGTGCAGTCGGCGGCGTTGAGCGCCATGGGCTTTTCGCATAGCACGTGCTTGCCCGCTCGCAGCGCTTCGAGCGTCGCCTTGGCGTGCAGGTGAGGCGGCAGACACAAGTCGACCATGTCGACCTTCTTGTCGGCCAGCAACTCGTCGAACGTGGCGTACGCGGCGATGCCCGACAGATCGACCCGCTCGCCGGGCGGCCCGAAGTTACCCTGGATGCCGCGCCAGTCGCCTGCGAGCTTTTTTTTGTCGCGCGTCGAGATCGCGACGACCCGCGCAGCACGCACGCGCTGGTAGGCCAGCCAGTGAATCCAGCCCATGAAGCCGATGCCCGCGATGCCGACTCGCACCATGGTTGCTGCTCCTTGGAAGTGAAGTCTTCGGTGTAGCGGTTAGTCGCCCAGCAGCTTCTGGAACCGGCCGTACGACTCGTCCCACGCCGTAGTGCCGCGCGGTTCGTACGATTGCACGTCGAAGCTGTCGCGGATCACCTGCCGCGCTTCGGCGATCGATCCCACGTCGCCGGCGGCCACCGCCTGCATCATCAGGTTGCCGATCGCGGTGGCCTCGGTTGGCCCGGCCACCACGCAGCGGCCCGTGGCATCGGCGGCCATCTGGCACAGCAGCCGATTGTGGGCGCCGCCCCCCACAATGTGAATCGTGTCGATCGGCCCCTCGACAAGCTGCTCGAGCCAAGTGAGCACCATGCGGTAGCGCAGCGCAATGCTCTCGTACGCGCAGCGGACGAAGGCCCCCTCGCTCTGCGGTGCCGATTGCTCGCTCTCGCGCAAAAACTCCACAATCGCCGCGGGCATGTCGCGCGGGGCGACGAACCGGGCATCGTCGGGGTTGATGAGCGGGCCGTGCGGCGGACTTCGCTCGGCCAACGACACCAGTTCATCCCACTCGAACGTGCGGCCGGCCTGCTGCCAGATGCGGCGGCACTCCTGCACCAGCCACATGCCGGCGATGTTCTTCAAGAGCCGCGTCGTGCCCCCCACGCCCCCTTCGTTGGTGAAGTTCAGCCGATAACACGTATCGTTGATGACCGGCTCCGGCACCTCGACGCCCATCAGCGACCAAGTGCCGCTGCTGATGTAGCACCAAGCGGGCTTCGCAAAACCGTCGGGGACTGGCTCACTTTGCCGAGTTTGCGAGGCAAAGAGTGCCTGTCCCCCTTTTTGCGGACGGTTTTGCATCCCGCTCTCCGCCGTCGCCCCCACATCCACCGGCACCGCCATCACCGCGCTGGCCGTATCGTGCGTGCCGGGCAGCACCACTTCGGCATCGCTCAGCCCCGTTTCCTCGGCCACGCTTTTTCGCAGCCGCCCCAATCGCGTGCCCGGCGGCGTGAGCTTGCCCAGGATGTTCGTCGGCAAGCCGAACCGTTCGAGCAGCCCACGCGACCAGTCGCGCGTGCGGGGGTTGTAGAACTGCGTGGTCGAGGCGTCGGTCACTTCGTTCGACTTCTCGCCGGTGAGCAGCCAGTGGAACAGGTCGGGCATCAGCAGCATAGACTCGGCCGCGTCCAGCACCGGCGAGCCGGCCAGCTTCATCGCCAGAAGCTGGTAGAGGGAGTTGAACTCCATGAACTGCAAGCCGCTCTCGGCGAAAATCTCGTCGCGGGGAACGATTGCAAACGCCCGTTCGAGGATGTCGGTGATGCGCAGGTCGCGGTAGTGCAGCGGGTTGGCCAGCAATTCGTCGCCACGTCCCAACAGAGCGAAGTCGACTCCCCACGTGTCGACGCCCACGCTCGCCACGCGGGCCCCGTAGCGAGCAGCGGCGGCACGCAGCCCGGCCACCAAGTCGCCCCACAGCCGCAACACGTCCCAGTACATCCGCCCCGCCGCGACGACCCCGCCGTTGTCGAAGCGGTACACCTCTTCGAGCGCGAGCCGCCGCCCGTCGAACAGCCCGGCCACCACGCGACCGTTCGACGCGCCCAGATCGACCGCCAGATAAACCTTGTCGCCGCGGACCATTTTCTTGTGCGATTGCTGCTCGGAGTAACAAGACAAAGCGGTTAAAAGTTGAAGCAGATCGTGCCGCGCGAATTAGCCCGAGTCAAGCAGGCGGCCCCCGGCGCTTGTGTGGCCCGCTGATGGCAGGTAGAGTCAATTGGCCGGGCGATGCGCGATCTTGTGTGCCTGCAACAATGTCGAGTGACGAAGCTCGAATGTCGAAAGAAGTCCGAATGTCGAATCCCGAAGTCCCGATGCACGAATCGTTCCCACCGCGCCTGAAGAGACTGGATCGCGCCATTCGTCATTTGGGCATTCGTCATTCCTTCGTCATTCGTCATTAGTGCTTCGTCATTGGCGCCGGTCGCACTCTCTCGCTGTAGCACGAACTGGTCACGACTCCCCAATCGCTGCACGTTATGTCCAACACACCTATTCGCGTCACCATCTGGAACGAATTCATCCACGAGCGCGAGCATGCCGCGGTGTCAGCCATCTATCCCGACGGCATTCACGCAGTACTGGCCGCTGCGTTGAAAAGTCACCTGGGCGACGCCGTCGCGATTCGCACCGCCACGCTCGACGAGCCCGAGCACGGTCTGACCGAAAACTTGCTCGCCGAAACCGACGTCCTCACCTGGTGGGGGCACGCCGCCCACGAGCGCGTGGCCGACGAGATTGTCGATCGCGTGCAGGCCCGCGTGCTGGAAGGCATGGGTTTGCTCACCCTGCACTCCGCCCACGCCTCCAAGATATTTCGCCGGTTGATGGGCACGGGCTGCATGCTGCGGTGGCGGGAGGCGGCCGAGCGCGAGCGGCTGTGGATCGTGTGCCCTGGCCACCCGATCGTCGAGGGGCTCAAGGGCGAATGCTTCGAGCTGCCGCACACCGAGATGTACGGCGAGTTCTTCGACATCCCCGCCCCCGACGAGCTGATCTTTGTAAGCTGGTTCGAGGGGGGCGAGGTTTTTCGCAGCGGCTGCACTTTCCGCCGCGGCAAAGGCAAGGTGTTTTACTTTCGCCCGGGGCACGAAACGTTTCCCATCTACCACGAAGCCAACGTGCAGCGAGTCATCGCCAACGCCGTCCGCTGGGCCGCCCCAAGCGGCAGCGCGTACTTCGGCGAGGGCCGCAACATCCCCCAAAGCCTGAGCCCGATCAGCTCGAAGCACACGGTCGACGAAAGCCTGCACCGAGCGAAGTAGAAGTAGGGCGAAGTGGGGCGAAGTAGAAGTCGGGCGAAGTAGTGTGCCGGCAACCCGGAACGGGTTGGACAACGAAGCCCAGGGTCGCCAAGCGCACCCTGGGTCGGGATGCCCACGAAATCACATATACCCCAACGGGGTATTACCGACCGACGTTGTAAAACCCCCTCGGGGTTTCTTTGGAGGTCGGCGATCCGTTTCCCAGGGTGCGCTCCCTTCGGTCGCGAC
The DNA here is from genome assembly GCA_964415245.1 of uncultured Pirellulaceae bacterium. Taxonomy (GTDB): domain Bacteria; phylum Planctomycetota; class Planctomycetia; order Pirellulales; family Pirellulaceae; genus CAYQAJ01. The sequence continues at coordinate 14,908 of CAYQAJ010000033.1, read as the reverse complement.
CCTGGGCTTTGTTGTTGATCCCCTTCGGGGAAACGGGCAATACACACGGACTCGGCATGGGGCATGGAATTGCGGTGACTGGCAAGCCACTGTCCGACGTGAGTACGATAGGGATCCATTCGGTACGATTCGAGAAACCCTACGGATGATGAGGATCCCATGAGACGATTCTCTCTGGCATTTGCCGCTGTTTTAGGCTGCTTGGCGGCGGTTTTGATCTCTTCGGCAATCGCCGCGAGAGCGCAGATTGCCGTCGGTGCGAGTCAGCCGCAGGACGGCAAGCAATCGGATGACGCAAAACCCACCAGCGCTCAAGAGCCGGACGCGATCGACTTCCGGCGGGCTCGGGCACTCTTGCAGAAGCGGCGGCAGGGCGAAATGCTGACTGCCGACGAAGCGGCCTATTTGCAAAGGGCCATCGAAGCCCGCCGCGCCCGGCAGAACCAGGGCGATCAGCCGCGGCGGGCCGCAATCGAGCCGCGCGAATCGACTGGGCTCAAGCCGCTTTCCGAGATGACGGCCGACGATCGGTACGAGGGCGAAGACGGCGGCCTGTATGGCGGTGGAGAGAACTCGCCCCCCAAGGAGCATCGCGAAGCCGCCCAGCGCGAGCTCGCTCGCATCGAGCCGCTCGACGCAAAAGGCAAACCGGCCGACGACGGCCGCCTCGTTTTCATCTCGATCAGCATGTCGAACGCCACTCAGGAGTTTTCGCTGTTCAAGCGGCTGGCCGACCGCGACGATGCGAAGTCGCCGCGGCTCACGATCGTCGACTGTGCCCAGGGTGGGCAGGCGATGGCCGAGTGGGCCCCGCCCGATGCCGCGCCGTGGCGCGAAGCCGAGCGCCGCATCAAGGCGGCCGGCGTGACGCCGGAGCAGGTGCAGGTGGCCTGGATCAAGCTCGCCAACAAATCGCCTTCCGGTGATTTGGCCCGGCACGGCAAAAAGCTCCAGAGCGACACGCTGGCCGTGATCCAGAACGCCAAGTCGCGGTTTCCCAATCTGCGAATCGTTTACCTGTCGAGTCGCATCTACGGCGGCTATGCCGTCAGCAGACTGAATCCCGAACCGTACGCCTACGAATCGGCGTTCGTAGTCCGCTGGCTCATCCAGGATCAAATGAAGGGGGAAGCGGAGTTAAACTTCGACGCCCACCGCGGCGCAGTGAAAGCGCCGCTTTTGTTGTGGGGTCCGTACCTGTGGGCCGACGGCACCACACCGCGAGCCGACGACAAACTCGTCTACACGCGCGACGACCTGGCCCGCGACGGCACGCACCCCTCTCCGTCGGGCCGGGAGAAGGTCGCCAAGTTGCTGCTCGAGTTCTGCAAGGGCGACGAATTGGCGGCGCCGTGGTTCACGGGTAGCGCACGGTGAAATGGAGGGACTCAGGTAGGTCAGGCTCCGCCTGACGAGCGACTAACCTACGCGCTTCGTCAGGCACAGCCTGACCTACATCCTGATGCGACGGCCTTTACTTTCGTCATTCGGGCTTCGGGTTTCCTTCGTCATTCGGGAATTCGACATTCGTCATTCAGCGCTAGCGCCGCTACACCTCGTACCCCAACGCCAACAGCGCCTCGACCTCCTTGGCGTCGATAGTTCGCGCCAGCTCGAAGCCCGTAGTGGTCAGCGAGAACTCGCGGTACAAGTGGTGCATCGCCAGGCGGGCAGCGCACAGCTCGCGAAAGGCGTCGAGGAATCGCACGGTGACAGTCGGGTCTTCGCGGCTGCGGAGTACCAGCGTGTGCTCGCCGTCCAGGTCGATGCACACCGACAGGAACCGCTCGATCGAGTTGAAGGCGTTGTTCGTGCCCCTGATCTCGATCACACCCCGATCCCGCGCCGCAGACAGAATGGCCCGCGCCTCGGGCGAAAGCTCCGGCAACGGCCGATTGTCGCGGGCCAGCGCCTTAGCGCACACTTGCGCCAGCGCGATAACCGTGGGCGCCCCGGCTCCCATGTCGTCCCACGAAACAAGCGGGCCGCCTTCATCGCTGGGCCAGTGATCGGGTTTCATGGCTCCTCAATCCAGTTACCAACCAACGACATCGAGAATACGCGAGGTCAGTCCGTGCAACGCTATATCACGTTTCATCCCCCGATGGCCCGTACATGCCGGGCACGGGGATATCGTTCAGCCGCAAGTACACGCACAGGATCGCGCGGTGGTGCACCAGGTGGTTGAGAATGAAGCTGCGGATCACTGCCGCGCGGGGCATGGAGATCATCGGCTCGCCTCCTTTAACCAGCGACCACATCTTGCCCATGTCGGCGTCCTTGGCCGCGGCCAATGCCTTGCGTCCCGCGGCGACGTTCTTATCGAACAAATCCAGAATCGCCTGCTTGCTGATCAGCTTCGGCGACTGATAGGGCTCGCCATTCTTGGGCGCGATGTCCCACACGTCCTGTTTGAGCGTCCCTTCCACCCAGCCCGGTATCTCGGCCAGGTGATTGGCGTTCCAGCCGATCGTGTTCGACTTGGGATGGGCCCGCCAGTCGAGCTTGTCCTCGGGAATTCGCTCCAGCACCTTCCGGGCGTTGGCGAACTCCTGGTCGTACTCGGGCAAAATCGTTTCGGCAAAGGTCACGGAAAGCTCCTTGCACAGCTTACGAATGGTACTTGATCAACACGCAACACACACTTACGACCGTCGAGAGGGCGCTACGACACTAGCGCATTCTTGCCATCGAGTATGGGGCGGTCAATCGTGGCACATTGACGGTCATTGATGAATCGACTCGCCGCAATGCGCGGCTCGAAGCATCCCCTAGCCGGGCTAGGCAAGCGCCGCGAAAATCGCCATTGTTCATCCGCTGAATCGCGGCCACACTGTTCCAATCGCGGCGACACTGTTCCAATCGCGGCGACACTAGCGGGTCGTTACTGTGGCACGGTCGGGTCATCGCGCGAGCGTCGGCGGCGGAATCGCGCCGCGGTGATTGCGATCGCGGCGGACGCAATCTCCCCAGCGCGACCTCCCAACTCCAAGGCACGGAATGAAACGTCCCTCCGATACGCAGCGTAACCTCGGACTGTTCGCCGCTACCGGCGTGGGCGTCGGCGCGATTGTAGGGGGCGGGATTCTGGCATTGGCCGGCGTGGCGTTCGCCACAACCGGCCCGGCGGCGATGGTGGCCTTCGGTCTCAACGGCGTCATTGCCATTCTCACCGCGCTCAGCTTCGCCGAGATGGCGTCGAAGTTCCCGGAATCGGGCGGCACGTACACGTTCTCGAAGAAGGTACTCTCGGTCGAATCGGCGTTCACCGTGGGCTGGGTCGTGTGGTTCGCGTCGGTCGTGGCTGCCGTGTTGTACGCGGTGGGTTTCGCTCATTTTGCCATGGTGATGGTGAGCGACATCTGGCGGGCCGCGCGGGGCGACGCGCCGGCGTGGCTGACCGACACGCGCGTCGTCACCGGCGTGGCGGCCGCGACGACCGTGCTGTTGGGCATCGGCTTGATGCGCAAGGCGGCCGGCGGCGGACATTGGGTCAACGTGAGTAAGGTGGTTGTGTTCTCGGTACTCATCCTGGGGGGGCTTTGGGCCGTTGTGCGGCAGCCGCCCAGCAGCACCGCTGCCGCGCTACGGCCGTTTTTCACCTCCGGTTTCGGCGGGCTCGTCCAGGCGATGGGCTACACGTTTATCGCCCTGCAGGGGTTCGACCTGATCGCGGCCGTAGGAGGCGAAGTGCGCGAGCCGGCCAAAACGCTGCCACGGGCAATGCTCATCTCGCTGGCGATCGCCCTGGCCATCTATTTGCCGCTGCTGTTTGTCATCGCCACGGTTGGCGTTCCCGCGGGCGAATCGATCGATGCGGCCGCAGCCCAAGACCCGGAAGGGATAGTGGCCGTCGCCGCGCAAAACTTTCTCGGTCCGTTCGGCTATTGGCTGGTGATGGTGGCCGCGGTGTTGTCGATGTTCTCGGCCCTGCAAGCAAATCTGTTTGCCGGCTCGCGGATTGCCCGCACGATGGCAGTGGATCGGTCGTTGCCGGGAATGATGGGCAAGCTGAGCGTGAAGCGGGGAACACCTGTCGTGTCAGTGGTGGTAACTAGCGTGTTGGTGTTGGCGATCCTTTTCGTGCTGCCCGACGTGGCCGCGGCAGGCGCCGCGTCGAGCCTCATCTTTCTGGTTACGTTTGCGCTGGCTCACTGGATCGCCATTCTCGTGCGTCAGCGCAGCGGGCAGCGACCGCCGCCGTTTCGCACGCCGCTATTTCCCGCGGTGCCGATTGTGGGCGGCGTGGCGTGCGTTTCGCTGGCGATCTTCCAGGGCGTGTCGGTGCCATCGGCGGGGCTCATCGCCGTCGTCTGGTTGAGCATCGGCGGCGTATTGTTCCTGGGATTGTTCGCACGGCACGCGCGGCTCAAGGACGTATCGAGCACGGCATTCGATCCGGAATTGGTAACGCTGCGCGGCCGCACGCCGCTGGTGCTCGTGCCGATCGCCAATCCCCAAAGCGCCGCGGCGATGATCGCGCTGGCCGATGCCCTGGTGCCGGCCGAGGTGGGCCGCGTGCTGGTGCAAACTGTGGTCGTCGCGCCGACCGACTGGAACCCCGACGACGACCCCGCGCCCATCGAACGATCGCAAGCCGTGTTGCGGGAGCTGATCGCGTCTTCGGCGAAAGCCGGCATTCACGCCGAAGCGCTGACGACGGTGGCGCCCAAGCCCATGGACGAGATCGCCCGCGTGGCGCGGCTGCATCGCTGCGAGTCGGTGCTATTGGGTCTGAGCGAGATTTCCGATGACGCCAAGGGGGCGCATTTGGAATCGCTGCTGAGCGCGCTGGAGTGCAACGTCGTGGTGCTGCGACAGCGTACCGCTTGGCGGCTCGAAGACGTGAAGGAAATTCTGGTTCCTGTGGCCGGCCGCGGAGGACATGAGCATTTGCTCGCACTCTTGCTCGGCAGTTTGCTGCGGAGCGGCGGGCGGCGGGCGACCTTTCTGCGCGTGCTGCCGACCACCGCGACGGCCGACGACGTGCGCCGCGCCCGGCGCGAGCTGCGCAATCTGTGGGGTGGAGAGATTCGCGAAGGATGTACGGTCGACGTCGTGCAGAGCGACGACCCGCTGGAAACGATCGCCCACCGCGCCGAGCAGGCGGATCTGCTCATCCTGGGCATTCAGCGAGTCGGACGCCGCAAGAAGCTGTTTGGGCAATTTACGCGGCAGCTCGTCGGGCGCACGTCCTGCCCCATTTTGCTGATGAGCCGGCGAGGGTGATCGTCGATCCCTTGGTGTCACGCTAATCGACGGACGGCGGTTCGATTTCACCCGACGGTGACTTCGGCGGGCCGTAAAACCTGGTGAGGTCGATGCCGCCGCTCTGTTCGTCCTCCATCAGCTTGAGCCGGGTCTCCAGCCGCTCGACACGCCTGAGCAGCGTGGGAATGAGCTGCTGTTCGTCGGTAGCCCGCTTGAGGCGCGGCACCACAGGATAGCCGAGCTGTCGCTGCAAGGCTGCGAACAGATAGAGCGGGTCCTTATGGCGATTGGCCAGCGCGATCCTCCCCTCCTTCTCGCCGAAGAGGATGGCGTGCTTGATCTGTTCGGGCGCGTCGCCGCGCTGCGCCTTGCGCTGCACGTAATGCTGGCTGGCGACAAAGATCATGTCGGCCACGTCGACTATGCCGATCCGCCGCCGCAGCGTGAGGATCCATTTCCGCCAGTCGTCGTCGAACATGGGGTCTTGGGCAATGGCGGACAGTCCGTAATCGTAGCGCAGGCGGTTGCGGCACAGCGTTTCGAACTGGTACAGAAAGATGCCCTGCGGCGTGGGTTCACCCGAGCGGTATTCGGCCTCGTACCGCAGCACCTCGACCCCGATCCGCATGTCGAAGCGGCCGCGTTCGCTCTCCGCCTCCTGCATCACGTAGGTCTGGAAGGGCGTGAAGTAATGCTTCAGCCGCGCCATGGCCGAGGCGCACTCTCCCGAGTGCTCCAGCTCGGTAAGCATGAAGTCGACGGCCAGCGGCAGGCGAGTGGTGGCCAACACTTCGTCGCGCACGTGAGCCAGCAGCTCTTGCAGCGGGACGTTCTCCGGCAGCCGTTCCGCGAGCAAGCGGAAGAAGTAGGACTGTTCGATGTACTCTTCGCGATCGAGCATGGCGCCCTGGCTGCGTGCGTCGGCGAGCGGATGCACCTGGGTCGAGTCGATTCCCGCGGCGCTACCGGTCGCCGTCGGGCGAATCCTTGAGCACGCGGTCCAGGAAATCGACCATTTTATCGGGCGCCGCGGGGTCGAGGAACGTAGTGATGTGCCCCTTGCCCGGCACGATCCACGTTTCGACCTTGACGCCCGCGTCGGCAAGCTGCCGGGCCATCGATTCGACACCGCGGCGGGGCACCAGCGCATCGTCTTCTCCATGGAAGAAGAAGACAGGTGGATCGTCGCGCGTGATGTGCTTGACAGGCGACGCCAGACGATACACGCTCGCGCGATCGCGCCGTGTGCCCCCCAGCAGAAAGACCATAGATTGATTGTTGAGGGGGAGATGCGTGAAGTCGCACGGCGTGCCCCCGGCCACCACCGCCTGCAAGTGGTCGCTGACGATTTCGTCCTTCTTTTTCTCCTTGGCTTCGTCCTCGCCGCTTGCTTTGCCCCCTTCGCCTGCAGGGGAGCCACCGTCTCCCGCAGTTCCCTCTTTCGTTTCGGCCCCCCTTCGGTCCTTCCCGATATCATGTGCGAACTCGGCGGCCCAGTCGAGGTTGTCGGTCATGCCGAGCAAGCAAACCAGGTGAGCACCGGCCGAGTAGCCGAACCCGGCGATGCGCTCCGGGTCGACTTTGTACTTCTGGGCGTTGCGGCGCATCCAGCGCACCGCCTCCTGGCAATCTTCGATCTGTGCCGGGAACGGGTCCTTGGGCGCGAAGCGATAGCGAATGGCGACCACCGTGTATCCGGCAGCGGCTGCCGTGCGTGCGTATCCGGCGACGTGCGCCTTATCGCCCGAGACCCATGCTCCGCCGTGCACCATGAGGATGCCGGGGTAGGGCCCCTTGCCATCGGGCACGTAGACGTCGGCGGTGAGCGTACGATCGCCGCGGTCGACGTAGGGCACGTCGCGGGTGACGGTGTACTTTTCGGCGGCGAGGGTGGCGCCGGTGAGAAAAACGGTCGCGATGAGGAGGGACAACAGCGGCAGCGCAACGGCGGAGCGCGAAACCGCAAGCGGCTGCGCCGACGGTGATTGGGTGGATGCTCTCAAGGTTCGCCTCGTTGTCATAGACATTCCCGATATCCCCAAGTTGGTGGAAGAAACCCTGCGGGCGCCTATAATGATAGTCGTTGCCGCCGGTTGGCGACAAATGCAAACTCGGCGGCGGGGTCCCTTGAGAGGTATTCGCTTTGACTGCCCAATTCTCGACCATTCAATCGGCCGTCGATGCCATCGCCCGCGGGGAGGTGGTCATCGTTGTCGATGCCGAAGACCGCGAAAACGAGGGGGATTTTATCTGCGCGGCCGAAAAGGCGACGCCGGAGACGATCAATTTTCTCATGAGCGGCCGGGGACAGTTGTGCATGCCGGTGCTGCCCGACGTCTGCCGACGGCTGGAGCTTTCGCCCATCAGCGAGTCAAACAACTCGCCCCTGGGCACGGCCTTCGTGACGCCGCTGGACCACGTCAGCTCCCGCACCGGCATTACCGCTCAGGAACGCTGCCGCACAGTGCGGGCGATCGTCGACGCGGCCAGCTCGCCCCGCGATTTCGTCCGCCCGGGACACGTCTATCCCTTGCTGGCCAAGGAGGGGGGCGTGTTGCGTCGAGCCGGTCACACCGAAGCGACAGTCGACCTGGCCCGCATGGCCGGCCTGGCCCCGGCCGGGGTGCTGTGCGAAGTGCTCAACGAAGGGGGCGACCGCGCCACCCGTGACGAGCTGTTGGAAATCGCCCACCGCCACCGGCTCGCGATCATTTCGATCGAGCAGCTCATTGCCCACCGCCGCGTGAGCGAGAAGCTGGTGGCGCGAACCGCCGAAGCCCGGCTTCCCACCAAGTATGGGCTCTTCCAGCTCATCGTGTACGAAGTGAAATACGAGACCCAGCAGCCGATGGCGCTGGTGATGGGCGATCCGACCCGCTCGGCCGCACCGCTGGTGCGGCTGCACTCGAGTTGCTTCACGGGCGATCTGATCAACTCGCTGCGGTGCGACTGCGGCGACCAGTTGCGGATGGCGCTGGACATGATCAGCCGCGAAGGCAACGGGGCGCTCATCTATCTGCCGCAGGAAGGGCGCGGCATCGGGCTGCCGGAAAAAATTCGCGCTTACGCCCTGCAAGATCAGCAGGGGTTGGACACGGTCGAGGCCAATCAGGCGTTGGGGTTCAAGGCCGACATGCGCGAATACGGCGTCGGCATGCAGATTCTCAAAGATCTGGGGATGAGCCGCGTGCGGCTCTTGACGAACAACCCCAAGAAGACCGACGCCTTTATCTACGGCGGATTCGACCTGCAAGTGGTCGATCAGGTGCCGATCGTGCCGCCTCCCAACGAGCACAACGCGCACTACTTGGCAACCAAGCGCGACAAGCTCGGCCACCAACTGCCCAGCGACGAGTAAGCTCTTAGGCCGTAGCGTGAAGAGCGCCCCCCGTATCCGACCACCGCGCCAGGCAGTCCCTCCCGCTTCGTCCGTCGCCGCGCATTTGACAGCCGACCCTTTGTGACGTACCTATTGTTGTGCGGCCCGCGCTCCCTTTCGCGGCCCTGGGCATTCGCCCGCTTGCGGTACGTCGACCGACTTGATCGCTTAAAGGCTGCTTCAAAACCGTCGGGGACTGGCTCACTTTGCGCAGTCCGCGGAGCAAAATGTGCCTGTCCCCTTCTCCGCGGACGGTTTTGATACAGCCTCTTATGCCTCGGTTTGTAGCACTCCGGCCCCGGGAATGTGCTCGTGCGCGCCCATTTGCGCGGTACAGGATTTCTGCGGCCGGCTGATCTTCTTCGACTTGCTTGCTGGAATGTCGTGAAATCGCCGCGGCGGCATAGCGCGCATAGCGCACGTCCGGTGCTTGTCGGTCTGCGCTTGTCGCCTCCCACACGGAATGCTCATACATGGAATCGCACTCCTGCCCTGCCCTACCTCGCCTTGTCACCGCGCCGTCCGGCGGCGAGCTATCGCTTCGCCAAGCCGTGCGGCTGGCCCTGTTTCAGGTGCAGCCGGCGCGCCTCGGTCGCGAGCGGCGGCTGGAAACCCGGCATCCCTTTCCCCATCTGGTTTATCTGACGCCCGTCGACACGCGCACGCTTGAACCGTGCGGCGAAACGATCGTGGCAGTGGGCAAGCACCTTTCGGACCACGGGCTCGATTTCTTTTATCAAGACGTGGTGCCGTACCGGCGGGTCATCGCTTCGCTGCCGCGGCGCGACGGCGGCTGGCTCGGTCTGTTGATGGATCTGACCTGGTGCCGCTTCACGGGACACGGCTGGTACGAGAACGGCGGGCGGTTCCTCAAGGTCGTACCGTCACCGCTCGCGCAACCGTCGGGCCACGTTTCGGTCGCTTCGCCGCCGCGCGCGGGACAGCCACTGACTCTGGCCGAAGCGCTGCGCGTGCCGGACCCTACCCGCACGGAACACTCGCTCCGCGTGGGGTAGTGATTCGATCCACCGTCCACATCGGATACCAAGTGCGCACGGATGGGGGAAAGTCGCGAGTCGAGTTACTTCTTGATTTCGCACACCACGCGAAAGCCCAGGTTCGGCGCTTGCCAGGTAACGGACTCCGTTTGACGCCGGCCGCTGCGGCCCTCAAATCCGGCCAGAAAGAATCCGGAACCGCGCAGGCTGCGCTTGTCGTCGGGGGTCGGCCCGACCGGATCGATCACCGTGCCGGGCCGATACATTCTTTGCCCGTCCAGACACCACTCCCACACGTTGCCGTGCATGTCGTACAGTCCCCAATCATTGGGCGGGTACGTGCCCACCGTGCGCGTCCGCTTGAGGCTGATGCCGGGATCGACGTCGCCGTACGGCCGGGTGGCGTCGAAGTTGGCCTGGGCCGGTGACAGCGTATCGCCGACGTTGAACGCCGTGGTCGTACCCGCGCGACAGGCGTACTCCCACTGGACCTCGGTGGGCAAGCGGTACGCGCGGCCCGCCGCTCGTTCTTCGGGCAAAGCGGACAGTCGCCGACAGAAGTCGACCGCATCGTTCCAGGTGACTCGTTCTACCGGCATGTCGCCCGTGTCCAGGCCGACCACGTCTTTTCTTTCTCCCGCCGGCGAGAAGTTGCTCGGCCTTCTGCCCGTGACGAGCGCGAATTCGTCCTGCGTCACTTCGAATCGCCCGAGATAGTAGGGCCGCGTGATCTTTACGCGATGCCGCAATTCGTTGTCCTGCCGTTGGGCTTCGGTAGTGGGCGAACCCATAAAGAACTCCCCGGGCTCGATCCGCACGAACTGCATGCCGAGGGAGTTCGTCATGATTTGCCACCGCGGCTCCGGGGCGGGATCGGCCACGCGCGCGTCGCTGCCTTCCACGATTGGGCCGTGGTCCAAGAGATCACCGCTGAGGGCATCCCACGTGTGCACCTTGCCCGAAACGTCGGCGGCGACGATGTATTGCCCGTCGGGAGAGTAAGTCAGCGAGGCGAGGCTCTCGGAATCACCGCCCTGCAAATGCAACAACTCGCGCCCCGACGACGTTTCCCACACCCTGATCTCGTTCGCCACTTCCGGGTCGCCCCCACCGGTCGCGAACCGTTTTCCGTCGGGCGAGAAATCACCCGAGATTCCCGGGACCGTAAGCAGCCGCTGGCGGGTGGCGATATCCCAAAGCTCCGCTTTTCCATAACACACCATCAGCTTGGTATTGTCGGGCGAAAACCGCAGGCACAAGGCCGGTTCCGCCAGGTTGTTCACCGTGAAGCGGCTCGCCAGCGGCTTGGCTTGCAGGATTCGATCCTCCGGCAGGTCCCAAATCTTGAACGTGCGATCGTCGGCTGCGGTGGCCAGCATTTTGCCGTTGGGGGAGATCTCCAACCCTGTGATGGGAACTCGGTGTTCCCGCAACCGACCCCAATCGTGCCGTTTGTAGATTTCCGCGTTCCACAGAGCGATTTCGCCATTGGCGCCACCGGTGGCCAGCATCGTGCCATCGGGTGAGTATCGCCCGCGAACGACGCGACTATCGTGTCCGCGCAGCGTCGTCGCTTTCCCAGTCGCCGTGTCGATCACCAGCAGCAACGCCGCGCTGGTGCCGCGATCCCAGAAGCCGGCAGCCATTGTGCGGCCGTCCCGCGACATGTCGGCCCAGAAGCACGACAGGTCGGCCCCCACGTCGATGACCTCGGGCGTTTCGAAGTGGCCCGCGGCACGCCGAACGGCGCAACCGGAATCAAACGACGTTACCAACAGCGCTCGGCCGTCGTTCGTGAAGCGGACTCGATAGGTCTGACCGAAATCCACATTCGGTACGAGGCTGCCCGATGCCTCCGACTGCCACTCGTCGCGACGCAGCGGCCAGGTGCGGAACGTCCCCGCGTCGTCGACCGTGGCCAACTCGCTTCGATCGGGCGCAATACCGGCGGCCGCGATCGCGCCTTCGCTTCCCGACAACGTGGCCAAGTGGGCGCCCTGCTTGAGATCCCAAACATGGAGCCCGCCTCGCTCGTCCACCACCACCAGCTTTCGATCGTTGTCGAAGAAGTGAACGGCGACGGTCGCGTTGGCTCCACCGAGCAGTTGCTGCATGGGCACTCCCGCGTAGCTGTCGTAAAGCTGCGTGGCGAAGACGCGCTGTCCGGTGGGGGTTAGGCCGGCTCCGGTAACCGCCAGCGTGTTGCCATCCTGTGAGAACGCAACCGACGTAACGCCTTGCGAGAACGAATGCGTCGAATAGGCGACCGTATCGCGCTGGCAATCCCAAACGATCACCTGGCTTTCAACCGGCGCCCGATTATCCGCGGGCCAACCGGAGATTGAGGCGAGCAATGCTCCGTCCGGCGAATATGCCACCGAGCGGACGGCGTGGGAATGTCCTTCGATCTTGCCGATCGACCGCCCCTCTTCCACGCTCCACAGCGTGACTTGACCCGCTCCGCCATCGCGGCCGCATCCGGCGGCGAGCGTGTTGCCGTCAGGCGCAAACGCGAGACACCGAACCGGCTCCTCGCAGCGAATCGTCCGTACTTCTTTCCGCTGCGACAGATTCCAGACGATGATCGTGCCGTCGTAGCTGCCCGCTGCCAGTAGCTCTCCGGCCGGCTGCGTGGCCATGCACAGGATGGCGCCTTTGTGTCCCTGCAGGCTGCTCAGCGGTTTGTCGCCGTCGCGCTTCCAGATTCGCACGATCTTGTCATCGCCGCCGGTGACGACGAGATCGCCTTCGTGAGAAAACGCGACCGCACGCAGCGGCGAACCGGAGCGCGAGTTTTCCGGTGTCGTCGAATCAGGCGAGTCCGAGCGACCCGATTCGACTTCGCCCCCCGCGCCCGTCGAATTGCTGCCATCGCGAGTCGGTGAGTTGGCGTTAGGCGCAGCTTGGCCCTTCGAGTTCCCCGGCGGCGACTTGGCCGAGTCGCGCGCGGCGGCGACCGAAGACTCGCTCGCATCGCCCGCCGACTTCTTCGACGCAACGGAATCGTCGGCGCGCCCGTGGAACAAGCCGAGGAAATCCAATTCGGGCACGATCAAACCGAGAAGCACGTAACCGACGATCATGACGGCCGCCGGGCCGACGGCAAACGCGGCGATGAGCCAAGGCGAGACCCTGCGGGGCCGACGATGTGTCGGGTGGGCATGGGTTACAACCTTGGCCGCATGGACGACGGGAGCCGGCTCCACGGCGATAGCCGATTCGACCTCACTAGGCTGCGACGGGCTGTCCTCGGTTAATGCGTCCGGAACCGGCTGGGGCTGCCGATCGGCCGAGGCGGGCTCCGCTTGGGGAACGGGCGGCTTGGCGGGCGGCAACAGTGTCAGTTGGCTGGCTAATTCCTCTTGCAGCGCCGCGTCGTACGTCGACTTCGTTTCCGCCCTAAGCAGACACGCATTGGCCTGGGCGATTTCGTTGAGCAGCTTCTGGCTCAGCGCCGCGCGCGGTCCTGTCTGAAACGACCGAAGATGCAGCATCCGCTGATCGGCGGCGTTGGCGATGACGTCGGCATCGTCGGTAAACAGCGGGATGCCCAACAGCCGGTAATGATTGGGCGGCTGCTCGTCGGGCGGAATGCCGAGCCATTTGTAGTAGGGGTCGAAGTCGGACACGGTGCCCACCGGACGCTGACGGGGCCTGCACTCAGGAACCCTTTCTACCATTCGCGAGGGGAGTCTATCCCATGTTAGGGGGGAAACCGCCACAAAGGAAGCGCGAATGCGCGGCTTGGCCTGATCGACTTTGGCTTCGTGTTGCACTTCGAGAGGGAGGGATGGGAGATCACGCGCGGGATAGATCGCGGTGACCACGGGCCGGCGCGAAGATTGCATCGCTGCGATGAAAGCGTGGTCAAACGTCACGGACGACGATCCGGAGCGATTCCTGATGATGAAGGAGTACGCCGACCGATGCTGGCGGTCGATCGACTAACGACTCAAGGCCAGAACCGATATGCGTCCGATCTGCGAAGAGCAAGTCATGGCGACGGGCTGCGACCGCGGCGAGCGTGCCGGGTGAAGGTACCGCTGACCGAGCTGATTGAGGCGACGTGCTCAAGGAGTTGATTCGGCCGCCGGGGCGCCTTCGAGAAGTCGCGTCGCCTGCGGCAGGATTTCCTCGGCCTTGTGGCTGGTGGCGATTACCGTGCCGTCGCGGTCGACCAGCACCAGTGTGGGAATGCCGCGCACGCCGAGGTCCTTAGCCAGCTTCTTGGGCGCTTCGCCCACCAGTTGTTCCCACTCGATCTGATTCTCGTCCAGGTACTTGGCCAGCGCTTCGGTATCGCTGTCGAGATTGATGCCCACAATGTCGAACCCCGCGTCCTTGTGCTTCTGGAAGTAATCCTTCACCTCGGGCATCTGCCGGCGGCAGGGTCCGCACCAAGTGGCCCAAAAGTCGACCAGCACCACCTTGCCGCGGTAGGCCGACCAGTTGAACTCGGCACCCAGGGCGGTAACGCCTTCGATGGCCAGCGGCTTGCCGACCAGATCGACGGTCGGCTGCTCGGACGATTGCACGAGCTTGCGGCCATACGCCACCACCTGCTTGTCGTCGCTCCCCGCCAGCACCTTTCCGAGGCGGTCGAAGTACTTTTCGCGGAGCTCGCCGTACTCGTTCCGCTTCTGGGGATCGCTTTCCTCGTCGAGCTGGTTGACCGCTTTGACCAGCGACGAGGCGAATCGCAGGTGCCGCGGCGTGAGAGTCTGCCCGGCGAGGTACTCGACCAGCGGGTCGATGGCCGCGGGAATCTCCTCCCGCGATAGCTTGTAGGCCTCGATGGCTTTGCGCTCCATCTGGAAGAACGTGACCTGTCGGGCGATGGCCTCGCGCTTGTCGTCCTTGAGCAGGTCGACGAACTCCATCAAGCGCTGGTCGGCCTTTTCGTCGCCCAGGCACGCCTTTTCGTGCAGCGTGTTAAATGCCGTCTCGGCGGCAACGATGTGGTTGGCGTCGGTCGTCTGGGTCGCCAGCACGCGATCGGCGGCTGCGACCAGAGCTTCGGCGAAACCGGGTCGCTCGCGGATGCTCCGCGGCTTTTCCTGCATGTCGAGAAGAAACTCAACCAGCTCGTCGGGCGAAAGGTCGGGGTCGGGCAGGTAGGGATTGTCGTTCTGTGCGTCGGCCGCGGGCTGAGCGTCGGCCTGCAAAAAGAGAACGGGTAACAACGTCGCCGCAACCCGCTGCCAGACGAAACGATCGGCCCGCGGCGGCGCGGCGTCCGCGCCCTGATCGCCGTTGGTGGCATCGCCCGCTTCACCGCCGCTCGGTGCATCGTCCGTCTTGTCTTCGTCGGCATCTGTCT
>CAYQAJ010000032.1:26417-29248 GCA_964415245.1 uncultured Pirellulaceae bacterium | reverse complement strand
CCGTAAGCCGGCCCAAGTGCTCGTGCAGGCTGATGTAGCTGATCGAGTCGATTTTCCCCGCCTCGAAGCTGCTATAGACGGCGACGACTTCGGCACCGGGCGTAAGTAGCTCCTGGGCGACGCCCTCCAGCAGGGCCTGGGTCAGCCGTTCGAATACGGGGGCTTCCTCCATGTCCAAGAGGATCGTGTCGAGCCCTGCTTCCTTAGCCCCTGCGACTTCTTCGTCCAAGTCGGCCACAACGACGATTCGCTCGCCCCCCGAGTGCGCTTTCAGCTCTTCCCAATCGGTCGGTCCGTCGAGCACGACTAACAGGCCTTCGGCGCCGGTGGCGTTTGCCAACCGGACGGCCATGTCGAACATGACGGCAAATTGTTCATTGAACTTCTGAGGCTTCATGCAGGCAGCCGGGCAGGGGGTAAGGCCCCCAAGAGAACAGAGAAGGCGCTTGCGGGCGAGGCGCAGCGCGGCACGAACCAGATACGGCCCGTGCATCGTAGAGGCTTTGTAAAAAAAGAGCAACGGCACCGGCGTGGGAGGCGCATGGCGTCGCACGTTGCGATGCGGCTCGACGCGGCCGAACAGGCGGCTTGCCGCGCCGCGCACCCGGGAGCAATCGACTCGCCGTTGTCCTACCGAGGTGCCCCACCACCACGGAAACGCTCGCAGCGCGCCGGTGAGTGCGTTCGAAGAGGCGCCGTTGGATGGGCGGCCCATTGCGCCATTACCGCTGTTTTGTCGAAGCGGGCGCCTCGACGAGTTCCGGACCCCCTTCTCCGGGCTTGGCGCCGAAGGCGCGATGATCGTACAGCACCAGGGCGTGCAGCGCGTGCCCCTTGGGGCCGATTTTCCAGTTGCGGTTTCTGTCCTGCCACAGCAGGTTGGTGAGGTAGCGCACCGACTTGACGACGCGGGTGTCGGTCAGCTCTTCCTCGGGGAGCGAGTACACCAACCACTCGACCATGTGGCCGGTGGTTTCCAGGCGGCGTTCTTCGTCGCCTGAGTCGCCGCGGCCCTGAAACCAGCTCGTGCTCATGCTGCCGTCGGGGTTTTGCAGCGCCAGCGTGTAGCGGTGGTAGTCGTCGACGAACTTGCGCGCCCGCTGCCACTCGCCTTCGAAGGGGAGTCCGCTCTTTTCCCGTTTTCGCACCGCGTAGCTGAAGCCCATCATCCGATGCGTCCCGCCGCAGGCTCCCGCGGTAACCGGCTGGGCCAGCTCCTCGCGAATGAGGCGAGGGATGCTCCACTCGCTGCCGTGTTCGTCCTTCCAGGTCGCCTCGGCATCGAGGTAATGGACCAGCGAGATGAGCTTGAAGGTCAGCTCGGTGCCGCCGCGGCAGGTGAGCTTCTCGGTTTCGATCAGATCGGCCACGGTAAACTCCTGGCCGTCCACGCGCAAGGGATAGTCGGTCGGTACGCGCGACTGGGCGAGCATCGCCAAGAACTGTCCGGCATGGCCCTGTAGGCCCACGCCCTGTTTGGCGTCGACGCGGCCGTTGTTGATGTACAAGAGCTGGTAGCCGCGGCAATTGCCGTTCCAGCACAGCCAGCCGATAGCGTTCACCTTACGGTCGCCCGCGTACAGCTCGGAGTCGACGCCGTAGGCGATCGCCGCGTGAATCACGCCCCAGGGATCGCGCTCGCTGGCGCGCTCGGGACGCAGGTAATAATAGCCGAGGCAGCGGCGTAGGTCGTCGCGAAGCGCCACGAGCTCGGGCGAAAGATCGGCTGACTTGGGCGCATCGGCGTCTTCTTCGCCATCGGGTCCGTCAGAATCCGCCGAGGGGGCAGTCGGCAGCGATTCGTCGGACGCATCCGAGTCGACATCGGGAGTGTCCTCACCGTCGTCGACCAGCGATTCGATGTCGGGAAGGCCCTCCGGCAAATTGGCCATCTGCGCCGCACCCCGGTCGTCGGCCACCGACGTCTCACGCGTTCGGTTCGTTGCGCCCGTCTCGCCGCCGTCGCTGACGGGCGGACGCCGCGACGACGCGGACGATCGGTCGCGAAAAGCGGTTCGCGGGCTGCCAAGCTCTGGACCGGAAGTCTCAAACTCCACCGCAACATCTTCGGGCGCCACCGATGCCGACGGCGCGGAGCGAGCTGCCTGGCTCCGCTGACTGATGGCGGTGAGCAGCAAGACGTCGGGCCGGCGAGTCGCGGTTTGAGGTGCGGGTGTGGCCGGGGCGGCAGTTTCGGCGTGGGCCGACGGTTGGGTCGCTGCCTGGCGTCGCGTCGCGGCTGAATGGTTCGCCTCTTCGGCGAGTTTTGCGGATTGGGTCGCCGGCTGCGTGGCGGGCACTAGGATCGCCATCGGCTCAAACAGCTCTTGCCTTGCGGCTCGCGCGAGGTTCCCAACCTGTGATGACTTCGGCGCTTGGACCGGCGAACCGAGTGAATCGCCCGTCGTCGGGCGGGCCGATTCGTGCGCATGGCGCGCATCGTGCGATGGGCGCGTATCGTGCATTGGATGCGCAACGTGCGCCGTCACCGACGTTTTTGCCGCCGGAGAGCTCGCGTCGCCAAAGCCGCTGTGCACATACCACTGCCACAGCAGCACCGATACGATAGAGAGGGCGCAAACCCACGATACGGTCCGAGTCATAGTGTCTCACCGTGCTGATCGAAGGGAAAAACACGCAAGAAGGGGTGGGAAAGCCTTGCGCGTTGGGCAAAGAGTAGCGATGTCGCCTGCGAAGCCGGATGGCACGATCAGCACTGATATCGGACGCATGACGCCGGCAATCCACACTCGAAAGCGAGACTGCGGGTCGTACCGGCGGCCTCCGAATTCATGCAGAGAAAGTTTGTGGGTCGCACGAATCGTGGCGGC
>CAYQAJ010000032.1:0-26317 GCA_964415245.1 uncultured Pirellulaceae bacterium | reverse complement strand
CGCGCCGCGACAACTGACAACGGACAACTGACATCGAAATGCCAGAAAGCCCTCATACCCCTCGAACTCGGCACAATTCCCCCCCGCTAAAACCACTCGTACAGCTTCTGCACCAGGCTTTCGGGCTGATCGGGTGGATTGCCGCCGCGCAAGTATTCGCGCCAAGCGACGCTGTTGTTGCCGAAGTCGCGGCCCGTGGCCGATCGCAACGACTGCATGGCGCGGTATTGCAGGGCCGGGTCCTTGTCGTCAAGCGCGACTCCCAATGCTCGCACGGCCACCGGATCACGGAAGTCGGCCAGCGCCTCGGTCGCTTTTAGTCGAACGTCGATATCGGTGTCGCTGCCGAGCGTTTCGGCCAATGCTTGAATCGCCTCGGGTCCCCCGCGACGTTGCCACGCCTGGCAGACGGCGATGCGAACGTCCTCGGACTGGTCGCTTTGCGCCTTTTGCAGCACTTCGGCGGCCGCGGCGGTGGGCACCTGGGCGAGCGTGAAGACGATCTCACGGCGAACCATCGAGTCGTCGGTGTCCTGGAACAGCGCCGCCAGTTCCGTCGACATGTGCTGCTGTTGTTCTTCGTTCATCGACGGCCACTGGGTGCTCAGCGATCGCAGGCGATCGATATGCGAGTAGCGGCTGGAGACGAGCTCTTCTTCTTCTTTCCACTGCTGTCGCGCGTAGGGGTTGAAGGCCCCCAGTCGCCACAAAGGTCCCTCGGCGCACCCTGCCAGAAACGACAGCGCCACAAGGATGGCCCAGACCCAGCGGTGTTTCGGCACGAGGTTCATCGCGTGTCCGTTTCGTAACGGGCGCAAAGTGCGAAAGGCCGGATTCGGTGAATTGGTCCGGCGACGGGCGGCGAACGATAGCAAAATGCCGGCCGCCCCGCCAGACGAGTCCCAAGAGGCGTTTCTCGCCCGATTAACCGCCGTACTGCATGCCACGCTTGCGGTTTCGCCCCCCTGTTCATGTGACGCTTGCCATCGCCCCATTTCGTCCCGCAATTTGACGCGCCGCTCGACACTCTGCTCTAATGCGCTTGCCTAAATTGTGGCCATTTACGCACTTGGACGCCGCGCGAGGAGAGGCAGCCATGCGTCGTCGTGAGTTTCTGCTGTGGGGTGCCAGCGCCGTCGCCTGCGGCGCCCAACTGATCTCGGCCGAATCGCTCGGCCGTCGACTTTATTGGCCGACGTGCGAGTGGACCGGGCCGACCCCGCCCGCGCACTCCATCATCCCCGTCGTCGGCGACGGCCGGTGGGTGTGGAACGATCCCCCCACCGATCAGACCGGCTACCTGGAACCGCGCTCGTACGAGTTGAGCATCGGTATCCAGCTTGGCGGCGAGGGGCCGGCGACGGCAATCAAGGCCACGACGACCGTGCCCGTCGATCTGCCCGAGCAGAAAATCGACGACGTGAAGATCGAGACGAGCGGGTGCGAAGCGGGCATTCGCCGCTTGAGCGAGCACGCGGCCCAGTTGTTTCTCGCCGCGCCCTTGATTCGCGGCGGGCAGACGATCGCTGCGGTGGCGCACTTCCGCCTCACGCTCAGCAAAGCTTACTTCGGCTACCGTAGCGAGCAGTTTCCGGCAAAGCAGGAAGTGCCCCGCGAAATGGCACAGCTCTATTTGCGGCCCAGCCCGGGCATTCAGTCGAACGTGCGCGAGGTGCGGGAGATGGCCGAATCGCTCAGCGGCCAGATCGAGCATCCGTGGGACAAGGCCGCCGCGTTTCACGCCTGGGTGCGGGAGAACATCGACACCCACCAAGGCGCCTATACCAGCGTAACCCGGGCACTCCGCGATCGCGTGGGCGACTGTGAAGAACGGGCCGCCGTGTTCGTGGCGTTCTGCCGCGCGGTCGGCATTCCGGCGCGATTGGTGTGGGTGCCCAACCACAACTGGGCAGAGTTCTGCTTGTTCGATGAAGCGGGCAAACCGCACTGGATACCGGCCCACACGTCGGCCTACAGTTGGTTCGGCTGGACCGGCGCGCACGAGCTGGTGCTGCAAAAAGGGGACAACGTCGAGGTGCCCGAAAAGCGCAAGAGCCTGCGGCTGGTGCCCGACTGGATGCAGTGGCAAGGGACCCGCCCGATTGCCCACTACCTGGGTCAGTTGCGCCCGCTTCCCGACTCGGAGGGAGCCGACGCCGGCCCGGGAGCGCGCTGCAAGATCGACACCGGCGAATGGCGCGTCGTGCGTCTCGACCCCCTCGACACCCAACTCCGCGACGGCAGCCGGGCCCTCTCGCCCGACGAGATCGCGGCGCTGCGGTGATTTGGTAGGACGAAACGCAGTAGGACCCGCCTGCCGGGCGGGACCTCGCGGCGACACAACGAGCCGGATAGACAAGGTCCTGCTCGGCAAGCAGGACCTACGTCAGGTGCGCCGTGCCAGGATGGCCTTGGGCGCGCCGGCGACGCGCGTGAGCAGCAAGGTGGCCGGTTCGTCGCCGCTAAGGCGGAGTCGGCGGCGCACTTCTTCGGGGTGGTCGGCGACTCCGCGCTTCTTTACCTCCAGCCGTCCGATACCACGCGTGCGGATCACCTCCTGAATCTGCCGCACCTTAAGCGGTAGGACGTCGGTCACTTCGAAGGCCGACAGTGCGGCATCGCGAACCAGTCGGTCGCCGGTCAGGTACGCTACGCCGGGCGAGATCGCGTGAAGATCATGTTCCCGGGCCAGTTGGCTTGCGAGGCCCGCGGCGAGAACGGCGGCATGCGGCTCGAACAAATATCGGCCAATCGACGATACCGAGGGATGGGACGAATTGCCGCGGCCGATTACCGAGCGCGGTGGAGACCCGTCGTCGCGCGGCAAAACGGTTGCTGTGCGCTGGCCGGGATGGCGAGCGAGACTTCCGAACCAGGCTACTTGCTGCGAACACTCGCGAGTCGCCCCGATCCACTGGAGTTCAGCCGATTGTTGCCAATTGGGCGGCACCCTGGTCGCCGGCGCGAGTTTTACTGCGCCATTCGGAGCGACGGCCAGCATTTGTTCAATCGCATCGAGCCCAGGCTGGTAATACCGCAGATCGACGGTTCGTCGTCCACCAGCGCGGCGGTCGGGGTCGATGTGCCATGCACCGCACGCGGAGAGCGATGTGGAAACCGAGTCGGCCGCAACGTCTTCCACTCGCACGTCGAAGTTCGCCGCGCCCGCCGCGCGACAGTTCGCTTCACACAACAGCGCAGCGACCGGATCGAAGTCAACCGCCACAAGACGGCCGCGCTCTGCCAGCGCCATGGCATCGCCGCCGATGCCGCAGCACAAGTCGGCAATTGCCATTGCCGCCGGAAAGCGCGCGGCCTTGTAGGCGGCCACAGCCGAGCCGCTGGCCTGTTCGAGTGCCTTGCGCGTAAAGAAAAGATCTGCGGCGAGCGGAAATTTCTCGACGGCCCGACGCCGCAATTCTGCCTGCTGGATCACCAGTCGAGCACGGTCCGCTCCGATTTCCCGTCGCAGAGATTGAATCAGCGCGGGCGTTGTATCTTGATCCGCCGCTCGATCGAACCACGGCGCGGCCGCTTCACTCACCAGCCAGCGGTAATCACCCAGGGAGGGTTGATCCATGTAGAATAGGCTGAATGTCCCGGTCTGCTTGGCATTTGTTCGTGTATCTGGCATTGGCCCAAGCCAGCGGTCGGCGGCAGCGCCCCTTCGTGCGCGACCGGCTCTTGGCACTCGCCGGGGCGATTGCCGCGGAATTGCAACTCGAACCCATTGCCGCCTATTGTCGGCACCTGGTTCTGCTACACAATCCCGGCCACCAGATGCGCCGCTGGCCAACGGTCGAGGAGGCGGTCGACCACCTCGACTTTTTGCACCTGTTGGTGAGCATCGAGCGGCGATACCCCATCGAGCGGGCCGAAAGCCTGCTGGAACGGCTGGGACTGCGTCCGCAGCAGGATCGTGCCGACTATGCGAGCGACGAAGAATATGCGGCCTCGCTGCTCGATACAACCTGGCCCAAACTGCAAGAGTGGTACGAGGAGAGCCAAAGTCGCTGAGCCGCGTCGCGTTCGACGCTCAACCGTGCCGGACTTGCCGATGCCGCGGTTTCTCGCACCGGCTCCCTCTGGGCAAGGTGGCCGGGAGCGGACAACGGGCGACAAGCCCCACCTTGGCCGCTGCCGATTCTCATAGTGGGACGGATCCCGCTATCGTGCTTCACGCTCCGCGCCGCCAAAGGGGTGATTCTTTGCGGGCCAGGAAGCCCACCGTCCCGGCTGACGCCCGTGCTTGCAAACCGGCGCGACAGCGAATTGCGAGATCCGTTATGTTTTTCAGGCGACGCATGTTGCTGGTTCCCATGTTGGTGGCTGCCGCGGGAATTCCTTTCCTGCTGATGGGTAAGGACTGGCGGGCCACACTGGCGAACTGGTCGAAGTCGAGCAGCGACGAATCGGGCGGCGATTACGGCCCACTCGTGGATGCGACGGGTCGGCCGATCGAATTCGCCGCATCGGGCACGGCGCCCTCTTCCGTCGCCGGCGGGTCGAGCGAGGCGGGTGCCGAGCTTCGCCTTGAAGGCTTTCCCGTCGCCGACATGCGGGAAGTGTTCCGCTTTGACATCACGCCCGCTTGGGTCACGAGCCGCTGGGCCCGCGTTTCCACGGTTCGCGCCGATGCCACGCTAAGTGGATTGCGAGTGCCGCTGGTCACCGGAACCGGCATCGACGACCTGGCCGGGTCGCTTACCTACTACTTCGACGACGAACATCAGGTGCAGCGGATCACATTCCAGGGCACAACCGGCGACGCGCGCCGGCTCGTCGCGCACTTGACGCAGTACTTTCGTTTCGAGCCGAAGCCGACGCTCGACGCGGGCTTGTACGTCCGGTCGTGGAATGGACGGCCCACCGACGGACTGCGCATTTCGTACGCGCCGGTCATTCTGGCCAATGAGGCCCGCGCGCAGCTCGACGTGATGCTGGAGCTGAATCGGCCCGGCTCGCGCCACGGCATCAGCCCCGAGTTTCAGCAGCTCTTGGTCTACGATAATCGCCCGAAGCGGTGGTAAAGGCGATTACGGATTATTGAGATCCAAATCCGGATCGTCGCTGTCCGGATTTTTACCCGCGGCCCCTTTTGATTCGCCGGCGTTGGCCTTGAGCTGCTCTTCGAGCTGCTGCACGCGGAGCCGAAGCTCTTCGACCTGGGCGTTTAGTTCGTCGTTCTGACGGCGCAGCTCGACGATCTCCCGTTCCCGGGCATCGACCACGGCAGGGATTCCACCCGTGCGCGGCGGAGGGGGCGGCTCGACGACTCCGGTAATCGCTTGTTCTAAACGACGCAGCACCGGCCGATCCTCGCCGAAGATGCCAGGAGTGGGCCGCGAATCGTACGGCAGGGCCGGCTCGACCGGAGCGATGCGAAGCGGCGCGTCGCCCGAGGGTGCCAGCCGCACGGTCTTGCGGTAGAAGTTGACGCCGTCATAGTAGCCGATCTCGATTTCGTCGCCGGCGCGGTGGCTGGAGACAATGGCGATGGCGTCTTCGGGCGCGCCCACCCGCTCGCGGTCGATCGACACGATCACGCCGCCCAACGGCAGGCCGTAGCGGTCGGCGGGCGAACCGACGCGAATACCGTTGATGACCGCGCCGCGATCGACTGCCACGCGGAAGCGTGCCCGCGAGTCGGCGTTGACCGGGATGAGGCGGACGCCCAGCAGCGGACCGCGTTCGTCGGCCTCGCGCGGAGCGGGGACGGCTTCGTCGTCGGGTCGACGGCCGAGAGTCACGCTGACGCGCTCTTCGGCGCCATCGCGAACAACCACGAACGTTACCTCACTGCCGGCCGAGAGCTTGCCGAGAACTTCGGCCATCGCATTGCCGTCCGGCACGGCCACGTCGTTCACTTTGGTAATGCGATCGCCCGCGCGCAGGCCCGATGCATCGGCTGGACCCTCCGCGTGAACTGCAAGAACAGTGACTCCACCCTCGTCAGCCGTGTCGCCGGTCAGGCCGAGATAGCCGGGTTCGGATTCCTCGGGCGGAGGGGGAAGCAACTCCTCGTCAATTCGCTGTTCCAATTCGTCCAGGGCCGACTGCCCCAGGAGTGCGGACGGCGCGAAGGCCCACAGGACGCCAATCGAGGCGCACAAATAGAAGACTTTGGCGATGCGCATGGGCCGGATCCTTTCGAAAGAATGGGCGGAAAATGCTTCTGTTCCCCGCAGAGACCCGCCGGGTCCCCGACTCCCCCGCGCCCACGTTCATTGTAGCGTACGGGGTCGGGCCGCGCCTGCCATAGTTCGGCACGGACTTGAATTTCCCGCGGCGGTGATGCGGCTTGGTCGGCCGCCCTGACGCCGTCAGAACGGCCGCAAATCAATCACTCTGGGGGCGGGCGGCCGATTCGACTATTCTGAGCCGCATGATGCACCCCAATGGCCCGGTGACTCACCACACCGCCGATGGCCTGGTAATCGGAACGGCTCCGCGGGCACGGCAGGCGGAAGTGCTCGATCTGGTGCTGGCGGAGTCCCCGGTGGAAGTCCGCCTGCCGCAGATCGCGGCCACGCTTGCCTCCGCGCGGCGAGGCCGCATTGCGCTCGATGGGCTGATTGCAGCGTGTCGGGGCGAGCGGCTGGTCGGCGCCGTTTGGGCCTGCCTCATGCCGGGGCGAACGGCGCTGGTGTCCCCGCCGCACCTCGCCGCGGGGGAGCCGGAGGCCACACTCGCGCGGTTACAGGATGCTCTGGCCGCTCATCTGCAAGCCTTGGGCGTTCGGGTCGCCCAGGTCGTACTCACCCAGCGCGACGGCCCAATCGCGTCCCAACTCATACAGGATGGCTACAGCCACGCGGCTGAGCTGTTGTACATGATCTGTCCGACCGACGCGCTCCCCACCGAGCAACCGTACAGCGACCTGGTCTTCGAGCGTTACGATCCCTCGCAGGCCGACAGGCTCGCTCAGCTCGTCGAGCGCACGTACTACGAAACCCGCGACGTACCCGCCCTGAACGGCGTGCGAGACATGGCCGACGTGCTGGAGGGCTACCGCAGCACGGGCGACTCGGCCGACTCCCACTGGTTCTTTGTGCAGTATCAACGGCAGGACGTGGGATGCTTGCTGTTGGCCGATCATGCAGCCGACGATCAGTGCGAGCTGGTTTACATGGGCGTAACGGGCCCGCAGCGGGGCCGGAAATGCGGTCTGGCCATCACGCGATTCGCCCAGTGGCAAACGCGAGAGATGAATCGCCAGCGGATGATTCTGGCAGTTGACGCGGCGAACAAGCCGGCGGTGGCGTCGTACGTGGCGGCCGACTTCGTCATTTGCGATCGGCGGAGCGTGTTTTTGCGAGTGTTTGCCGTGTAATCCCTCGCGTACTTTCCGTCGCGATTCTCCGCGGACGCATCAGACCCACCGCTTATTCGTTGCGGCCAAATGAGTTGCGCGGCGGCAATGCTGCGCCCGTCCGCGACGCCCGCTGCGACGACAACAACTTTTCCACCTCTTCGCCGCAGTCTTCACAAAAAAAGTTCGTCGCGCCCCGCGGTGGAAAAAGCCATTGTTTGGCCGGCAATCCCCAGGGGCACTTGAACCATCGAAAAAAAACCTGCCCTCCCCTTGGTCGGTGATTTGACAGCGACGCTAGCACGCGTACAATCGGCGACCTGCATCGACCGTCACAATCCCGGCTGATGTCTCCGGAAGGAATCCCGGCGGCATCGGTTGTTTCCTGGCGTCGGGCGCGCTGCACAGTTTGGCAGCCGCCGGTCGGCCGATCCTGGCCGGCCATTGGTCTCGTGGACTGAGCCCATAACGGCGCGCTGCGCGCGCCGAGGATGTCGCAGAACGTGCGCACTCACGATATGGACATCGTGTCGTCCTTGCATTCCGGTTTGCTCGCAAGAGTCGGGCGCGACATCTTCGATCTGTGGTTCGCCTCCCGGACGGCCCTCGAGCTTTCGGGCGATACGCTCGTGGTGCGCGCCCAGGAGCCGTTTACGCTCGAACGGCTGCGGAAGTGCTTCGGCCGCGAGATCGACGCCGTTTGCCGGCAGGTGTTGGGCCCTTCGGTGCGCGTGGCATTTCGACTCGAGCCGAGCGCCGCGTCTACTGCCGCGCACTCGGTGAAGCCGGAGGCGCCCGGCTGCCCGGCGCAACCTGAGCCGCAAGCGCACACCGCAACGGGTTCAGGTAAAGCCACCCACCCCGAACCGGCCGTAGCCAAAGGCGAGGTTCGACCGAAGCGGGCCCGTGCGCTCGACGCGATCGTCGTGGGGGAGGGGAACCGCATCGCGCTGACATCGGCGCGGATGGTGTGCCGCCAATCGGGCGAGTTTTCGCCTCTGTACGTTTATGGTCCGCCGGGCTGCGGGAAGACGCAGCTTTTGGACGCGCTGGCCCAAGACATACGCCAAGTTTCCCGGCCCGGACGAGTGGTGTTGCTCTCCGCCGAGCAGTTCACGAGCCACTTCATCGAAGCGCTGCGCGGCGGCGGACTGCCAGGTTTCCGCCGCAAATATCGCGACGTGCAGTGGCTCTTAATCGACGACGTGCAGTTCTTTCGGGGTAAGCGGGCCACGCTGGTCGAACTGTTGCACACGGTCGATTCCCTGCTGCGGCAGAAGCGGCAGTTGGTGCTGGCGGCCGATCGAACACCCGCTGAGGCAATCGGCGCTGGGTCCGATCTTGCGGCCCGCATGTCGGCCGGGCTGGTCTGTGCCATCCAGCCGCACGAGAAAGATGGCCGGCTCGAGATCGCGCGGCGTTTTGCCCGGCAGCGTGGGCTGGAAGTGCCCGACGACGTGCTGGACCTGATCGCGGAGCGTCTGCCCGGCGATGCCAGGCAGATTTTCGGAGCCATGAATCGCGTCGACGCCTCCAGCCGCGCACACCAGCGCCCCATAACGCTGGAACTGGCGGAAGAGTCGCTCGAGGACATCTTTCGCGCCACGCGGCGGGTGGTGCGGCTGGCCGACATCGACCGCGCCGTGTGCGACGTGTTCGGCATCGAACCGCAGCAGCTCAAGGCGCCGCGCAAGGCGAGAGCTGCCGCGGGACCCCGCATGCTGGCCATGTGGCTGGCACGCAAGTACACGCGTGCCGCCTATTCGGAGATCGGTCGCCACTTCGGCTGCCGCAGCCACAGCACCGTCATCTCGGCACAACGAAAGGTGAGTGGTTGGGTCGACTCGGGCGAGACGATTCCGCTGGCCGCCGGCGATTGCCGCGTCGGCGAAGCGCTCCAGCGGATCGAGGCGCACTTGCGGGCGTGCTGACGACGGAAAGCGAGCAACGCCCGTCCCCCTCAATGGGAGTGCGCATCGCAAGCCGACACATCGAAAAGCGGGAAGCGGAAAGCGGAGGCCTCGAAACCGTTTTCACGCAAACTTGGTCACGCCGGGAACGGCCACTTCGGGCACGGGCGTGTCGCCCCACTCGTATTTGGGCGGCGTCAAATCCTGCATCGAGCGCATCGCCTCCTCCCAGGTGATCGTCTGACCCGTGTAGCAAGCCTCGCGGCCAATAATGGCCATCATGGTGGCGTACGACATGTAGCGACCGTTGTTGATGGGCGTGCCGTTGCGGATCGAGGCGAACAGCTCGCGATGCTCGGCGTCGTACATGCTGGGCGATTCGCCGCGGAATCGCCACGGCTTCTCGCCGTCGATCCGGTATTTGAGCACCTGCGCCCGACCTTTGGTTCCCAGCACGTAATCGTCGACGTCCCCCGCGCAGCCGGACATCTGCCGGGTGTAGGCAAACACTTTGACGCCGCCCGCCCATTCGTAGCAGACGGAGAAGTGATCGAAGATATTCCCCCACTCTTCGCCCGTGCGGACCTGCCGTCCACCCAGGCCGACGCACCGTAACGGCGGCTTGTCGTCCATCAGCCATAGCGCCTTGTCGAGGCTGTGCACGTGCTGCTCGACGATGTGGTCGCCCGAAAGCCAGGTGAAATACAGCCAATTGCGAATCTGGTACTCCATCTCGCTCCACGCGGGGTTGCGTCCGCGGTGCCAGAGCGTGCCGGTCAAGTAGTTCTCCTGAACCGCCACGATGTCACCCAGGGCGCCCTCCTTGATTTGGGCCATGGTCTGCCGCACCCCTTCGTCGTACCGCCAGCAGAGACCGGAGACGAGGCTCAGCTTCTTTTCGGCGGCGCGATCGCACGTGGCCAGCACGCTGTTTACGCCGGTGGGGTCGACCGCCACGGGCTTTTCGCAAAACACGTGCTTGCCAGCATCCACGGCCGCCGCGAGGTGTGCGGGTCGGAAGTGAGGCGGCGTGGCCAGGAGCACGACGTCGACGTCTGAATCGATCAGTTTTTTGTAAGCGTCGAAGCCGCTGAACAGGTGGTCGCGATCGACGGCGAACTTCTCGCCAAGCTGCTGGGAGAGCACGGCGCGACCATGCTCGAGCTGGTCTTCAAAGATGTCGGCCAAGGCAACGAGGCGCATTCCGGGATCGGCGTTAGCGGCGTTCACCGCGGCGCCGTTGCCCCTTCCGCCGCAACCGACCAAACCGACGCGTATCGTGTCGTCGCCGGCAGCATGCGCCATGCGTGCCGATCCGAGGGCGGCGGCGAGCGTTCCGCCGACGAGACCGGCGGCTGAGCGTTTCAGAAAGGTGCGGCGCGAGGGGGGTTCCGATGGCTTCCGCGGCGTAGTGCGATCCGACATTTCCGACTCCTCGAGAGGTGCAAGGAAAAAAAGGCGTGACGATTCATTCGGTCGGAAGCGAATACTGAATCTTGAACTCATGGTCGGCCACCGACAGCAGGTCGCCGGGGTCGAGTCGCTCTTCGCTCGCTATGCGCACGCCGTTGACCCGGGTGCCGTTGCGGCTGTTGAGATCCCTCACGTACCAGTAGTCGCCTTCCAGGTACAACTCGCAGTGGTGGGACGAGACGTTGGAGTGTCGCAGGACGACGTCGCATTTGTCGCGACGCCCGACGAGCATCCGCTCCTTGGTAAGGATGATTGGCGTTCCCGAACTTACGGGCATCAATTCGCCGTGCATGGCCTCCTCCTTTCTGAGGGCGAGACCACGCGCCATTATCGCCGGAGCGCGGCGATTTGCAACGTTTTGCGACTACGAGCCCATCCCAAAATCGTACCGAGAAGGGGGCAGGCACCTTTTGCTTTACGGAACCGGCAAAGTGGGCCAGTCCCCGACGGCTAGGGGATCGGCTCTAAGAGGACTTGCCCCCGCGCTTTTGCCCGAGAACCTGGGGGGCAAGCTCTAGCACGACCCACGATAGGATGACGGCGGTGGCGGCAGGCCAGACCCAGCCACTCCCCACGGCCACCCCCGCGGCGGCAGTCAGCCAGATGCCGGCGGCGGTGGTAAGGCCCTTGATGTGCTCGGTTTCGGCGCGCTTAAGGATGGCTCCCGCCCCCAAAAAGCCTACGCCGGCGGCGATTCCTCGGACAACCTGCGAGAGAAGCTCGGCATTCGCGGCAGATTGGCCCGCCCCGGCTGATTCCATGACGATGAGCGTAAAGAGTGCCGCGCCCAGGGCTACCAGCATGTGGGTTCGCAAGCCGGCGGCACGTCCCCTTCGCTCCCGCTCGAAGCCCAGCAGACCCCCCAATAGAAGAGCGATTACCAGCCGACCCCCGATTCGCGCCGCCTGCCGGCTGTCGGGCAGCCCCAGCCCAATCTCCTGCAGGTACTCGGCCACGATGCTCCAAAAGTCGGCCATGTGCGTTGTCCTTATTCACCCTTCGATCCGGTGCGCGGTGCGCGAAGTGTGCACGCCCAATGCGCGCCGCCCGGACGTCGGTTCACTAGGCTCCTCAAAAAGTGATCGGGGGTGTGCGTAACGGGCGCTTGCCCGGGCCGTAAAATTCCCCCTCTATCGGATGTCGCGGTAGCCCCCCGGATACGTGCACGCCAGGCCGTCGATGAGCGCGCGGCTGGCGGGTGCCGTGTGAGGGTGGGTCGCGCCGGCGGCATCAGCGCACGTTGCGCATGTAGCGGAGAAACTCAGCATCGAGCTCTTCGAGTTCCGAGCCGAAGACCGCCTGAAACTGTTCGAGTCGCTCCTGGGGGCTGTCGTAGAGCAGCGGTTCCTTCTCGGACAGAGCCTGTAAGTATTGGACGTACAGTTCGGGCTTCCGGCG
The DNA here is from genome assembly GCA_964415245.1 of uncultured Pirellulaceae bacterium. Classification (GTDB taxonomy): domain Bacteria; phylum Planctomycetota; class Planctomycetia; order Pirellulales; family Pirellulaceae; genus CAYQAJ01. The sequence goes on along the minus strand of CAYQAJ010000032.1, from coordinate 14,224 downwards.
CATAAGAAAGTAATTCAAGGCCCACGTCTCCGCGTAGGCGTCTTCCGCCAGGGCCGCGTCGCGAAACCGCCCGTCTTCGGCCAGCAGCGAGACCAGCGAATTCTCGGGCCGGCTGCGCTGGTAGCGGCGAAATCGCTCGAGGCGCACCTGGTTGACGCCCCCGATCGTCCGCCATCCGCGGGAGGCTTTCAGGTCCGGCGTCTCGAAGTACACGGCTACCCCCTCGCTGACCCACAACGGAATGTCGGCGTACCGCTTATGCACACCGCAATTGAACGCGATCTGGTGCGTGGCTTCATGCACAATCGTGGCCACGGTCCGCTCGGCTTCCGGCTGGGCCAGGATTTGGTTGATGCGGGCCGCGCTCGTGCCGCGTAGCCTGCCGCCCGCAACGCCGTCGACGCCGGTCAGGTCGTACATGACGACGCGGTTCGTGCGAAGACTGTAATAGCCGATGATCGAGTCGGTGGCGGTGCCCAGCTCGGGCGCGGCGTACTGGGCGTACGACTTTTTGTCGCCGAACACGATGGCTACCAGCGGAAACTCGGGATCGTGCAATTCCAAGCCGCGCGTCGACCAATAATTGCGAAAGCCGCTGTAGAGCCGTTCGTACAGCCCACCGCACCACTTGGCGTAGTCGAGCGAAGTGTTGTAGCCGATGACGTAGTGGACCGTGCTGTGGATCTTGAATCCTTTGGGCAACTCATCCAGCAGACTCTGGCCCATTTTTTTGGAGTCGAGCGGCTCGAAGAGTGCATCGTCGGCCTTGCGTTCGACGAGCTCGTCGGGCTGAACGGCCCAAAGAATTCCGTCGGGGGCAATCAACAGCAGGCCGCCGTCTTCGGCCTCGACGAGGACATTGCCCGAAACGCTCTGCTCCGTTTTTTCGCGGCGAATCGTGACTTGCTCGACCGCGGCCAGGGGAGCCGCGAAAAGCGATACCAGGCTCAGCAGCACAACGGCCAGGAAACGCCGTCGAACCGCGTCGCAAAGCACACGAGAACTGGGCATGGCATCCACCGGTCGAGAGGGAACGATTCGGGTACAGAGTCGGCTGCGGCTAAGCGGTGGCTGTGGAGTTGTCGCGACCGCGGGCGTGCGGCAACCTTTTTCGATTATACACCGCTGGCGGCCGAGCACGAATTTGACTAGTGGCTTTCGCGGTGATTTAGCTCGAATCGGTATTGGGTCCTGATGTCGTTTGCCCGTGGCTTCTCGCCTTTCGCGGGTGGCTCGGCTGTGGTCAAGCGCGCGGCCCTCCCGCGCGTAGCGACCGACACGAGAGCCAAACGGCCGCTGCCGCCAGGGCGACCGCGCCCGTGGCGCCGACGAGGCACAGAGCGGCCACCTGGTCGTCGACACCATAATGGATCAGGCCGAAAACGCGGATGGCGACCGTCGTTACGCCGGGCGGCGTTACCAGAATGCTGGCCGATACGTCCCCCATCGAAATCGCCGCGGCCGCGAGAAACGCGGCGGCTCCTGCCGCCACGCGCTGCGGCGCGACAATTCGCCAAAAGCGAGCCAGCGGGCCGGCTCCCTCGGCGGCCGCCGCGTCGAGCACGTCGTCGGGCACGAACCGCAACGCATACCACAACATCAGGATGCATAGCGGAAGGCTGCGGACGGTCATCGCCAGCACGGGCGCCGCCACAGTGCGGTCGTACAGCCACACCACAAAGGGCAACTCGCCTCGGTTCAAGAGCGCGATCACGCCGAGACCAATCAGCGGTCCGGGCAGTGCCCAGCAAACGGCCGCCGGCACCGTAGCCAGCCACCAGCGCCACTTTCCCCCGCGGGCCCACCATGCCAAAGGGGCCGCCAATGCGACGCTCAGCGCCGCCGACAACACGCCGATCAATAGCGTCCAGCCGATTTCTTCCCGATACCGAAAGGGAACCGCTCCCACGAGCCGTGCGAACTCGGTCGCCGACCAGAGGCTCGTCGTCGTTCCGTCTACGGTGTTCGATACGAGACCGGCGCGATAGCACAGGTTCGCCAAGGGAACGCCCGCCAGCAGCAAGACGACGAGCGTCGTGGCGACCGCTGCCGGCCACTTCCACCGCCCCAGGCTGAATCGATGCGGGCCGCGCTGCATGGTGCCCGCCCCGGGCGGCGCAACGCCGGCCACCAGTATCAGTGCCACCATCACCAGACCCGCCAATACGACGAGCGTGGGAAGCGTCCGCAGTCCTGCCTGCTCCGCGGTGTCGCCCAGCCGGAAGCCTACGTGCAACACATCGGCGAGGTTCGATACCTGGTAGATGTTGGTAACGGCCATTTCGCCCGCGGCACTCATCAGGATCCAAGCAGCGGCCACGGCGGTGCCGGCGAGCGATCGGCGCAGTGTGAGCCGGAAGAAGACGCGCAGGGGACTGGCGTCGAGCAGCGATTGCTCTTCCAGTTCGGGCTCGGTGTGGGCTAGCGCCAGGCCCACGATCAGCGCGACCCACGGCACGCTGGCGGCGGCGTGAATCCAAACGGCCGCCCGCCAACCCTCCAAGAGTGGCACTGCCAGGCGTCCATAGGCCATGGAGTGCCAGCCGAGCTTGCCGAATCCGGCGTCCCAGCCGGCCGCTTGCAGATAGAGAGGCACCAAGAGCAGTGTGCCCAGCGCAAACATCCAGGCGCGACGGCCGGGCAGGTCGGTCCGCACCAAGAGTAACGCCAGCACCGTACCGAGCGGAAGGCTGATAACGCCCACGTCCAGCGCCAACAGCAGCGTGCTCCGCACGGCGAGCCAAGCGGCGCGGTCGTACCAAGCGAGAATAGGCAACGCGACGAGAAGGGCGCACGCCAGAATCAAGGCACACCGCACGCTCGTTGTGCTTCGCGAGCCGATCATCCCGTCAGTGTAAGCAGCGGGCGGCGCCGCGAAAACGTGCCGGCAACTTGCGGCGTGTCATTCGACGGCGACGCAGAAGCGAGTGCCGAGCCATTCGGTGCCGATCACGGAAAGCGACCTCGGCAAGTGTCGGCTACTTTCCGTAGAACTCTTCGTCGCTGATGCCATCCTCGCCGCTGAGCCTCAGTCGGCGTCGCAGCGCGCCGATCACGGCCCTCGGCTTCACTTCGCCCTCGTTGTGGCATCGTATTGGGTAGAAGTACTTCACTCCCTCGACGACGCGAATCATCAACCGATGGGAGCCCTTGCCTCGCGCCTTGTTTTCGACGACGCCAAAGAGCCGGAGTCGCTGCAAAAGATCGCGATACTTAAGCGGCCTTTCTGCCATCGAACGCTCACGCTAACGCGAGTTCCCGCACTTCGATTCCGTCGATCGACGAGCGCCGCTTGGGAAGACGAGCGGTAACTTTCGACTCTTTGCCCAAGCCATAGAGTCGCCAGATATCGTGCGGAGCGGGGGAGAACACCGATCTCAGGTCGCCCTCCTTGATCGCTTGTTCGACGAGAGTCGTCAAAAGTTCGCCCAGAGCGTGAACGGCCTCGGCGGGCGAGTCGCCTTCGGCGGCCACGTCGGTTTCGAGACAGTGCGCGATCCAAAAGCCATCCTCTCGATAGACCAATGCCCGAAAGGTGAATCGGAAGTCCGAAACTCTCTGCGAAACCTTCACCATAACGGCTGCTCGTTTGGCGCGGTGCTTTGGTCGCCCCGTGAAGCGTCGGCAACCCCTCGGATCGTCGGCGCTGCGCTCATTGTCGAGGCAATCAACGTGCACAAGGGACGATATGGCCGACACTCGGGCTGTGAGGAAGTCTGTTCAAGCCTACGTGGCAGCGTGCAGAGAGTCAAGGATTCCGTTTCGATGCGTCGATCGGTTCCTCGGTGAATCGGGCCAGAAACTGCATGATGCTGTCGGCGCCCTGGAAGCCGATAACGATTTCGTCTGTGTCCATTTGCTTCGAGATGACCCGGCCCGCATCCATGTCGAAGCGGATCGTGCCGAACTGCAAGCGCTGCACGAGTTGCGAACGGATTTGAGGATCGTCGATCGGGGAGAGCACCTGCGTCTTCACCTCGATCGTGGCTACGCCGGCTTTCACGTCGGTCAGCGTGTAGAGCTGCCGCAGGTGAATGCGTTTCACCTGGCCGTTGGGTTCGCGGACCCGCACCAGGTCGGGTGTATTCCATCGCTGGCCTACTTTGATCGCGTGCTCGGGCAGCGGCACCGTAAGGCCACCCAGGCCGGGATTGTATTGCGTCTGGAAGTCCGTTCGCTCGACAATGCGGCCACACGGGTCGATGGTCACGGAGGCCAGCGGACGCCCGATCGACTCGCCAATGTGCTCGTAGCCCTCCGGGGGCGTGAGGTCCCTGTTGCTGTTGTAGCGCACCTCGGGCTTGTCGGTTACGGTCTGCCACATGTCGACGTCCTCGATGGTGTGCGTGAACGTCATGCGGCCCTTTTCGTCGACGTCCGTTACCTTCCAAACCTGGGTGGCGACGGTACGTGTACGGGCTGATTGCGTGACGCCCTGGATTTTGGTTTCGAGCGTCACCAGGTGCACGACCTTCCAGCGAATCGTTTCACCCGGCGTGAGACGGTAGCGCAGCTCGTACTCCTGGGCGGTGACGGCGTTTTTGGCTGCTTGCAGCTCGGCCAGGGGAGATCGCGGCGATGGTGAGGGATCGTCTGCCGCGGCCTGACAGAGCGATAGGGCAGTCAACAGAATGGCCAGTGGCACTTTGCGGTGCATGAGGTTGCATCCTTGCAATAGAGATCACGTCCTTGTGCGGCCGGGGCGGTTTCGTGCGTCCGGTGCAGCGTCGCGCATCTGGTGAGGCTTCGCACTTGCTACGTACCGCCGATTCGACCGCCCCACCCCAGCTTCGTCCGCAGGGTGCGGTAGTACGTTTGCCCCGGCACCTCAACGAGTTGGAACTGCGCTTCGGCCCGCTCGATGCGCACGCGGTCGTCGGCCGTCATCCGGCACATCACGCGCCCGTCAACCACCAGCGTCGTGCCTTCGTTCGGTTCGGTAACCACCAGCTCGTAAACGCGGTCGGCAGTGTCGACGACCGGGCGAACGGTGAGCGTGTGCGGACTGATGGGCGAAATGACAAACGCTTGCAGACTCTTGCGAAGGATGGGTCCACCCGCGGAGAGGTTGTGCGCGGTGGAGCCAACGGGCGTGCTCACGATCAGGCCGTCGCAACTATAGGAAGTTGCCAATTCCCCGTCAACGTAAAGATCGACGGAGATGAGCGAGAACGGGGCGCCGCCCAGGATCGCTGTCTCGTTAAGGCCCAGGCACTCGGCCATGAGCTTGTCGGATCGGTACACCGAGCAGCGGAACATCAGGTGGTTGACGATCGAGCAGTTGCCCGCGCACACCTCGGGCAGCCACCGCCGCAGCTCGTCGGGCGAGAGAGCCGCCAGAAACCCCAGCTTGCCGAGGTTGACCCCCAGGACCGGCATTTGATGCAGTCCCATCTGGTTGGCGGATCGCAGGATCGAACCGTCGCCCCCCAACACCACCGCCATGTCGGCTTCGATCGCCGTCAAATCGGCTTTCGACTCCAAGTCGGTCAGCACCACGTCGGCGTACTGGGCGATCGCCTTTTGCACGCGGGGAACTTCCTCGCGGATGTGCGGCTTGTCGCCCGATCCCAACAGCACCACGCGCAGTCGTCGCGGCGGGCCTTTTGCCCAAGGGGGAGAAAGCGAGTCTTGTCGCTGCTGCTGATTCATTTCGATGAAAGGTCGGAGTGGCCGGGGCTCACGCCGCAGGGAATTCCGGCGCGTTGGAGACTGCGCTCTGTTGAGCAGCATCACCAAGCAAGAAACCGCGCTGAACCAACCTACATTCGCCCCGTCGGAATTAACGAAGAGCCGATTGTGCCGCGTCCGAAACGCGTTGTCCCGCAGTTTGTTTTGGCGCGTGGCGAGCCGCCATGTCGCGGCACGCCGCCACGATGCCCGCGGCGTCGATCCCCAAATCGGCCAACAGCTCGTGGCGTTCGCCGTGTTCGATGAATTGGTCGGGGATGCCGAGGCGGCGAACGTGCCCCGCGTCGATGCCGGCGTCCGCCGCCACTTCCAACACGGCGCTGCCGAATCCTCCCATGAGGGCCGCTTCCTCAACCGTGAGCACGAAGGGCGATTGCCGCAACGCCCGCTGCACAACCTGGGCATCAATCGGCTTTGCGAAGCGGGCGTTGACCACGCCCACGTCGAGTCCGTGCCGCTTGCTGAGCGTCTGCGCCGCCGATGCACATTCGCCGAGCAGGGCCCCGAAGCAGAGGATGTTTCCGTCGCGGCCCCACGACAAAACTTCCGCCTTGCCCAACTCGACGCGCGGCCGCTCGCGCTCGATCTGCGGTGCAACCGACTTGGGGTAGCGAATGGCACACGGTCCGTTATGGGAAAGGGCAAAGTCGACCAGCGGGGCTACGTCGCCGCCGTCGCCGGGAGCCATTACGACCATGTTGGGCAGAACGCGCAGGTACGCCACGTCGAAGGCGCCGTGGTGCGTCGGTCCGTCGGGTCCCGTCAGACCCGCGCGGTCGAGCATGAAGGTGACCGGCAGCTTTTGCAGGGCCACCTCCTGGAATATCTGGTCGTAAGCGCGCTGCAGGAACGTGCTGTAAATGGCGGCGATGGGCCGCATGCCCGCCTTGGCCTGGCCCGCGGCGAAGGCCACGGTGTGCGATTCGCAAATGCCCGTGTCGAAGAACCGCTGCGGGAATTCGTCGCGCACCGGTTCCAGCTTGTTTCCCTGGCACATGGCGGCCGTGAGCGCGGTGACCTTGTCGTCGCGGCGCATCGCCTCGGCGATCGCGTCGCGGGCATAGTGCGTAAACGCCTTGTCGCCGGAGCTCTTTTTGGGAATGGTGCGGCCGTTTTCCTGCTCGAACGCGGGAGGCGTGTGGAAGAAGACCGGGTCCTCGGCCGCCGGCTGAAACCCGTGCCCCTTCTCGGTTACGACGTGCAGCAGGATGGGGTCTTCCTGGTCGCGCACCATGCGGAGGTATTTGCGCAACAGACCGATGTTGTGGCCGTCAATGGGGCCGATGTAGCGGAAGCCCAATTCCTCGAACAGCATGCCGCCGTGCAGCCCGCACTTGACCGCTTCCTTGAGCTGCGCCAGAAAGCGCTCGGCCGGGTCGCCCAGCACCGGTACGTGGTTGAGCACCTTGACGACTTCGGTCTTGAAGCCCGTATAGAAGGGGTTGGTGCGGAGCCGATCGAGGTAGCGAGCCAGCCCACCGACGCGGGGGCAAATCGACATTTTGTTATCGTTCAAGATGACAAGCAATCGCTTCTTCAGCCCGCCGGCGTTGTTCATCGCCTCGTACACGATGCCCGAGGGGAACGCGCCATCGCCGATGACCGCCACGGCGCGGCGGTCTTCGTGGCCCAACAAATCGTCGCCCACCTTCATGCCCAGCATTGTCGAGATGCTGCAACCGGCGTGGCCGGTCATGAACAGGTCGTACGGGCTCTCGTGGGGGTTGGGGTAGCCCATCAGCCCCCCCTTGGTGCGGATTGTGCCGAACTGCGGGAAGCGGCCCGTCACCAACTTGTGGGGGTAAATCTGATGGCCCGTATCCCAGATCAGCCGGTCCTTACTGAAATTGAACACGCTGTGCAGGGCCAGGCAGAGCTCGACTACGCCCAGGTTCGAGGCGAAGTGGGCGGTGCGAATGCTCAACAGCCCGCACAGCACTTGGCGAATCTCGTCGGCCAGTTGTTTCAACTGCGCCTGCGACATGCTGTGCAGCGCCAGCGGCGAGTCGATCTGGGGGAGGAGTTTATCCGTCATATTCACCGATGTCGTTCGAGTACGTAGTGCGCCAGCCCTTCGAGTGCGGCGGCCCGCGGCTTCAAAGGGGCCAGCGCTTGGCAGGCATCTTCGATCAGTTGCCGTGCCCGCTGCGTGCTTGCCTCAGGGCCGAGGACCCCTGGAAAGGTTAGCTTGCCCCGGTGCGAGTCTTTTCCCGTTCGCTTTCCCAACGCGGTTTCGTCGCCTGAGAGGTCCAGCAGATCGTCGATAATCTGAAAGGCCAGGCCCAGGTGCCAGCCAAAGGTTTCCAGTGCTTCGAGCTGCCGGGCATCGCCGCCGGCCACCAGTCCACCCAGCTTCAGGCACGCACTAAGCAGTGCTCCCGTCTTGCGGCGGTGGATCGATTCGAGTTGTGCCAGTTCACTCCCGACGGACTTGGTAGTTCCCTCCGACTGTGCCGACGCAACCGACTGCGCTGCCAAATCGTCTGCCTGACCGCCAACCAGATGCGTTGCCCCGGCGGCTCGCGCCAATTCCACGCAGCACTTGGCAGCCGTCTCGGGCGGACTCGTATCACGCGCCAACACCTCGAACGCTTGGGCCAGCAGCGCATCGCCGGCCAGGATCGCCGTAGCCTCGCCAAACGCTGCGTGGCAACTCGGCCGACCGCGGCGCACGTCGTCGTCGTCCATTGCCGGCAGGTCGTCGTGGATGAGCGAGTACGTGTGCACCATCTCGACGGCGCAGGCAGCCGGCAGCGCACGGCTACGATCACAACCGCATGCCTCCGTTGCCATTAACACCAACAGCGGCCGCAGTCGCTTGCCGGGCGCGAGCAGGCTGTGCCGGATGGCGTCGCGGAGTTCGGCAGGACATCCGCTATCGTAGGACGTGTATCGGTCGAGTGCCGCGTTGACTTCGTCTCGCATCGGCTCGGCGGCTCGCCAGAAAGCCTCCGAGGATGTGTCGACCGTGTGCATAGGCGATTCGAGTTCGGCTCGACCCTCCCAAACGGCGGATCACCGTATGTTGGCAGAGTAAGTGCCTATCCTATACCACTTTTCCAACGCCAGCGCTCCCCACGCTTGCCGGATTCGCCGGCCGGGCCGGCCAGCGAAACTGAATCCATTCTAAAACAGGCTATCTGGTGCGTCTACGTCGTCCTCCGAGGCACGCTTCTTGCTCTTGGGCGACTTTCGGCTCGAACGACGCTTACTGCGGTGCTCCGATGCGTCGTCCGTCGAAAGCGCGGAGTCGTCGAAAGGGGCGGTAATCGGATTGCCTTCGGCGTCGATGCCCGAAAGGAGCTCGATCTTTCGCTCGGCCTGATTCAGAAACTCGTAGCACTGCCGGAGGCGCTGGACACCTTCATCGTAGCGCCTGAGCGCGTCGCTCAGCCCGAGTTGGCCCTCCTCCAACTCGGCCGCAATCTGCTCGAGCCTCTGAAGCGCCTGCTCGAAGCTGAGCGGCGTTTCGGCGGATGCATCGCTCTTGTCGGTCGGCTCGTCCGTCATGGGGTTTGCTGCGTTCTCGGCTTGTCTTGCGCTTTCCGCTCTCCGCTCTCCGCTTTCACGCCGCGGGCCCGGAGCCCGTAAACGTAGGTCGAGAGTGCCGTAATTCTAACCGACGTCTCTTCGCCCGGCTGCGCCTCACAGTTTGCCCAACACGTCTCACTTGGCCCCTCGGATCGCTCACGCCAGTTGAAGCTCCGCCGATGCCGATGCTACCGATAGCGCGCCGCGACCCGTTTTTGTTGCCACCAACATGCCCAGGATGCCTACGACGCAGAGAGATTTGCCGCCCATGAGCCAGAGCACGAACCGAGCTACTTTGGTCGTCGCCATCGATCTCGAATGGGGGATTCCTCAGCGCCACCGCGCCGACGCGACGCGGCTCGACTCCGTCACGGCCCAACTCGTCGCACTTTTGGGCCGATACCGGATCCCCGCAACCTGGGCCGTGGCGGACCCCGCGCGAAGCGCCGCAACCGACGTTGTGCAGGGCGCCAGTTCCCAACACGAAATCGCCGTACTGGGTGATCCCACCTGGGTCGGTCGCGGCGCCGGCCGAGCTCGATTTGCGCGGGAATTAGCCCGACGTGTCGAAGGGGGCCGCGCGGCCGACATCGCGATCGACACACTGGCACTGCGCTCAGCGGCACTCGAACAAGAGCTCGAACTCGATCTGGCGATCAAGCACGGGCTGTCCGTGCTGAGCACCGTCGTAGGCGATTCCACGCCTTCCGCCGTGCAACGCCCGCAATACGTTCGATTCGGGCTGTGGCAATTGCCGGTTACCGCGACGCTCACCAATTCAGGATCATGGCTGCGCGCAAGCGGCGGACAATTGGCTCGACGCGCGATACAGAAAGCCATCGTGAACGGCTCGGTCGTGCAAGCGCTGATCGACGGGCCAAGCCTGGTTGTTGCCGGTAGGCGCGGCCTATCGCCGATCGAGCGAACGTTGCGCCTGGCGGCGCGGCTCCGCGACCGCGGAGTGCTCGCAATCACGACGCTCGGTCAGTTGGGCCGCTCGCTGGCTCACCGGCCGAAATCCGCTCCGGCCCATTCGATTCTTCGCGCCGCCTGATCGCTGCGGTCTAGTAGGCTGGTTCGCGATCTCCGTCGGCCGGGCGATTCGCCTGGCTCACCGCTGCGTCGTTTCGTCATTCGGGCTTCGTCATTCGGCATTGTCCCTGCAACGGCCCGAATTCCAGGTAATGCCGGCGCTAATCAAGGTCTTTCCAGGTTGCCCAGCTTAAATATCCCAGCCCGATGGCGCAAAGAATGAACACAATGTCCATGAGGCGGCTGGCCTTCATGAACGGTGCCCAGGATGCAGGCAGCACCAGGTCGGTGAGAAAGATGATGAAGATCAGGGCGGCGATCACCATCCCCGAGATACATAACGCCTTGGGCATTCAAAACTTCCTCATGGTGCCAATCAGCGCGCGGTGCCATGCCTCGACTACATTCGCGTTAGTATAATTCATACGATTTCACTGTCACGCGCAGACCGCCACGTCGCCGTGAGGGGGCGGAGGATGGTCTTCGCACCGTTCCGATTACAGCGATTTCGCCGCCAATATGGCCCAGCCAGCGTCGGGCGGGTAGACCGGGGACCTCAAAAGTGGTCCTTATGTGAGCCCTGCGCCCTGAGGGCAATTGGGGGCCGGGCAGCACGAATTCTCCCGTACCAAGCTCCTTGAGGGAGGCCTCTCGATGCCGGGCCGCGACCTTTCGGCTGACCCACGCTGGGAGGAAATGCGCGGCCTGATGCCGGCCGCACGCGAGTGGGCCTGCTTCGACCACGCGGCGGTGGCCCCCATTTCCGGGCCGGCCCAGGACGCGATCTTGGCTTGGTTGCGGGAGGCGGCCGAGGACGGGGGGGCCAAGGGGGCCGAGTGGTCGCGCCGCATCGAGCAGATTCGGGCCACGGCGGCCGCGGTGATCGGAGCCGACCCGAAGGAAGTGGCGTTCGTCGCCAACACGACGGCGGGCATCAATTTCGTGGCCGAAGGCTTTCCCTGGCGCGAGGGGGACAACGTCGTCACGTTGGCTGGTGAGTTCCCGTCCAACCTGTACCCGTGGATGAACCTTGCCTCGCGCGGCGTCGAGGAGCGACGCGTCGCGGTCGACGACGGAGCCGTCGATCTGGCTCGTATCGACCAGGCGTGCGATGCTCGAACGCGAATCATCGCGGCGAGTTGGGTCGGCTACGCCAGCGGATGGCGAATCGACGTCGACGCCCTGGTGGAGATGGCGCACCGCCGCGGCATTTTGGTATTCCTCGACGCCATCCAAGGGCTGGGAGTCTTTCCGCTCGACGTAGCGCGCACGCCCGTCGACTTTCTGGCCGCCGACGGTCACAAGTGGCTATTGGGGCCGGAAGGGGCGGGCATTTTTTATGTCCGCCGCGAGCATCTCGATTTGCTTCGCCCCTTGAACGTCGGTTGGAACAGTGTCGTCCATTCGCACGACTTCTCGCTCATTCGCCTCGATCTCCGCCGGGAGGCGGCCCGTTACGAGGGCGGGTCGTACAACACGGCCGGCATCATCGGCCTGGGAGCGAGCCTCGACATGCTGGTTCGCTTCGGGCTCTCTTCCTCGTTGACGATCATCGCCGACCGCGTGCTCGACTTGGCCGAGCTGGTCGCCGACAGTCTCCGCCAAATAGGGGCCGATGTCTTTTTGCCCTCCAATCGCCGGCATCGCTCGGGAATCGTTGCATTTGCCCTTCCGGGCCGCGAAGCTAAAGAACTGCGCTGGCGGTGCCGCCAGGCCGGAGTCCTTTTGAGTGCGCGGGGCGGACGTTTGCGGGCAAGTCCGCACGCGTACGTCAACCAGCACGACGTGGCACGCCTGATCGAAGCCGTGCGCGACGTATGATCGAACCGTCGAGAAAGTAGGTTTCGAAAGTAGGTCCCGTCTGCCGGGCGGGACCTGATCGCGGCGCAATGTGGTGAAGCGCCGCAGGTCCGGCTCGGCAATCCGGACCTACTTGCGAGGACGCGACGCAATTCGGTCGGTTAGCCGCGACGCGAAGCGGAGCGCGAAGCAGCCTTCCCGCGGGCAGTACCACCGTCCGAGCAGCAAAGTCATGAGCGGTACGTCGCCACAAGACACCTCCAACAAGTCGATCGAATCGACAGGCGGCACTGCGCCCTTGCCACAATTCCCCAACCCGGGCATGGTGGGACACGTGCGGGTTCTGTGCATCCTCATGTGGGTGCAGGGTGGGCTGGAGATGCTGACCGCGCCGCTGTTCTGTGTATTCGGAATGGGCTGCGGCTCGTTTGCGTGGATTATCGCCACCTCCAGTCCCTCGCGCGGTGCACCGCAGACCGAGCAACTGTGGCTTGTTGCCACGTTCTACGGTCTATTGGCAGCAACTCCGCTAGTGACCGGCCTGTTGCGAATTTACGCCGCGCTGCGGAACTTTCAGTTTCAGCAGCGGGGAATGGGAATCTTCGCCATCTCATTAGGGCTGCTGTCGATCGTTTCGCTCTACTTGGCGCCAACTGCTATTGCGCTGTTCGTGTACGGTCTAATCGTGTGCCGCAATCGAGAGACGCGGACCGCATTCGAGATGGGCGAGCGCGGCTGTTCCTACGACGAGATCCATTGGACCTTCTGGCCGCAAGCACTGCGGCCGCCTTTTCCTCCGCAGCCCTATCCCGCTCCTTCGTCGTACACCGGCGCTATATCGTCCTTTGCGGTGTTCGGTGAGGCGGAGGCCGACGACGGTAGCGGTGTGGTGTCGGCCGAGGCGTGGGACGATGGCCCCGACCGCAGCGCCGAGTGCGGTCCTTCCGCCTTCTTGCCGCCCGCTGTGGGCGCGATGGAAGGCCAAGATCCGCTCGGCGATCAATCGGCCGACGAGGGCTTGTCTAACGGAGGCACGAGGGAGCAGCGCCCGGGCGACGAATCGACGTAGGGCATCTGTGCGGACGGACGTTACTTGAGACAATCGGCGGCTACCCAACGCCGCGCCGCTTTGCGATACTGCCCGTTAGTTTTCAGTTGTCAGTGTTCAGTTTTCAGTCGGAGAAGGGACGAGAGCGGAAAACTGAGCAGGAATTCGCCGTGGGAAAGCGCGTCATGAGCCGAAGCGACTCTCGCGTGGCCGTTTACACCGGCTCGTTCGACCCGCCCACGCTGGGCCACGTGAACGTCATCGAGCGAAGCTGTCGCCTCGTCGATCGGCTGATCGTGGGCATCGGCGTGAACGTCGAGAAGCCGTCGCTCTTCTCGCTCGACGAGCGCGTTGATCTGGTTCGCACTGTCACCAGCTCGTATCCCAAGGTAGAAGTGCGCACCTTCTCGGGTCTGGCCGTGGAGTTTGTGCGGGAGTGCGGCGCGCGGGTGATGATCCGGGGCGTGCGGCCGCTGACCGACATCGCCGCCGAATTCACCATGATGATGGCCAACCGCCATCTCGATCCCGACATCGAGACGGTGTTTCTCATGGCCGACGAGGAGTTCGCGCACATTTCCAGTACGCTATTGAAGCAGATCACTCCCCTGGCCACCGACGAGATGCTGAAGCAATTCGTCCCGCGGGAGATTATTCCCACGCTGCGCAAGAAACTGGCAGCGGCGACCTAGCGCGGTCTAGTTCTTCTCGCTCTCGCCGTCGCCGGAACGCTTGATGAGGTGCCGCTGCAGGTAATGCGCCCGCTCGACGTTGCGGTCGGCGGTATCGAGCTCGATGCCGCGCAACTTTTGCAAGTGGGCCGGCTGCGTGTGAATGAAGAGCTTGTTGACGGTGGGTATCTCCAGATCGTGAATCAGCCCGAGATTGATGCCCATCCGCACGCTGGAGAGCAGGTGCATCGTCTCTTCGCTGCTGATCGTCTGGGCGGTGCACAGGATGCCGTACGCGCGGCTGACGCGGTCGTGCAGGTCCTTCTGGCTCTCGCGGTAGAGGAACTCGCGGGCCCGGCGCTCGTAGTCGATGAGCACGGGGACCACCTCACCCACCTGCTTCAGTAGATCCTGCTCGCTTCGCCCCAGGGTGATCTGGTTGCTGATCTGG
>CAYQAJ010000031.1:0-29767 GCA_964415245.1 uncultured Pirellulaceae bacterium | reverse complement strand
CACATTCCCCCGGTTCTGATTCTGCACGTGGCCGACCATCCGGAGACGAAGGCGCAGTCCGAGCGGCTGGTGAAGGCGCTGCAAAAGGCCGGCGTGCCGGCGAAGGCGTTTCCCTGCGAAGGCACGGAACACGTCAAACTCAACGCCGACCTGGGCCTGCCCGACGACAAGCCAACGAAGGTGATGTTTGAGTTCATCGACGATGTGCTACAGAAGCGCGAACAGAAGTAGCAGAGAAGGTTTTCAGTTTTCAGTGTTCAGTTTTCAGCCGGAGGAGGTTGGTTGCTGATTGTCCGTCGTCCGTTGTCCGTTGTGGCTTGCCGGGGATCGTCGCCTCTCGCTCCGCGAGAGGGCGTGCCGAATCACACGGACGCGTGAGTTGCGGATTCCCGTCCGGTGCAACTGACAACTGACCACGGACAACGGACTTCCTCCGGCTGAAAACTGAAAACTGAAAACTCACCGTCCCCAATCCCCAGGAGTTCACCATGCTCAAGTCCCTCGCTTCCCTGGCCGTAGCCGCCGCCGTGCTCGCGCTTTTCATTCCCACGGTCCGCGCCGACGACGAGGCCGACAAGAAGGTTCGGGAGGCTGCTACCGAATTCATGAACGCCCTGAAGTCCGAGAGCGTCGAAGGGGTGATGAAGGTCGCCGACGTGCCGTTTTACGAGGACGGCCACCAGGTCATCGCGGAGCGCGACGGCGTCGAAAAGCTGGTGCGAGAGCTTTTCGAGAAGGAGGACGATTTGGGCAGCATTAAGTTCGAGATCACCAAGATCCACGCCTTTGAAAACGTGCGGGAGAAGTTCAGCGAGCCGAAGCGTGAACTACTCAAGGGCGTAATGGCCGACGGCGATCGCGTCGTGCAGTTCAAGGTCGAGCACGACGGCCAGACCGAGGACGGCTTTCTTGTGCTCGTCCGCGTGCGCGAAGGGATGGCGAAAGTCGTCGGCGTGGAAGATTGAGTTGGGCGCGCGGCGCGTCGCTTGGTCGCGATGCGGCTACGCGCCGGCACCCACGGATGGTAATCCGTGGGCTTGTGGGGGCGCTTGGCGGGGCTGGCGTCGCTCACCCCTTCACCACGCCGATCGGGCGCATGCGGGCGACCTTGGCGGCCAGGCCGGCGCGGTGGACTACTTCGACTACTTCGTCGACGTTCTTGTAGGCGGCCGGTTGTTCCTCGGCCAGGCCGCGCCAGCTTCGGGCTCGGGCCACCACCCCGCGGGCGGCCAGCTCTTGGTCGATGCGGCGGCCCTGGGCTTGTCGGACGGCGGCGGTGCGGCTCATCGCGCGGCCGGCGCCGTGGCAGCACGTGCCGAACGATTCGTTCATGCTCCCTTCGCGGCCTACGAGCACCCAGCTTGCGCGGCCCATGTCGCCGGGGATCATCACCGGCTGGCCGATTGCCTGGTAAACGGCGGGCACTTCCGGGTGGTGCGGGGGAAAGGCGCGCGTCGCCCCTTTGCGGTGGACCCACACGCGGCGCTTCTTGCCGCCGGTGGTGTGCTCCTCGAACTTGGCGATGTTGTGGGCCACGTCGTACACGAGGCCCATGCCTAGCTCTTGCCACGGCCGGCCGAAAACGGTTTGCCACGCCTCGCGGGCCTGCCACATGAGCAATTGGCGATTGCACCAGGCGTAGTTGGCGGCGGCGCACATCGCCCCCAGGTATTGCTGTCCCTCGGGGCTTTCGATCGGCGCGCAAACCAACTGGCGGTCGGGCAGATCGATGCCATACTTTTGCGGTGCCTTGCGGAGTTGCTTAAGGGCGTCGTCGCACACCTGGTAGCCCAGACCGCGCGACCCGCTGTGGATCATGACGCAGACCATGTCCTTTTCGAGGCCCATCGCGCGGGCGGCGGTTTCATCGAACACGGCGTCGACGACCTGCACTTCGAGAAAATGGTTGCCGGCGCCGAGCGTGCCGCACTGGTCGTATCCGCGCTCCAGGGCGCGATCGCTGACGTTTTCGGGCTCGGCGCCCGCGATGCATCCGCCGGCTTCGGTGTGCTCGATGTCGGAATCGGTGGCCAGGTCGCGGCGGCGGAGAAAGGGAACTCCCTCGCGCATCATGCGGCGGAGCTCCTTCTTGTCGAAGCGGTACTTGCCGCCGCGGCCCACTCCGGCCGGCACGCTGCGAAACAGCTCGTCGACCAGCGGTGTGAGCTGCGGCTTGACATCCTGGTAGAAGAGGTTCGAGCGCATCAGGCGGACGCCGCAGTTGATGTCGTAGCCGACGCCGCCGGGCGAGATGACGCCCCCTTCTTCCGGGTCGGTGGCCGCCACGCCGCCGATGCAGAAGCCGTACCCCCAGTGAATGTCGGGCATGGCCAGGCTGGCGTGCTGGATGCCCGGCAGGAAGGCGACGTTGGCCACCTGTTCGGGAGCCATGTCGTGGCGAATCTGGTCGATGAGCACGTCGTCGGCGAAGATCAACCCGTCGACGCGCATGCCCGGCTTGTACGATCTTGGAATCCGCCAACAGAAGTCGCTGACGCGCTCCAGCGGTCCGGTGAATGAGCCTTTGGGCATTGGTTGAGTCCTTGATTCGAGCCTATCCAAGAACCGTCCGGAAATGGGGACAGGCACACCGCGAGTTTTCAGTGTTCAGTTTTCAGTTACGGACGGCGGGATATCGCCCACGTCGACAACTGACAACGGACAACTGACAACGGACTGCCGCTCCGCAAAATGAGCCAGTCCCCGACGGTTATCGGACCATCTCTAAATGTCGACGATTACTTCGGCCAGCCAGCCGTCGTCCGTGTGTTCGACTTTCAGCTCATGATACGTGATCGCCTTGATCTCGTGGGCCATGAGGTGCCGCGCCGGATCGAGCGGCTCGCCTCGTGCGGTTGCACGGAGTCCATCGTCGCCGACATGCACGTCGAACTGCGACAGGAGCAGCTTGCGAACGTCGAAAGTGTAGAGCAGCTCGGCCAGCCAGTCGAACAAGAGCATGTCGTATTCGTCGCGCCCTAGGTCGATACTCACTTCGTCGAGAGGCTGCACGGCCTCCAGGTTCGCCACCAGCACCGAAAACAGTCCCCGAGCGGCATCGGCGAACAGGCCGTCGAGGCTCTCAGAGCGAATGCGTAAACCGACGTCTGCGGTGTGGTCGAATGTCTCATACATCGTCTGACGGTTCCGACCGGTGCGGCGGCAAGCTCCCAATCCCCAATGACAAATCACAAACAATCGCCAAATCTCAAATTCAGTAGTTCCAAACTGAGCAATTCTCCGGGGTTTTTCGGGCGTCGCGAAAGGGGCATCGCAACATTCGTCGCCGGAGCGATCAGCATTCAGCCTTCAGAACCCGGACCTGCGCACGACTGCTAGCTGATTGCAGAATGCTAGCGTTCCATCGAGAAACTCAAGAAACCTCCTGAAAAGCAACGTATTGGGAACTACTGAAATTCCAAAAACCCTGACCGGCGGCGATGGCCTAGCCGCTCTGGTTGGTAACGCGCACGACGACGCGGCGTTCGGAGTTGCCCGCGAGCATCCGTGTAACGTGTTGTTCCACTTCTTCAAGCGGCACTTCGACGGCCAGTTCGTCGAGTGCGGCGGGTTTCCACGGGCCGGCGAGCTTGTTCCACACTTCCAGCCGCCGGGCGGCTGGGCAGAGTGCGGAGTCGATACCCAAGAGCGAAACGCCGCGGAGCAGGAATGGGTACACGGTCAAGGGCAGCTCGGTTCCGCCGACCAATCCACACGCGGCGATGCATCCGCCGTTTTGCATCTGGCGAACCAGAGTGGCCAGAGTGGCTCCGCCAACGCTGTCGATGGCGCCGGCCCACTGAGCCGAGAGGAGCGGCTTGTTGCCGGTGTCGACGACCTCTTCGCGGCCGAGGATGCGCACCGCCCCCCATTTCGTGAGCGATTCGCTTATGTGCGGCTTGCCCGTGACGGCCGCCACGCGAAAGCCTAGCTGCGCCAACAGCATGACGCTGATACTGCCCACTCCGCCGCTGGCGCCGGTGACGACTATCTCGCCGCTGGGGGGCGTCACGACATTACGCAGCAGTGCCTCGACGGACAAGGCCGCGGTGAATCCCGCCGTCCCCAGGATCATCGACTCCCGCAGCGATAGTCCCTCGGGCAGCGGCACAACCCACTCCCACGGCACGCGGACGTACTCGGCCCAACCGCCCCATCGGCCGGCGCCGAGCTCGTAGCCGGTAACGAGCACGGCCTGACCGGGCTGGAGCGGCGAGGACCCGCTTTCGACCACGACGCCCGCCGCGTCGATGCCCGGCACATGGGGAAAGCGGCGGACGACGCCCGAGTGGCCGGTTGCAGCCATTGCGTCCTTATAGTTGAGCGACGACCAGGCGACGCGAATCAGCACGTCGCCGGGAGGCAACTTGTCGAGCGGGCGGCGCGAAAGGGAGGCATCGACCTTTCCCTGGGCATCGCGGTCGACGAGATAACAACGGAAAGTCGAGCTATTCACGGCATCGGCTCCGGACACCGGGCGGCTCGAAAGACGCGCGATATGAGTTGACTCGCATCACGCAGTCGCGAGGTGTGCCCACCAAGCGTTACGGTAGAGTGTCCGGCAACGTGCGGCAATCAAGCGCACGATGGATTCCGGGCCGATTCGGCCGCGTTTGACACTCCCCTTTGGAGGGCGATACAATTCGCGGCAAGCGGAGAGCCGAAAGCGGAAGTCGGACGGCGCGAGTCGTTGACGAATCCCCGGCCTCCAGGCCCGGCCTCCCGGCTGGGGCTATTGTTCGACGATGCCCAATCCGAAACGCCAATCCCCAACGCCTAATCCCCATTCCCCCAAAGATCGCCGCAACCAGGAGTTCACCATAATGGGTCAAGCCAAAGTATTTACCGACGCGAACTTTGACAACGAGGTGCTGGAGTCCCCCCAGCCCGTGCTGGTCGACTTCTGGGCCACGTGGTGCGGCCCGTGCCGACAGATCGCGCCGATGATCGAAGAATTGGCGGGCGAATACGACGGCACGGTGAAGATCGGCAAGCTGGACGTGGACGAGAATCGCGATTCGGCCATCAAGTACGACGTGCAGGCGATTCCCACGCTCATTCTCTTCAAAGGGGGCAAACCGATACAGCGGATGCAGGGGGTGCAGCCCAAGAGCCGCTTGCAAACGGCCCTGGACGAAGCGGCCGGTTAATCCGTCAACGGTCGTTCACGCGGAATCCAACAGCGCCAAGTTTGGCGCAATCTCGTTGATCTGCTCGGCCAGGAATCGCTTCACGGCCGCCGTCGTGCGCAGGTGCAGGGCCCGGCGTAGGATCTGCTTTGCCGCGCCCGACGTGATGTGCATCGCCAGATCCTTCATCGAGGGGATGAAAGCGGGGCTCATGCTGAAACTGTTCAGGCCCATGCCCAACAGCGCGAGAAAGGCGCGGGGCTGACCCGCCATTTCGCCGCACAGCGTGACCGGCTTCTTTGCCTTCACGCACGTTTTGATCACGTCGCTGAGCACGCGCAGCACCGGCGGCGCTAACGGCTGATAGAGGTGGCTCACCTTGGGGTTGTCGCGATCGGCGGCCATGAGGTACTGCACCAGGTCGTTCGAACCGATCGACACGAAGTCGACGGCATCGAGCAACGACTCGATCGACACCGCTGCGGCCGGCACCTCGAGCATCATGCCGATCGGCACCTCGGCCTGCGGTTTGCGTTCGCGACGCAATTGCGAGCTCGCCTTGCGGACCATTCCCCGCACGCGGCGCATTTCCTCCAGGGTTGTCACCATGGGGAACATCAGCCGGACGCTCCCTCCCATTTCCGCCGCTATGGCCGCCGAGCGGAGCACGGCGCGAAGCTGTATGTTGAAGAATTCCGGGTGCTCGAACGACAGGCGGATGCTGCGCCAGCCCATGAAGGGGTTGGCCTCCTGGTGCGTGTGGCCCAGGTAGGGAACCGTCTTGTCGCCGCCAATGTCGAGCGTGCGAATGGTGACGGCGTGATTGGGGCTGGCAGCGATGATCTGCCGGTAGACATCGAGCTGCTCGTCTTCGTCAGGCACGTCGGGATGTGTGAGAAACAGGTACTCGGTGCGGAACAGGCCAACGCCCGACGCTCCCATGGCGGTCGCGGCCCTGGCGTCGGCCACGTTGTTGATGTTGGCCAGCAGTTCGATGCGGGCGCCGTCGGCGGTGACGGGTTCCTGGTCGCGATTCTCGGCCAGATGGTCCTTGAGATCGAAGAACTCGCGCTCGAGCTTACGGTAGGCGCGGATCGTCTCGGCGTCGGGGTTAATCAGCACGCCGCCCTCGCGACCGTCGACGACGAGCCGATCGCCTGTCTTCACCTGCCGAAGGATGCCGCGGATGCCGGAGACAGCGGGCACGCCTCGGCTGCGGGCGATAATGGCGGCGTGGCTGGTTTGGCTCCCCCCCTGAGTGACGATGGCGTGTACGTCGGCATTGCCCAAGGCCACAACCTGCGAGGGGAGCAGCTCGTCGGCCACGACGATCAGGGGTCCCTCGAGCACGTGGCTGTCGCTTTGCAGCACCTCGCTCAAGTGCGCGCTGAGACGCACGACCACGTCGCGCACGTCGTTGAGGCGTTCCTTGAGGTATTCGTCGCGGGTGCGTGCGAACAGGGAGGTGTACTCGTTGAGCAGGCGGTGCAGGGCGGCCTGCGACGTCATGCGATCGTCGACGATCCAGCCGCGAATTTTGTTGGTGAAAGCGGCGTCGCGGAGAATCGACTCGTGGACGGCGAAGATGCTCGCCTCGCGCTGGCCGACCTGAGTGGCGACCTTGCGCTGCAGGGCGCGCAGGTCGGCGGACGTCCGGTCGCGAGCCGATTCGTAGCGCGCGAGTTCTGCCGTAACCTGGCTGTCGGCCAGACGTTTCGTGTCAGGATTGACGAAAATCTCGTGGATGCAATACGCCGTCCCGATCGCGATGCCCGGCGATACGGCGATGCCTTTTCGCATACGATGCAATGTAACAGCCGCTCGGTGCCGTGCAATGGCTTCGCAAGTGTCGGCGCCGGTAACATGCGTTGGCGTAGCGGTTTATGTCGAGCATGGGTGGCGCGAGGCGATGTGCGCAACCTTGAAGTCTTTACGCTGCGCGCCGCCCCTGGTGGTTGACGCGCACAACGGGCGTTACGGCACCTACCACTCCGGCCGGCGCGCGGCGTATTCGGTACTCGGCTCACGGCCGTCATTGCTCGGGCATGGTTGTGGGGGATACGCCACCTGGGCGCCGATGAATGTGATGGCGGGTGCGCCCCATCGGCACCGATGAATGTTACGGGGGGGCGAACCGTCGGCGCCGAACAAGGAGCAGTTCCCAGGGCGCCTCCACGCGGATGCACCGAGCGCGAGTCGGCGGATCGCAACCGGCTTTTGTGCCTAGCGTTGCGGATGACGTGCCGATCCATGGTTGTGGGGTTTTGGGGCGCTGGTTATAGTAATGTGCTTGCCTGATTATTGACTCTCCGATGGCTAGGGGAGCGGTGGCGATACGGGCACTCAATGAGGCTCACCGGCCGCTCCGCTACAGGTCCGTATGCGTTGCGATGGCCGCCCTGCCGGCACGGAGTCCGCTCGGCCACTTAAGCCTAAGCCGCCGTTAGTGAAGTGCGGGATCGTACATGCGGTTCAGTCAGCTTGACCGAATCACTGAGTTGCATCCTGGGGTGCGCATCGCGGCCGAGAAGACCCTGCTTGCGGACGAGACGTACTTGCAGGACCATTTTCCTCGCTTTCCGGTGATGCCGGGCGTGCTGATGCTGGAGGCGATGTATCAGGCGGCCGCGTGGCTGGCGCGGCGGAGCGAGGGGTTCGCCAACACCGTCGTCGTGCTGAAGGAAGCGCGCAACGTCAAGTATTACGACTTCGTCGCGCCGGGGCAGACGCTGGTAGTAACGGCCGAGATCGCCAAGTGGGAAGAGCAGACGACGAGTTTCAAGGCGCAGGGCACGGTCGAGGGACGTTTGGCGGTCGGCGCTCGGTTAGTGCTGGACCGCTATTGTATCGGCGAACGATATCCGCACCGAGGCGTTACCGACGATTACACCCGCTGCGAATTGCGTAAGGTGTTCGACCGTTTGTGGCCGGCCGCTGCGTCGGTCCCCGTGGTCGACTGAGCGATCGCGCACGTGAGGTCCTAACGAGATGCCACCGACAAAACAAGAGATATTCAACAAGATTCGCGCGGCGCTGGTCGATGCGCTGGGCGTGGACGACGACGAGGTGATACCCCAAGCTACGATGGTGGGAGACCTGGGTGCGGAATCGATCGACTTTCTCGACATCGTGTTTCGGCTGGAAAAGACTTTTGGTATTGAAATTCCGCGTTCCGAATTGTTCCCCGAGGATATCCTCACGAGCGCCGAGTACGTGCAAAACGGCCGGGTGACGCCGGCGGGTGTCGAGGAGTTGAAGCGGCGTATGCCGTTTGCCGACTTGTCGCGGTTTGAGGCGAATCCGGCTGTCCAGGACTTCGGCAACTTGCTCACCGTCAGCGATCTGTGCCGCTACGTGGAAAGCAAAGTGGCCGCCGTCGACTAAAGTCATGCGCTGGTTCTGGATCGATCGGTTTACTGAGTTCGAGCGCGGCCGCCGCGCCGTGGCCGTTAAGAACGTCAGCCTGGTGGAGGAGCAGATCGACAATTACCTGCCCGGCTTCCCGATCATGCCGGCCTCGGTGATCATTGAGGGGCTGGCACAGACCGGGGGACTTCTCGTCGGCGAATCCAGCGGGTTCACCGATCGCGTCGTGCTGGCCAAAATTAACTCTGCCCGATTCCACGAGTTGGCCGTTCCCGGCGATACGCTCACTTACACCACCATCATTGAAACCCGCCAGGCGGACGGCGCCATCGTTCGAGGCACGAGCCACATTCAAGACCGCCTGCAAGCGGAGGTCGAGTTGGTGTTTGCCCATCTCGGGGAACGATTCCAGGGGGGCGACCTGTTCTACCCCGAGCGGTTGTTGTGTATGGTCCGCCTGTTGGGGATGTACGATGTGGGCCGCGACGAGCACGGGCAGCCGATCGTCCCCCCGGCATACATGCTCGACGCCGAGCGAGTCGCCAATCTACCGGGACGCCGCGATGCCGGCGGCGCGGGCGAAAGCGCCCCGGCCGGTTCGAAGAATTCCCAGCCGGCCACCTGAGCGAAACGTCTTGGTGATTGGCGCGGGCGGCGGATATGGCTAGAGGCTAAGGATGCGACGACGCGTCGTCATTACCGGTGTGGGTTGCATCAATCCGCTGGCCCACGACGTGGAAGCGATGTGGGACGCCGTGCTCAACGGGCGCTCCGGCGTCGGCTACACCACGATCTTCGATGCCAGCCACTTCCCTACCCGCATCGCGGCGGAGGTCAAGAACTGGGGCGTCGCCGAATTGGGCGAGGACCCGGTCCCTTGGAAGGACCGCGGACGCCATTCGCTTTTCGCCGCCGGATCGGCCAAGCAGGCCGTCGCGTCGTCGGGCGTGCTCGATTCGGACCTCGATCCGACGCGCTTCGGCATCTACCTGGGCAGCGGCGAGGGGAACCAGGACTTCGAGTCGTTCACGCGGATGATGACGGCTGCCCTGCAGGGGGATACGCTCGATCTGGCGAAGTTCGTGCGCGCGGGCGTCGAAACCATCAACCCCGCGGCCGAGCTCGAACAGGAACCGAACATGCCGGCGAGTCACCTGGCCGGCATGTTCAACGCCCAGGGGCCCAACGCAAACTGCCTCACCGCCTGCGCCGCCAGCAGCCAGGCCGTGGGAGAGGCCACCGAAATCATTCGCCGCGGCGAGGCCGACGTGATGCTCTCGGGCGGGTCGCACAGCATGATCCACCCCTTCGGCGTGACGGGGTTTAATCTGCTGACGGCCCTTTCCACCCGCAACGACGAGCCGACCAGAGCGTCGCGCCCCTTCGACCGGCTGCGCGACGGATTCGTGTTGGGGGAGGGCGGGGCAATGGTGGTGCTGGAGGAGCTGGACCGTGCCAAAGCGCGGGGCGCCCACATCTGGGGCGAGATCCTCGGTTACGGCTCGACGGCCGACGCCTACCGCATCACCGACGTCCACCCGGAAGGACGCGGCGCCATCAGTTGCATGAAGATGGCGCTGAACGACGCCGGGCTCGGCCCGGAGTCGATCGACTACATCAACGCGCACGGAACCGGCACCACGGTGAACGACCGCGTGGAAACGATCGCCTGCAAGGCGGTATTCGGTGAGCGCGCTTATCAGGTGCCCATGTCGAGCACCAAGAGCATGATGGGGCACCTAATCGCGGCGGCCGGCGCCACCGAGCTGATCATCTGTCTGCTGGCACTGCGCGACCAGATTCTGCCGCCGACCACGAACTACGAGAATCCCGACCCCGAATGCGATCTCGATTACGTGCCCAACGAAGCGCGGCCGGCGCGGTGCCGCATTGCGCTGAATAACAGCCTGGGTTTCGGCGGCCAGAACATTACGCTGATCGTGGGGCCGCTCAGGGATTAGTGCGCCGGTGCGGCGAAGGGCCCTTGTAGGGGAAAATCCCAAGCACCAAATCCCAAATCACAAACAAGCACTAAGAGCTTATCCGAAAACCGTCGGGGACTGGCTCATTTTGCGGAGCTCGCTAAACATCGTGCCGTTTTCGAAGCCCCCAGCGGAGCAAAATGTGCCTGTCCCCTTCTCTGAGGCGGTTTTTGGATAAGCTCTAAGTGCGAGCGCAGTCTCCAACAGATCATCGCCCGAAAAGATCACACGCGCTTGCGAAGTCGGCTCGCTGCGGTTACGGTCCGATGCCCGGCGGGTTGTCGAGCAGGAAGTCGCGAGGTGCGCGCGTCGTGTAGTACGGGTAAACGTACGTCGGCGGCGCCGGGCCATCGCTTTGCACGACATCTCCCGTTTGACGGCCGCCGCGACCACCCATCGAATAGCAGCCCACGGTCGCGGGCAACAGCAGCGCGGCCAACGTACAGGCCAGAAGTACGCGTCTCATGATCGTTTCATCCGATTGGGGGCGTGGCTGGGTCGGGCTCTTGCGCGAAAGGCAGACGTGGTGACTTTCGCCGGTTGACTTTGACGATTGGGCAAGTCGCGCGACCGATTCGGCCGGCTCGACCGCGCACGGAAACCGCGCCAGTCGGCATGCGGCGCAAAACCGATGCATCTCCTATCTCCGTTCATCGGCCGTATAATTGGGACAGTTGAAGAATTCGGCACAGCCGGAAGGGGCGCGAAAGGGCAGTCGAATTGAGGGTTTGCCTAGCACGCGCGCTCAGCGTGCCATAGCTCGCGCCTCACGCGCGGTCTTTGCAACCGCCGTACAGCATCGGAGACTTCGTAGCACAGGTACGCTTCGCTCTCCTTCCGGGCATGATGCAAGCCGGTCGACACGAGCCACGATGCGTTTCGCTGCAAGCGGGCGGCAGAACGCCAAGAAAAACACACCCGCAGCCTGCTGGTAGCGCTATGCCCGCTTCGCCTGAAATCGTCCAGCATGTCATCGCGACGTACCACGACGCCGCGCGGGCTGGCGCCTCCACTTCCAGCCGGAAGGGGAACGTCGTCGTTCTCGGTCCGGCCGATGCCAGCGACGTGATGGTGACTGGCGACTTGCACGGCAACCGGTTGAACTTTAGCAAGCTGCTGGCAGTCGCCGATCTGGAGGGGAATCCCCGTCGGCACCTGGTGATGCAGGAGGTGTGTCACGGCGGCCCGGTCTATCCCCAGGGGGGCTGCATGTCGCACCTGATGCTGGAAGACGTGGCGCGGCTCAAGACCGAATTTCCCGATCGTCTGCATTTCCTGCTCAGCAATCACGAGCTGTCGGAACTGACCGACTACCCCATCGTCAAATCGAACCGCATGCTCAACCTCACCTTCCGCTGCGGGATGAAGGCCCAATACGGCGCCGCGGCCGACCAGGTGCGGGAAGCCATGTTGGGCTTTCTCTCGTCCTGTCCGTTGGCCGTTCGCCTGAGCAACGGGACGTTCATTTCGCACAGTCTGCCCGAGGGAGTCGATGCGCGGCCCTTCGACGCGTCGGTCTTCGACCGACCGATCCGGCCCGGCGATCTCTACGGCGAGGGGGCGGTATTCCGGCTCGTGTGGGGACGCGACTACCGCGAGGCGAATGCGGCGGCCTTTGCCAAGACGGTGGGCGCTCGCGTGCTGGTCAACGGCCATGAACCGTGCCCCGATGGTTTTCAGGCGCCCAACGACTACCAGTTGATCCTGGACTGTGCCGGGCCGGAGTGCGCCTATGTGGTGATCCCGGTCGACGAGGTGGTCACGCACAAGCAGCTTCTGGAGCGCGTCCAGCGGCTGGAGTGAGCGATCGCTAAGGTGGAAAGCCGAAAGCGGAAAGCAGATCAGCGCAGGTGGCGATCCGTACGCACGGGAACGACCTCGCTGCGTGACCGACGGCGGTTGGAAGTCGGGACTATATGGCGTGGACCTAATGATGGCGGGCGCAAACCTGCTCATCGGCTTTTTACCGGTTGGCATGAGGTTTGCCTCATCCCATCGGTCCAATGGCGGCGATCGATTCTTCGGATGCCGTTGATGCCTGATCCCGGGGCCGAAACAGAGAAGAGCAATCGTACCGGGGCCGGCGGAAGAGGCGCACGCCCGGAAAGCGGGCGGAAACACTGGGCTTGTCGCGAGTTGGGCGCGGCAAGCTGATCGAGCACTACACCCCCAGCAGAGCGGCACCGGCGTCGATCGCGATTTCACAACCGCTGTCGGACCCTGCCGCACGCAGGCGAGTCGGAGACGCAGTGAGAAGAACGTCTCCGGCCCGCCTGTTCTATTTGAGTGTATCATTTTGCTACAATTGTAGCAGGATTGAGCGCCCATTCGGCTTTCGATGCCATCGGTTCGCGTTGCGTCTGCATCCGACCGGATTTCGGTCTGCCGATCGGCTCGTCGGCGTGTCGCAAGCCGTTTCTAGCACTAGGATTTCGAACTATCGGAATCGTTTGACGCCGAGTTTTGTTGCGTTAAGATAGACGCACGGCGATAAATGGCCCAATCCGTTTTGACGTGAGTACTTTTGACGCCGCGGAGCGCTTGGATATTCGAAGCGTTTGGGCGTCGCCAAGCTTAGGGTGGGCGGCAGCTTGGGTGGCGGACCGGATCGCTCCTGTCGGTGCGCGATCCCAGCTCAGTAGGGGGAGAAGAGCATGCGGTACACAGTTCTCGGCGTTGCTTTAGCGGCGGTGAGCCTGATTGGGATTTCGCCTGCATGGGCACAGGAGAGCCAAGGAGACGACGGGCTGCCACCGCAGGTCGGCCTCATTAACGGGCACGTCCGCCAAGTCTGGACGGACTACGGCATGACCCCCTCGGGGCGCGCCACCGACAGCGAATGGTGTCGCCGCGTTTACCTCGACATTCTGGGCCGCATTCCCACGGTCGACGAAGTCCAGGTATTCGCAAAGGATCGCGCCACGGACAAGAAGGTCAAGCTGGTCGACAAGCTGCTATACGACGAGTCGTATACCGAAGATTACGCCCGCAACTGGACGACGCTGTGGACCAACATTCTCATTGGCCGCAGCGGCGGCACCGAGGATAGGACGCTCACCAATCGCGCCGGACTTCAGAAGTACCTCCGCGATTCTTTCGCCCGCAACAAGCCCTACGACCAGATGGTGTTGGAGTTGGTGACCGCCACGGGAACCAACAATCCTGGCGGCGAAGGCTTCAATGGAGCGGTGAATTTCCTGGTGAACAAGCTGACCGACGACGCCGCGCTGGCCACGGCCGACACGTCGCGCATCTTTCTCGGCCTGCAAGTGCAGTGTACGCAGTGCCACAACCATCCCTTCAACGAATGGAAACAGCAGAAATACTGGGAGATGAACGCCTTCTTCCGGCAGGCGAGGCCTTTGCGCCGCTTTGTGTCGGGCACGCGCGACGTCGCCTCGGTCGAGTTGGTGAACGAGGATTTTGCCGGCGAGGGGACGACTCCGGAAGAAGCAGAGATTTACTACGAGTTGCGTAACGGCCTGCAGAAGGTCGCCTATCCGGTCTTTGTCGATGGCACCGAGGTTGCCCGCAGCGGCTATGTCGAAGACGTCGATCGCCGCACCGAGTTGGGCAAGCTGATCTCGGGCTCGCCGTACATGGATCGCGCCATCGCCAATCGCATGTGGGCCCACTTTTTGGGGTACGGCTTCACCAAGCCGATCGACGACTTGGGCCCGCACAACACTCCCTCGCACCCCGCTTTGTTGGAGTACCTGGCCAGCGAGCTGCGGGCCAATAGCTTCAACCTGAAAGACCTGATGCGGTGGATCGTGCTGAGCGAACCGTACGGCCTTTCGAGCCGAACAAACGCCTCGAACGCCAAGGACGATCCGCTCTTGGGTGAGACGCCCAAGTTTACGCACTTCTATCTGCGGCAGATGCGAGCCGAAGAACTGTACGAGTCGCTGCTGGTGGCAACCGAAGCGCACAAGACGCGCGGCAGCTACGAGGAGCAGGAAAAGGCCAAGAGCGATTGGCTGAAACAGTTCACGATCGCTTTTGGCACCGACGAAGGGGATGAGACGACCACGTTCAACGGCTCGATCCCACAGACCTTGATGATGTTCAACGGCGATTTGATCAAGCAGGCGACCAGCTATGAAGGTGGGAGCTTTCTGGGCCGTGTTGCCACCGACGGCGAAATGAAGCCGGCTCAGAAGATCAACTACCTGTTCCTGGCCGCGCTGGGGCGGGAGCCAAACAAGAACGAGCTCGCCATGGCTAACGGACTGCTGGCGGCGCGACGCGGCAACGTGGCGGGCGCCCTGCAGGATGTATGGTGGGCCGTGCTGAACAGCAACGAGTTCATATTCAACCACTAGGAGCCGCGCCGGCCGAAGCGCGCGGCATTACGAGAAACCTCGCCGATCGCCGATCGCCGACAGCGAGAGTGGCTCGCACAAGAACAGAATCGTCCGAATCACCTTGACAGGCCATCACCACACTCGGGAGTGAAAAGTCCATGGATCAGCTTACACCCAAGGGGCGATCGCGTCGCCACTTCCTGAGCCATCTCGCGGGCGCCTCGGCCATGGCCATTCCTGCCATGTCGTTGGTGAACACCTTGCGGGTCAACGCTCAAGATCTCAAGCGTCGCCGCAAGGCAGCCATCCTGTTGTGGATGAGCGGCGGCCCCGCAACGATCGACATCTGGGACCTCAAGCCGGGCGCCCCGACGGGCGGCGAGTTTCGACCCGCCGCCACCAGTGGCGACGTGCAAATCAGCGAGCACCTGCCGCAGTTGGCCAAGCAGATGCACAACCTGGCTGTCGTCCGCTCGATGAGCACTCGCGAGGCCGATCACGGCCGCGGCCGATACTACATGCACACCGGCTACGTGCCCAACCCCAGCATCGAGCACCCCGGCTACGGTTCGGTGGTGGCCCACGAGCTGTATGACCAGCGACCGGAATTGGAAATTCCGCCTTTCGTGGCAGTCGACGGCGGAAGCGTCGGGCCCGGCTTCCTGGGAATGGCCTGGTCACCCTTTACCGTCAATAGCAACGGCCAGGTGCGCAATCTGCAAATGGGGGTCGAAGGCGATCGACTCGCGCAGCGGTTGGCGACTCTGGAGCTGATCGAAAAGGGCTTCATCAGCCAGAATCGCGGTTCGGCCGCGGAGGATCACATGAAGATCCTCGGCAAGACCGTCAACCTGATGACCAGCGAGCAGATGGCGGCTTTCCGCGTCCAGACGGAGCCCGAAGAGGTTCGCGAACGATACGGCAACACGGCCTTCGGACGTGGCTGCCTATTGGCGCGTCGCCTGGTGGAAGCGGGTGTTCCCTTCGTCGAAGTGGACTACGGCGGCTGGGATAATCACGCCAACATCTTCCCCACGCTGCGCGACGACAAGCTTCCCACCATGGACACCGCCATGAGCGCGCTGATCGAGGACCTCGAATATCGCGGCCTGCTCCAGGACACGGTGATCATTTGGATGGGCGAGTTTGGCCGCACCCCGCGCATCAACGGCGGCGCCGGACGCGACCACTGGGCCCGCGCCTGGAGCACGGTGGTGGGTGGCAGCGGCATCAAGGGCGGCATCGCCGTGGGCGAGACCAACTCGGACGGCACCATGGTCGAAACCGAGCCCTATACGTCGCAGGACCTGATGGCTTCGGTCTGCAAGGCACTGGGCATCTCGCTCGAAACGACGTTCACCAGCCGCAGCGGCCGCCCGATGAAGATCGCCAACTCCGGCAAAGTGATCAAGGAGCTGTTCGCCTAAACCGAGTGCTCGCCCGAATCGGAAATCCACGTAGAGCGGAGTTCCGGGCCGCGGGCGTGCGCGAAGCCCTCGTCGCTCAATCGTTTACCAGGCGGGCCGGCGTTTCACACGCCGGCCCGCCCTTTTTTGTGTGCTTCGGTGCCGATAGCAGCGATTGCGCCAGCGGCGCGTGCGGCGGCATCGTGGCTCGGCTACAATGACCAATTGCTTGCCGCATCGCACTTTGCGGCGAGGGGGGCTTTCGCGGCGGCCGGTGCATTTGGCGGCAATGCGGTGAGTACTTTTCCCGTGGCCGAGCGCTCAAAAGACAGATCGGCAGGTCAGGCGACCGATTCGGCTGGCGAGTCGACCGGCTTCGATGCCAGTCACGTCGATCCCGGCCAATTGGTGCGGCAGTATCAGGCCGGCGTGTGGCGGTACCTGCGTACCCTGGGGTGCGAGGCGGCACTGGCCGAGGACCTGACGCAGGAAACGTTCCTGGCGGTCTTGCAACGGCCGTTTCAACAATACAGCGACGCGGCAACGGCCGCCTACCTGCGCAAGGTGGCGCACAACCAGTTTGTCTCCCTGCAGCGCAAGAGCGGGCGCGAGATCTCGGTTGAAGATATCGATACGTTCAACAATGCCTGGGCCCACTGGATCACAGACGGCAACGGCCAGCAACTGATCGAGGCGTTGCGGGAATGCGTGCAACAACTCGGGGACCGCGCCCGGGTGGCGCTCGACATGCGGTTCGCCGAGCGACAGTCGCGAGCGGAGATTGCCGCCGCCGTGGGCCTGAGCGAGCACGGCGCCAAGAACCTGATGCAGCGAGCCAAGGCGCAGTTGCGTAAATGTATCGACGGAAAAATTCGATGATGGATCCTCACGACCAACACTACGACCGCATTCTCGAGACCTGCCTCGAGGAAGTGCTCGGCGGGCAGTCGCCGCCCGACGTGGCCGACCGCGTCGTGCAGGCGCACCGCGCGGTGGCGAGCGTTTCGGGCAACGGCAGCGACAGCGGTATTTCCGAGCCGGTTCCGGTCGTCGCGCGGTCCGTCACGGATGAGTCGCCCGCAAGCGCGGCGCCTTCCGCGGCGGTAGCTCCGCGCCCTGCGCCCGATCCGCTTTCCATCCAGGCCACGGGCCACAGTCGGCGCTGGACCTCGAGGCGATCGACTTGGATTGGTGTCGCCGCGGCGGCAAGCGTGTTGATCGTGGGAACGCTGCTGGGGGCGCTCGCCCTGCATTTCTCCCAATCGCCCAGTGCTCAATCACCCAGGGGAGGCACAGCCAGCACCGACGGGGCCGGAACAAAGAAGAAGGCAAAGGGCGATCGCGGCGAAACTACCCCACCGCAGGTGGCTGGCGAAAAAGGGCAGCACTCCGGCGGCACCGGCAGCCCGCCGGCGCCCGGCACGACGCAGGAGCATTCGCCCGACGGCGGCTCGTTCGACAATCCGTCTCCGTTTGGTCCGCGCGAAGTTGTCGGCAATTCGTCCGACCCGCCGATAGCGCCCGAGCCCGTCGATCCGCTGCCGGAGGCGGAGCTTGTCGCTTTCATCGACGCGAACGTGGCGCAGTATTGGACCGATTACCGCGCCACTCCTGCCGCCGTAGCACCCGATTCGCAATGGTGCCGCCGCGTGTATCTGCGCATCGTGGGACGCATTCCCACCGTTGAGGAGCTCGAGCGGTTCGTTCGCGACAACCGCTCCGATAAGAAGCGGCGGCTGGTCGACGAGCTTCTCAGCGGCGATGAGTACGTCGAGGAATTCGCCCGCAATTGGACGTCGATTCTTACCAACGCGCTCATCGGCCGCGTCGGCGGCACGCAGGCGGACGAATTGGCCAGCCGCGAGGGGCTTCAGCAGTACCTCCGCCGCTCGCTCTATGAGAACAAGCCGTACGACCAGGTGGCGTTCGAGTTGATCGCCGCCGAAGGCGCTGGGCGCCCCGGCGCCGCCGATTACAACGGCGCGACGAACTTCCTGCTCTCGGGAATGAGCGATAAGGCGACGCTGGCCACGTCGCGCACGGCGCGGGTCTTCCTGGGGCAGCAGATTCAATGCACGCAGTGCCACGACCACCCCGAGAACAATTGGAAGCAGAGCCGCTTCTGGGAGCTCAACGCCTTCTTCCGTCAGATGCACGCCGAGCGCGATCCGCGAAGCGGCGAGGTGCGCCTCGTCGACCGTGACGTTGTCGGCGACGGGGGCGACGCGGACGAAGCCGAGATTTACTACGAGCAGCTCAACGGCAAGATGCTGGTGGCGTATCCCGCCCTGGCGGGCACGCCCGCCGTCGGCCGCAGCGGGCTGGTGAGCCAGGTCGATCGCCGCGAGGAGCTGGCCCGGCGGATCGTCGCCCACGACGACTTTGCCCGCGCCGCCGTGAATCGCGTGTGGGCACACTTCTTCGGCTATGGGTTCACGCGTCCGGTCGACGACATGGGGCCGCACAATCCCCCCTCGCATCCCGAGCTGCTCGACTTGCTGGCCGACCAGTTCCGCGCGCACGAATTCGACGTAAAGGGGCTGATTCGCTGGATCGCTCTCAGCCGCTCGTTCGGCCTATCGAGCGACGTGCCGGCTGGCGCTCTGGTCGATAACCCGACGTCGGGCGACGCGCTGCCCTTGTTCAGCTATTACTACACGCGCCCCATGCAGCCGGAGGAGGTGTTTGCTTCGCTCGAATTGGTGGCGGCCACGTACGATGCGCGGGGCGACTTCGCCGAGCAACAGCGCGAGAAGACCCAGTGGCTGGGCCAATTCATGCGCAACCTCGGCACCGACGAAGGGGAGGAATCGAGCACTTTCCAGGGCACGATCAATCAGTCGCTGATGATGATGAACGGGCCGCTGATGCGCCGCGCCACCAGCGTCGAGCACGCCAACCTGCTCAGCCGCGTGGCCGCCAGCCGAATTTCGCCCGAGGAAAAGGTGGAGCATCTTTTCCTGGCGGCGCTGGCCCGCAAGCCGAATCGCGCGGAGTTGGCTTTGGCCAGCCGCCTGGTTGCCTCGGCTCCCCGCGGCAGTCCGGCCGCGCCGCTGGAAGACGTCTGGTGGGCGCTACTCAATAGCAACGAGTTCATACTCGACCACTAGGCGGGTAGTCCGGCGGTCGGTCGGCGCCGAAGTCTGAGAAGCACCAAATCCCAATGACCAATCTCAGTACGCCGTGCGTATGACATTGGTCATTGGGGCTTGGTCATTTCTCGTTCCTTCGTCATTCGCGGAAACCGCCCCTTCAGTGCGCGGGCAGCGATTTCGGCCGTCGGCCATTTCCCTTGACTCGCACGCTAGCTTCGTCTACCCTTCCGCCCTTCATTTCGCCGGGCGAAAGGGCGCGACACGGATGTTTGCTCGATTGCGGCCCACCTCAGCCGCCGCGCTTCTGGCGTGCGCCGCGATCGGTTGCGCGCCGCTACAGCATGCGCCCTCGGAAGGTGTGAAGCTCCCGCGGCATCGCTTGGCCAGCGACAGCGTCGTGCTCGAAGTGGCCTTTGTCCGGTTCCCCACCAGCGAGGTTGATCCGGCCGACGCCGTTTGGCAAAACGCCGACGAGCAGCAGATTGCCGCCGAGTCGCGTCGCCGGCTGGCGGACAACGGCCTGAGATGCGGGCTCTTGGGTTCCCAGTTGCCGCCCGAGCTGCGCGAGTTGCTCGACGCGGCGGCTTCTCCGCTGGGGCCGACGACGGACGCGGGAATCTCGGCCGACTCCGCCACCGCCACCCAGCAGCGATTGCCGCTCCGCGCGGGAGGCCTGGGCCGCGTCGTGCTCGGCTCCACTCACGATCTGCTAAACGTGCTGACGCAGGAAGACGGAGAGGTCCGCGGCGAAACGTACCGCGAGGCTCGCTGTGAGTTGGCGGTGCGCAGCTATCCGCAAGGCGATGGCCGAGTGCGGCTGGAATTCACCCCGGAGATTCACCACGGCCAGCCGCGGCAGCGCTACCTGGGCGGCCAAGGCGGGATTCGCGTCGAGAACCGCCAGGACCAGCGGGTATTCGAACGCCTCCGATTCGACGTAACCTTGTCGCCCGGGCAAATCCTGGTGCTCGGTCCCACGCGACCGGGCAAGGGGCTCGGCGGATGCTTCTTCGCATCGCCGGGCGACGAGCAGCCGGGCCGGCTGCTGCTGGTGCGATTGGCGCAAACGCAGTTAGACGACCTGTTCGCCCCCGAGCAGGTCGCGCCGCCGCTGGCGACACCGCTCGAATGACGCTTTGTCGCGGCGCTTCGCTCTCGCGCTCTCGCCCCGCTGTCGCAGCGCCCCCGTTGTGACAACGCCCGGTGAAGCGGATAATGCCCATCCGCGTCGCTCCCTTTGGTCATTTGGATTTGGGATTTGGTCATTGTTTGCAATTTGATGCTTGGGGTTTGGTAGTTCATCGCGCGGCGAACCGAACCGTGTTCTCACGATTTCCCACGGAGGCCCTCCCATGTCGCTGGTTCCCTTGCGCGTTCTGTTGGATCACGCCGCCGAGAACGATTACGGCGTCGCCGCGTTCAACGTGAACAACATGGAACAGATTCAGGCCATCATGGAGGCGGCCGACGAAACCGATGCGCCCGTCATCATCCAGGCCTCGCGCGGTGCGCGGGCCTATTCGCAGGACGCCTACCTGCGGCACCTGATGCTGGCCGCGGTCGAGCTCTATCCGCACATTCCGGTGTGCATGCACCAGGACCACGGCAACAGCGTCGCCACCTGCCTGAGCGCCATCGAAAACGGCTTCACGTCGGTGATGATGGACGGTTCGCTGAAGGAAGACGGTAAGACCCCGGCCGACTACCAGTACAACGCCCGCGTGACCGCCGAAGTGGTGCGATTGGCCCATCCGCGTGGCGTGTCGGTCGAGGGGGAGATGGGCTGTCTCGGTTCGCTGGCCACCGGTCACGGCGAAAAGGAAGACGGCCACGGCGCCGAAGGCAAGCTCTCGAAGGAGCAGCTTCTGACCGACCCCGACGAGGCCGAGCAGTTCGTGGCCGAGACCGGCGTCGATGCACTGGCCGTGGCCATCGGCACCAGCCACGGGGCGTACAAATTCGATCGTCCGCCCACGGGCGAGGTGCTGGCGATGGACCGTATCGAGGAAATCCACCGCCGCCTTCCCAACTGCCACCTGGTGATGCACGGCAGCTCGTCGGTGCCCCAGGAATTGCAGGACGTAATCAACCGCTACGGCGGACGCATCAAGCCCACCTGGGGCGTGCCGGTGGAGGAGATTCAGCGCGGCATCCGCCACGGCGTGCGCAAGATCAACGTCGATACCGATAATCGCCTGGCGATCACGGGGGCCATCCGCAAGGTGTTTGCCGAGCACCCTGAGAAGTTCGACCCCCGCGACTATCTCAAACCGGCCCGCGCCGCCATGAAAGAGGTCTGCCGCCAGCGGATGATCGCCTTCGGCCAGGCGGGGCACGCCAGCCAACTGCGGCAGGCTGTAGTGTGATTTGGGTGCGATAATTGCGGCGAAATGGCATGTCCCCTCGGTTGACTTCGCGGCAAGATTGTCTATCTTGTTGAGGAATTCCGACGCTGCGAGCGGAGTTTTGAGGCGGCACCGCTGATATACTGCGTCGTACGTTCAGGGAGGAATGGGACACTCCCCTCGATCGATAGCCAATAAAGGAGCGCGCTATGGCAACTGCTGGTACTGGTCGTGGCAAGTCAAAGGTCGTCGCCGGCATACTGGGGATTCTCCTTGGCGCGTTTGGCGTCCACCACTACTACCTCGGGTCGACAATGGCCGGCGTCATCTGCCTGGTTCTGTGCTGCGTGGGTGTGGGCGGCATTCTGGGCCTTGTCGAGGGCATCATGCTCCTGGTGATGAGCGACGCCGACTTCGACGCCAAGTACAACCAGCGCACGCCCGAGTCGATGGAATTCGTGTTCCAGAAAAAGTAGCGGCTCCGCGGTTGCGCCGAGTTACGCACGCAGGTTGCGCTGCTAGCATCCGCTGCTTTCGCGTTGTCGCCAACGGCGGCTGGCGTTAGAATTCGCCAGCTTAACTGAGGAATCCCAGGCGCCACTCGCAACCCCGGCCTTCCGGCCGGGGCTGTTGGTTGTGTTTCCGCAGCGCGGCGCGTGACAGGTAAAGCGCGCTTCGCGGGGAATCGACTTCGTCAAGGACGACGAACAGCCGTGAATGCATCTTCCGGCGGCGCGCCGCCGTCTCCCGCTACGACGCACCTTCGCATCGCGCGCGATGTCTTGCGCGCCGAAGGTCGGGCGCTCTTGGCGCTGGCCGACCGATTGGACCGTGAGTCGCTCGCTCGCGCCATCGAACTGTTGCTGCACTGCGAAGGAAGTGTCATCGTCACGGGCATGGGCAAGGCCGGGCTGGTGGCGCAGAAGGTGGTCGCCACGTTGGCCTCGACCGGCACGCCCAGCCACTTTCTGCATCCGGCCGAAGCGGTGCACGGCGACCTGGGGCGCATCGGCCCGCGCGACGTAGTCCTGGCGCTTTCGTTCAGCGGCCAGAGCGAAGAGATCGTGCGGATTCTTTCCTTCCTGCGCGAAGTGCCGGCGGCGCTGGTGGCGGTGACGGGCAACCCAGCGAGCGATCTGGCTCGCGCCGCCACGGTGGTGCTCGATCTGGGCCCGCTGGAAGAAGCCTGCCCGCACAATTTGGCTCCCACCACCAGCGCCACGGCCATGATGGCCCTGGGCGACGCGCTGGCGCTCGTGGTCAGCCGCATGCGTCAGTTCTCGGCTGGGGACTTTGCTCGGCTGCACCCGGCAGGTGCCCTGGGGCGCAAGCTGGCCCGGGTCGAAGACGTGATGCGTCCTTTGTCGGTGTGTCGCGTGGCCCAGCAGGAGATCACCGTGCGGCAGGTTTTCGTCGCGGCCGGTCGTCCCGGACGCCGCAGCGGCGCGATCTTGCTTACCGACCGCGCGGGCAAGCTCGCGGGACTGTTCACCGACAGCGATCTGGCGCGGCTGTTGGAGAGCGGTCGCGACGGCGAGCTCGATCGCCCGATCGCCGACGTGATGACGCATCGGCCGACGACCGTGCCATCGGGCTCGCTATTGCGCGAAGCGGTGGAGCTGATTTCATCGCGCAAAATTAGCGAGCTGCCGGTGGTCGACGCCGCGCTGCGCCCGCTGGGGCTGATCGACATCACCGACGTGGTGGCATTGCTGCCGCGCGAAGAAGCAGCCGGGCAGGGAGACGAGGCGGCCGGCGGG
Organism: uncultured Pirellulaceae bacterium; assembly: GCA_964415245.1. Lineage (GTDB taxonomy): Bacteria > Planctomycetota > Planctomycetia > Pirellulales > Pirellulaceae > CAYQAJ01. Next base: position 6,377 of record CAYQAJ010000031.1, on the reverse strand, counting down.
TCCGCACAATCGTCAAAGTCCACGGCGGCGTAATACTCAACCCACTCACTTTGTAGTTTGTACTCGGCGGCCGAATCGCTCGCTCGGTGGTAAGCGTCGATCAATCCGGCATCCGACGCACCCGAGATTAATTGGGCGCACCATTTGCTCCACTTATGGGGGGCCCGCACAAATGAAAACAGACGACTTCGGACGCGACGTGGAGCTGATCCTGGCCGATGTCGACGGCGTTCTCACCGACGGCGGCATCGTCTTCGACAACCAGGGAATCGAGACCAAGAAGTTTCACGTCCGCGACGGCCTGGGCGTGCGGCTGTGGCAGCGGGCCGGCTACAAGTTCGGCATCATCACGGCCCGTACGTCGCACATCGTCAAGATGCGCGCGGCCGAGATGGGTGTCGACATCGTGCGGCAGGGGTTTGAGGACAAGCTGCCCGCGGCGCGGGCCGCCGTCGAAGACTTGGGCCTGGAGCCCGCGCAGGTGTGCTACATCGGCGACGACCTGACCGACCTGCCGGTGCTGCGCTACGTGGGCGCCAAAGTGGCGGTGGCCGACGCCGTGTCCGAGGTCCGCGGCGCGGCCGACTACGTTACCAAACTCCCCGGCGGCGCCGGCGCGGTGCGCGAACTGATCGAGTTGATTCTGAAATCGAAAAAACGCTGGGACGAGCTGGTGCGCAAGTACACTACGCCATGACCCTTCACGTCGTTCGCACTACCGTTGGCCTGGCGGTCGCTTTGACCGGCTACTTCGCGTACGCGATAGTGGTCGTGCCGTTGATCGAGCCGCGTACCAGCGTCCGGCAGGAGTCGGGAAGCGGCGGGTCGGGGAGCGGGATCTCACGAAGCCGACGCGAACAACAAGAGTTCCTCGCGCAGTGGTTTCCGCCCGACGCCTGGGAGCTCGACCGCCCCAAGGTGCTCGAAACGTCGAGCGGCTGGCTGTTGTTCCACGAGTACGAACGACTTGCGGACGATCGCCTCAAGGTGTCGCCGCTCTCGGCTGTGTACTTCAGGCCAGAGGAGGGCGACGCGGCGGCCGGCGGCCCAATTGACCCGTCGAAACGGACGGCCGGCCGCCGACCCATCATCTTGCAAGCGCCCGACGGCGCGGAGTTGAAATTCGACGGACCCGTGGAGCTGGGCCAGGCCGGGATGGGCAAGCTCGTCGGCGTCGTCGTGCGGGGCACGATTCGCATTCACAGCCCCGAAAGCAAGCCCGGCGCTGGCGACGACCTGGAAATCCACACCCGCAACGTGCAGATCGATTCCGAGCGCATCGTCTCGCCGCACGATGTGCAGTTCCGCATGGGCGCCAGCTACGGCAGCGGGCGCGATCTGTCGATCGAGTTGGTCAAGGCGCCCGCGCGCGACCGGCAGGGCGGTTTGGCGATCGAAGGTGCCCGGCTACTGGAGCTGGTGCACGTCGACAAAGTGCACGTTCGTCCACAACCAGCGCGACGCGGCGGGCCCGAATCCGCAGCGGCGCCATCCGGCCCACCGCCCCCGATCGAGATCACGTGCCAGGGTCCCTTTCGCTTCAATTTCGAAACTAACGTGGCCACGTTCGAGGACTCGGTCGACGTCGTTCACCTCAACCCCGACGGACCCGGCGACCAGCTCAATTGTGCAATGCTGGAAGTGCACTTTGAACGCCGCGGCAAGAATGAGCACAACGCTGCATCCGTCGTGCAAACGCCGGCCGGCCAATCGACTGCCGACTCGGTCGCGCCCGCTCCCCCAGGCAGTTCGGTCGGCGACTCGCTTGCCATCAAAAAGATCGTGGCGACCGGTTATCCCGTGGTGCTGCGTGCCGCGTCGCGCGGGGGAATCGCCCGCGGCGTGTACTTCGAGCACGATGTCGACGAGTCGCGGATCAGCCTGTACGGCTCGCGCGGCCAGGCCGGGGCTGTGGCCGGGTTGCGTCGAGAATCCGCGACCGGTCAGCACTCCGAAGGAGGCGTTTCCTTCGTGTCGTGGCAGGACTCGCGCACCCAGGCCGCTGCTGGCCCGGGCGACATCATGGCGAGCTTGGAGTTCCAGGACGTGGGCGGGTTCACGGCCGACGAGATTCACGTCTGGCTGGCTTCCACGTCCGACGCCACGGCGAGCCCGGCCGCGGCGGAAATGCCGCTGGGCGGTTCTCTCGTTCCCGACCGCATGCTGGCCAAGGGCCGCGTGCGAATCAACGCACCGCAGATCAGCGGATCGACCGAGCGGCTCGAAGCGTGGTTCCGCCGCCTTACCTCTGATGCGGCGGGCGGCGATGAATCAGCCGCAGGCGCGGGAACGGCGAACCAGCGGAGCGGGCCTTCGGATCGAACCGGCGCCGGCGCGAGCAGCACGGCACCGCAAGGCGCCAGCAACCCGCTCGGTGGCAAGTTCGACGTTACCGGGCAGCTCATTCGCGTGCTGCTCCTGAGTCGCGGCGACGAGACGACCGTGCAGGACATCTCCGTCGACGGCAACGTGCTGTTGGTTGAGTCGCACGCCGCCCAACCCGACGAGCAACTGCGAATCACCGGCGACGCCCTGCAAGCGCGCGACGCCAATAGCGACTCGGCCACCATTACGGTTGTCGGGCGGCCGGCGCACGTCGAAGCGCGCGGCCTGACCCTCGACGCTTCCAACGTCTGGCTCCGCCGCGGCGACAACCGCCTGTGGGTCGATGGGGCCGGAACGATGACGTTGCCGGTCAAGGGCCAGTTGGCCGGCGCCGGCGTCGGAGGGCTTGCCGTACCGAGCAGTGAGCGGCCGACCGATCCGCGCGACGTGCGAACGGCCGGAACTACCCCGTTACGTCGCGACCCGCTTGCGGTTTCGCCCGCCGAACCCCAGCGCGCCGAAGTCACCTGGAAGGGATGGATGGAGTTCGACGGCCGGACGATCCACTTCGAGCGCGACGTGATTGTGGCAGGCCCGAACCAGACGGCGCGAGGCGACGTGCTCGACGCCACGCTCAGCCGCATGGTCGATTTCAATCAGCCTCCCGACGCCGGCCAGGTGGAGCTGCGGCAGGTCGCCTTTCGCGGCAACGTGCTCATGGAAAGCGCGACCTACGAGGGACCCGTGCGCAAGTCGTTCGACCGCATGAGTGCCGCCAGCCTGACCATCGATCAGCACACGGGCCGGCTGCACGCCGACGGCCGCGGATGGGTGAGCAGCGTCCGCGTGGGATCGGGCGATCCGCTCGATGCCACATCCCAATCGCGCCCCACGCAGCCCACGGAAAAGCAGTCCGACGACTTGACCTATCTCTACGTGCAATTCCAGCAAGCGATCGTAGGCAATATCCACGTTCGCGAAATGGAGTTCGTCGAACAGGTGAAGGGCGTGTACGGCCCAGTCGACGCGTGGGACGACTGGCTGGCGCTCGACGACGTGAAGCACCTGGGCAATCGCGGCGTTCAATTCTCGTGCGACCGACTGTCCGTGGCGCAGATGGGGCTGTTCGCCGACAACGACAACCGCGCCGTCGAGCTGCAAGCCACGGGAAACACCGTAGTCGAGGGCAATACCTTCCTGGCACGCGCCGAGCGCATTTCGTACGCCTCGGACAAGCAGCTTCTGATACTGGAAGGGGGAGGCCGATCAGACGCCGAATTGTGGCGCTACCCCGCCTCGGGCGGATCCTCGCATACCGCCGCCCGCAAGATTCTCTATTGGCGCCGCGAAAATGGCGTCGAGCTCGAAGACGCCCGGCTGTTGGACGTGACCCAGTCGAGCCCCTCATCGCTGCTACCGAGACGGTAGTCGATGGTCTTCGCCGTGGGGCAGGCTTTCCAGCCTGCCTTTGCGTCTTTTCCTTCGTTTCGCCGAAGTGGGCATTTGGCAGACAAGAATTTCTGCCCCACGGACAAGAATGTCTGCCCCACGGAGAGGAGGGTCTGCCCCACGCGGCATTAACATATCGCCGTGAAGCTCACCGACAAGTCGGGGCGGATCACGGCCATGTTCTCTTCGGGCACGGCCTTCCAGGCCGGTTCGTCGGTCAGCGGTTCAGAAGCCACGATCACCGTATGGTGCTGCGCCGGAGAGTCGATCATCAGGCACTGGCCGTCCTGGCACGTGTACTCCTTCCCTTCATGAACGAAAAGCGTCGGGGCGGTTTCTTCACCCGTGGCGAATCGCGAAACCACCGCGCAGCGGCCGTCGCTCACCGCCAGGTTCAGGTAGGAGTGGCGGGCCGGGTCTGCCTCCCGCGCCAGCTCGTCGACCTCCAGGATGGTCGCCGCCAACGCACTGGCCAGCCGCCCGACCGGGTCGCTGCCGTCGACGCGGGCGTAGTGGTCCTGGAATAGCGCGAAAACGTGCTCCGAGTCGGTCGTGCCGCGGATGCCCGAGAACGACTCGTCGCTCAGCCGTTGCTGGATCGCCCGCTTCAATCCCGTGAAGCCGGCCACCGATCCATTGTGCATGAACGCCAGCGGTCCCGCGATAAAGGGGTGGCAGTTCGACTCCGACACGCTCAGCCCTTTCGTGGCGGCTCGCACGTGCGCCAGAATCACCGGGCTGCGCGTCAGTCGGGCCAGGTCGCCCAGGTTGGTGTTGTTCCACGCCGGCTGGATCGAACGGAAGACGGCCGGCTCAGGCGAGATTTCCGGCACGTACCACGCCACGCCGAAGCCGTCGCCGTTAAGCGGCTCCTCGCGCATGCGGCTGCGATAGCTTTGGTGGATGATCGAGTAGGTAGGCCGGGTGATGAGCAGATCGAGCGTGATCGGCGGACCCATGTAGAGCACGAAGCGGCACATGCGCACCTCGCAAGGAATCGCGCTGTGTGACACCGACCACCGGCGCGCGGCGCCGCCAGTCGTGATGGTGATCCACGACGCTACGCTATCTTAGCATGCGGCCCTGCGCGCCGCTGAAAGCCGAAGGAAGGTGCAACCCGGCCGTTTCCTACACAACCCGCCGGCGCTCCCGATCGAGCCGCTCGGCCACAAAGCCAATCACTCGCTCGGCCATGCGGTTGTAGTAGTCGAAGCCGTGGCCGCCGCCGGTTGTTTCCAGGTCGCATTCGTGCGGGACCCCGAGGGCCGATAGCTTCATCCGCAGCCGCTCGGCGCTTTCCATCCAACGGACGTCGGCCGGGTCGCAGCAGAAGAACTGGTGCGGCGGCCAGTTGAGCGGGTGTACGTGCAGCGTGGCGGTGTCCTGCCGGGCCGATTCGGCGTCGGGGTACATCTTGGGCAGCGTCTCGTCCCCCTCGGCCATGCGCGTGTGGTAGTCAATGGCCGGCGAAATGGCGGCCACGACCGGGAAGATCCTCGGGTGCTTGTAGGCAAACCGCAACGCACCCTGGCCCCCCATACTCGTGCCGAACAGGCCGATGCGCGGCGGTTCGGCTTGCCACCGCTCGCGGATGTAGGGGAGCACGTTGTCGAGAATGTGCCGCTCGGCCGTGAGCCGCGGATCGAACTCCTCGCAGACGCGGTCGGTCCACCAGCTTCGCCCCGTTCGCGGGGCGATCAAGGGCAGTCCGTGGCGGTCGAGCTGGGAGACGAACGCCGGCTTGTCGTCGAGCCGCCCCAGGTGCACGCCGTGCAGGTACATGGCCACGAAGCCGTGCTCATTGCGGCGCGGCGGCTCGTAGATGTCGCAGGCGTAGCCGGCGACTTGCACCTGGCTCCACTGGCCCGTCGGCTGATTCACTGCGGTCTGCTCCGGATACGGAAACCACTCGCAACGCAACACGCGACCACTCTGATCACATGACCAGTTCGTTCTATCCGCCAAGTGCTTTTCATGCAAACGGCCATCGGCGCTTTGCGGCACGCTTGCGTCAACTTTCGCGGCTGCGTAGAACGGTCGATACGAGTAGGTCCCGCCTGCCGGGCGGGACCTCATGAGATGGATCGGGCGCATCGCAGAAAAGGTCCCGCTCGGCAAGCGGGACCTACGACCCGTTGTGGCCGGTCTCCCGACCGAGCCACAGTGATCGACCGAAGGTCTCAAATCGGGCGAGACACTACACTCAAGCGGGGAGACCTCCGGTCGCAGCATCAGCGGGGTCGGGAGACCCGCGCCGAACGTTAAGCCGCGCCGAACGAGGCATCGAGGCAAAACAATCCGTGAAAGTCGTTCTTACCCAGGAGCAGATTCGCGTGGGCGTCGAGCGCCTGGCGGGACAGGTGCGCGCGTGGTATGAGCAGAAGCCCTTGACCGTGGTGGGTGTGATGACCGGCAGCCTCGTGCTTTTGGCCGATCTGATCCGCCTGCTCGACATGCCGCTCAAAGTCGGCCTGGTGCAGGCGGCCAGCTACCACGGAGTCAATCGCCGCCCCTTGTCAATCAACCCTGAGATGATGCCCGACGTGGTGGGACACGACGTGCTGCTGGTCGTGCGGCGCCCCGAGGTGGCCGCCCGCATCGCC
>CAYQAJ010000030.1:25691-29996 GCA_964415245.1 uncultured Pirellulaceae bacterium | reverse complement strand
GGGGATGTTGCCCCCCATGGTGTCGTTCTGCTAAGCTGCGTGCTCGTTAGGACACGGGCGAGGGGCGCGGCACTGCGTGCCGGCAAGAGTCCGCTCGAGCCGATCGTAGAGAAACGGGCAGCGGCTCGCGGCCGGTGCGATACTTGTGTGGAGTTCAAGGTGGGAACCAAGAAAACCGGCAAAGGGCGGCGCAAATTGGGACGTAAGAAGCGCCGCATGCGCGCCAAGATTCGCCATCGCAAGAGGTAGCCGCCTCGGCATGCCGATGGTCAGGCTGTGCCTGACGCTGCTCGTCTATACCCGCGCACGAGGGAATCCAGCAGTTCGACTGGCGGCATTCTTGGCTGCGGCGATCTGCTGCCTCGCGCAGTGGTGCGCCGCGCGAAGAACGCCCGGTCGAATCGCGCGAGTCAACTCGACGTGCCTTCCGTCCTACAAGAAATTGACATCTTCGCCGAACCGTATACTCTCATTCTGTACCCTTCCGAGCATAAGTTCGGCGGCAGACGCGGGGGGTGACTCCGGATCGAATCGCCGCGTGCCGCAATAGAGACGCTCCTTGCCGTTCGCGGTTTGTCCAAATGAAAGGAGATTTCCTTGATGGTTAACGCCAGGCAAGCGGCGTGTGCATTTGCCGTGCTGAGCACCATCGTTCTCGCCCTGCCGGCCACGAACGCCGACGACCAAAGCAGCCGGGTGACGACCATTCCCGTTCCCGACCACGGGCAGCCCGCCGCTGCCAAGACCGACGCGGAGGGAACGATTCACCTTCTCTTTAACACGCAGGACGGTCCCCGGTATGCAACGTCACGCGACCATGGCAAGTCGTTCAGCGACGCGATGCCGGTCGTGGTCGATCGCGACGCCCTCAAGGTCGATCCGCGGGTGAAGTTCGAGGGCTGCGACATGGCGTTGGGCCAGGGGGGCCGCATTCACGTGGGCATCATGACCCCCAATGCATGGATGCTGAAAGTGCCCCAAAGCGATTGGGGTCTTTACTTCGCCAGGCTCGAACCGGGGGCCAAAAGCTTCTCGCCGGTGCGGCGGCTCAACGGCAAGCCGAGCGAGGGATTTTCGTTGGCCGCCGATGACCAGGGCAACGTTTCGGCTTGTTGGCTGGCGGATAAGCTGTACTGCAACGTGTCGCACGACAACGGCGAATCGTTTGAGGGCAACGAGGAGATCAATCCCGCTTACGATCCGTGCAACTGTTGCACGACCAGCGCGGCATTTGGCGCCGACGGCAATTTGGCCGTGCTGTACCGCGAGGAGACGAACGACGAGCGCGATATGTATCTGCTGTTGTGGAATCAACAGCGGAACCAAACGTCGCGCACTCGCATCAGCAGCACGTTGTGGAAGATCGATTCCTGCCCCATGAGTTATTTCGCCGTATCCCGCGCGCCCCGCGGCTTCGTTGCGGCATGGCCTACGGGCGACCAGTACGACATCTACTTCGCCCGAGTCGATCAACGGGGTCGCGTATTGCCGCCCGGCGAAATCAGAACGCCTGGCCGAGCCGGCCACCGCACCGGCATCCTGGCGTTGAGCGCTCCCGACGGCAGCTCGCTGGTGGCGTGGACGAAAGAGAACCGGCTGGGCTGGCAACTTTACGACGCCCAGGGCAAGCCGGACGGACATCCGGGTTCGGCGGCAACATCCGGCAGTGGCGTGGCGGGGGTTGTGGACGGCGACGGCGATTTTCTTCTCTTTCGGTAGCGGCGGGTGTGGGGGTTACGCGCGCTCCGCTCCGCGTTGTAACTAACGGCGCATTCGCGCTTCGCTCTCGCGTCGCGGCTAACCGAGTAAATTTGTGTGGCGCGATCTGCGCTCCGCACTTTGCATTCTGCACTCCGCCTTTGCACCGTGCATTCAGTTCTCCAGCGCGATGATGCGCACACCGCCGGCGGGTACTTCCAACCGCACTTGCCGCTGGTCGGCGTTTGCCGTTTCGACTGCCAGCTTGTCGTCGGGCATCAGCCAATCCCGCGCGGTGGCGACCGGGACACGGCAATGAATTGTCACAGGCTTGTTCTGTCGAAAGTCGGTCGGCGTGATGCCGTGCTGCGGCTTGGCCTGACCGGCCGGGTTGAGCAGCGTGACCGCCCAGCCTTTGCCGGTGCGATTGACCAGCCACTCGACGTCGCCTTCGACCTCGACCGGCATCAGCCCGCTGCGCAGGTGCGCCAATAGCCGCGCCACGACGGGCAATGCCCGGCGATCGACGCCTAGTCCGCGCGGCACCGACAAGAAAATGATCCGCCCCGCGTCGCGATCGATCGCCGCGCAGAACACTTCGCCCTCGGGCGTGAGCGCCAGGGTGCGCATCTTCTCCTGGCCCGGCTGAATCGGTCGGTAACGATAAACCTGCGATGGATGTACGTCGGCTTCGTCGAGCCAGCGGTATCCGCACGACTCGCTCTCCGCGCCCGTGGTCGGCAAATGTAGCGCGGCGACGCCGAGGCCGGTCAGATGCGCATCGGCCACTAGCAGCGTCCCGCCGGCCGACACGTACTTTGCCAGCCGCTCCCCCTCGGCGGCGGTCAGCTCGATGTCGCCCGCGGCCACGACTACCGGGTACGTGTCGATCGTGCGCCACTTGCCGGCGTCGGGATAGGCGAAGATCACGTCGAACACGTCGCCGAACACGCCGGGCACGTATACCTCGTTGGTGCCGGTGATCGGCTTCTCGCTTTCGGGACCGATCGGGTAGTAGGCCGTCCAGAAATACTGTTCAAGCATCGCCTCGTGATCGCCGTACAGGAAACGGTCCTGGTGCTCGTGCCAGTTCTTGAAGCTGTTGGGCCAAAATGGCGCCGGCTCCCAGCCGTGCGCGTAGTCGACCAGAAACGCGATCGGCGTGTACGGGTTGCCGCGGTCGGGCTCGGCCGCCGTGACGCGCAAAAACCGGTCGACCAGTTTTCCCTTGGGCGAAAGCTGCACTTCCTTGTAGCCGGCCGCCGAGGTGCCGCCGGGTTTCCAGAACTCGTCGAAGCCCTGCTCGTGGTAGAACATCGACGAGCCGGCCATGTACTGATACCAAATATCCATCTTGTACCAGGTCATGCCGGCGCCTGAGAACACGCTGTAGTAGTTGTCCATCAAGTTACGCGGGGCGTGAAAACTCCCGCCGTCGCTGAATATGGTCGAAGCGTCGCCAAAGTTGCAGCTTCGGTACGTGGCGGTCAGACCGGCGTGCTGCCGCGCTCCGCCCCGCATGAAAGCCCACCGCATGGGTAGCACCGACGACGTGGCCGAGGCCGACTCGTACCCGCATATCCGGGCTCCCCAATCGTAAATCAGCGGCTCGAACGCGATATTGCCGATCGACAGGCACGCAATCACGTCGGCGTACGGGTTCGCATCCAGATCGCGCCCGTACACCGTGCGGTATTTCTCCGCGTTGTAGCGCAGCGAAAGCGGCGCGAACGCCTCGACGAGCTGCCGCCGCGTCGTCGCGCCCACGGTCGCCTGCCGCATTTCCTCGGCCGGCGGATAGAAGTAACCCAGGCTCTCGCCCGAAATCGAGCCCACGTAGCGGTCGCGGTATTTGGCGAAGAGCGCCTGCCCCTCGGGCCCGATCGGCTGGCCGCCGTGGTAGTTCATCATCATGGCCCAGCACCGGTCGGGATGCGAGTCGAGCCACTGGGCAAAGAGCCGGCCTGTTTCGTTCACCTGGCCGGTTTGCGGGTCTGTCGCGAACACGCCGGCACCCACTCCGTGAAACGTGGGCACGATGCGCTTGTCGGAAAAGATAGGGACATCCTGTCGCCCGCCGTACTTCTTCTCGAACTCCTCGCGGACCGGTTCGTCGATGACGTTGTAGGGAAACAGCACGCGGTCCGGCTTGTCGCTGAGCCACGTGTCCTTGGCCGAGGTGTGGCTCACGTTCCACAGGTAAAGGAAGCCACGATCGCGAAACGTGCGCAGCTTCCAGGGGTCGGGCAGCTCGTTGCCGGCGGCGCGGCGGGCAAGCGGTTCCAAATCGCACGGCAGCTTTTCGCGATACGATTCGAGCACATCCCACGTGTCGCTGTGCGGCCGCTCTTTCATGCGGGGAAGGTACGCGGGATCGGTGGTGAGCACCACCACGTCGATTTGCCGCGGGTTCGCCTCGCGTGTTTTGCTGACCAGCCGAATGGTGGCGGGACCTTTTTCGAGCCGCACTTCGCGGCTGTCCCAGGCGAAGGCCCAGTCCCAGTAGAGCTTGAGCTCGTTGTCTTCCTCGACAACCGCGCGATTCCCGTAGCGGCCGATCCACGGCTCGCGGCCCGGCTGCTCGACGTGCACTTCGAACCGCTCGGT